>JAFWCT010000065.1 GCA_017534385.1 Selenomonadaceae bacterium
ATAATTAACGGCAACATTTACACCGACAAGAGCGGCAACACGATTACCCGCGACGAATTCTGGAAAAATTTCGACGCAGAGAACGGAACGAAGATTATCCGCTAATTCATAACGCAAAACATTAAAAAAGCCCTTCGGCGGCAAGTCGGAGGGTTTTTTTGTTGCTGGAAATAAAAAAGCAGACGTCCGAAGACACCCGCGATAAATTTTCGACTGCAAATCCTAATTTCAATGCTCTGATTCTGATTTCGTGCTTGAATTTGTCATTGGATTTCTATTAAAGATTGCTAAATTGAATATTATAAAGGTTACTGTAAACGCCACCGAGTTCTAAAAGTTCCTTGTGCGTGCCTGATTCGCAAATTCTGCCTTTATCTATTACGAAAATTTTATCCGCCGCAAAAATCGTGCTCAATCTGTGCGCTATTACAAAACTTGTCCGCCCAATCATCAATTCATCAAGTGCCGCTTGCACAATTTTTTCGCTTTCCGTATCTAAAGCTGAAGTTGCCTCGTCGAGGATTAATATTTGCGGATTTTTAAGCATTGCCCGCGCTATCGCCATTCTTTGACGTTGTCCGCCGCTTAAATTCAAGCCTCGCTCACCAATTTTTGTTTGATAACCTTCTGGCAATTCGCAAATAAATTTATCAGCATTCGCCGCTTTTGCCGCCGCAATTACTTCTTCATCAGTCGCGTTAAGTCGTCCGTAACGAATATTTTCCATTACCGTCGTCGAGAATAACAGCGTTTCTTGTGGCACAATACCGATTTGCTCGCGTAAACTGTCAATTTTTACATCGCGTATGTCGTAACCGTCAATTTTTATTATGCCAGAATTAATGTCATAAAAGCGCGGAATTAAATTCGCTATTGTCGACTTGCCCGCGCCACTTGGCCCCACAAAGGCTATCATTTGCCCCGGTTTTACTTCAAAGCTCACATTTTCCAACGCATTATGCACGCCGTCATAGCTAAAAGTCACGTTTTCGACGCTAACATTGCCTTTTATCGGCGGTAATTCTATCGAATTCGGCTTATCATTTACAGTCTCTGGCAAATCTAGCACGCCAAATATCCTATCTATCGCCGCCATTGCCTTTTGAAGTCGTCCATAAATGCGCGATAATCTTTTTACGGGGTTGGCAAGATTTACTGCGTATGTTAGGAATGCAACCAATGCGCCCGCCGAAATTATCCCGTTTACGACTTCATATCCGCCGAACCAAACTATAAAAGTAACTGCGACCGCCGCTAAAAATTCTACCGTCGGCGTTAATAGGCTCGTTATTTTTACATTATCAATCGTCGCCTTGAAATTTAGCTCATTTTCCACTTTAAAGCGGTCAATCTCGTATTTTTCGCGCACAAACGACTTTACAACGCGAATTGACGATATACTTTCCTGCAAAAGTGACGTTATATCTGCTAATTTCTCTTGAATTATTCTACTCGTCGATTTTATTTTTTTACCGAAGATTCGCATTGAAACTCCGACTAATGGCACCGTTACCAGCGTTAAAAGCGTTAATTTCCAGTCTAAATAGAACATCATCACGATTGAACCGATTAAAATTGCGCCTTCCGTGAACATTTCGATTAAATTATCCACTAAAGCTGACTGAATTGCGCCTACGTCGTTCGTTAAATAGCTCATTGTCTCGCCGGTTTGATGTTTATCAAAATACGCCATTGGCATGCGTTGAAACTTCCTAAACATCACTTCGCGCACGTCTACGACCACTCTTTGACCGATATACGACACTAAATACGATTGTCCGTAATAAAATACGCCGCGAATAGCAAAAACTACCACGATACTTACCGAAATAAAATTTAACATTGCCATATCTTTTTCGGCTAAAACTTTGTCAATCATGTCTTTAATTATCCACGGCAAATACAAATTCGCACCTGACGCGCAGATTATGCAGACGATTGCAAGCCCAAATAACCCTAAATACGGCTTAATGTATGCTAAAAGTCGCTTATAATTCTTCATTTGCAGTCTCCAATATTTTTTTTGCTACGCGAGCTGCCGCGCCAGGTTTACCGAGCTTTTCACAAGCTGATTGCAATTTATTAACGATTTCGGAATGTTTTTCAAGTAAATTTAGCACTTCAGCTGATATTTTTTCTGCTGTAACGTCGTTTTGAAGGAGTTCGGGCAAAATTTCTTCGTCGGCGAGGATATTCGGCAGACTGAAATATTTTATATCGACTAAAAGCTTGCCGATAAAAAAGTTCAGCGTAGCCATTTTGTAAAGCACGACGCACGGCAAATTCAATAACGCCGCCTCCAAGACGACAGTCCCCGAAGTGGCGATTGCCGCCTCTGCGATTTGCATTAAGTCATAACGCCGCGCCGATTCGACGAGCTGTATATTTAAGCCTTTGGTGTCGATTAGATTTGCGACGCTGTCAACGACGGGCAAGAAAAACTTTTTATCGGGCAAGAGCTTGACGGCTTCGAGCATTGGCGGCAATAAGAGTTTGATTTCCTGTCGACGCGAGCCGGGCATTAACAAAATCACTTGCTCCGAATCGTTTACGCCAAAAAATTTTCTAGCCGCGTCCTTTGACATTGACGGTTTAACGGTGTCGACTAGCGGATTGCCTAAGAAAAAAATTTTCGCGCCCGCCGCTTGATAAACGGGCAACTCGAACGGAAATATTGCAATGAACACGTCCGCGACCGCCGCGCAGTCCTTTGCTCGACCTTTACGCCATGCCCAAGCTGATGGCGGAATATACGACAGGATTTTTATTCCGAACTTCTTCACGCGACGAGCTAAACGCCAATTAAAGTCCGGGTAATCAATCAGCACGAGCAAATCAGGACGTTCCTCGCGGGCAAGCTCCGTTAAGTCATCGAGGAGCTTTAAAATCTTGCGGAGGTTCTTGATGACTTCGACGACGCCCATAACGTTATAATCTTTGTAATTGCGCACGAGTCGCACGCCTGCCGTTGCCATGAGATTGCCGCCGAGTCCGAACAGTTCCGTTGACGGCGAAATCTTTTTTATCTCATTAGCAAGCCCAGCCCCGTGAACATCGCCCGACGCCTCGCCAGCCGACATCATGATTTTCAAATGCCACGCCTCCTTTAACGCGCCAATTATACCAACAAAAAAGACTCCCGACTATAGCCGAGAGCCTCCGCTGAAAAATTTTTACTATATCACACGTTAACGCCGTAATCCCTGCCCAGAGCCGCTAAGCCGCCCTTCCAACCGGAACCAATCGCGTTGAACTTCCACTCGCCCTTATTGCGATAAATCTCGCCGACAACAACCGCTGTCTCGACGGAAAAATCTTCGCCGAGGTCATAGTGGATAAGTTCCTTACCAGTCTCGTCGTCGACAACTCGAATGTAAGCGTCGCTGACTTGCCCGAAGGTCTGACGGCGTGCCTCAGCATCGTAAATCGTGACGGTGAAAGCAATCTTATCGACGTTGGCGGGCACGAGCGCGAGGTTGATTTTTATTTGCTCTTGGTCACCTTCATCGCCTTCGCTACCGCCGACAAGTTCGTCGCCCATGTGCTCAACCGCGCCGCTCTTGTGCTTGAGGTTGTTGTAGAACACAAAGTCATCATCACCGTTGACTTTGCCATTAGCACCGAGCAGGAATGCCGCCGCGTCAAGGTCAAATTCCGAGCCGCCGTCATACTTTTTGGATTTCCAGCCCAAGCCGATTAAGAGCCGCTTCAAACTGGGGTTGCCCTTTGTCAAGTCAACCTTTTGTCCCTTCTGCAAGCTGATTGCCATATTAATCCCTCCAAAGTTTATTTAGTCTTTACTTCCGACCGACAGTCCAACTCAGACCCCAATCGAAAGCTTTATCCATCTTCTCCGAGTCGTCGAAGAACTCAACGACCTTTTCAACGCTGAAAGTCCCGCCGACATTTTCAAGCAGGGCAATGGCGCAAGTGGGCTTACGCGAGCCGTATTCGTCCATGCGCACGATTAGTTCAGGACTGCCAGGACAATTCACCGTGACAACGCCTTTAGCCTCTTCCCAATTCGCCGCGCCCTCGTAGATAAACGTGTAAATCAGAATGCGCCGAATCTTATCTGCGAATTTGCCATTAACGCGAATCGTCTCGCCCGCCGCAACTGCACCTGTCCTATCGTCGCCGTCAAGGGCAATATACGGAGGATAATTCAGACTGCCGAAGTGATTGCCCAAAGCTTGCACCGCGCCGATATTGTCGTCCTTGAGTTCAAATAGGCACGCAAGGTCAAGGTCAATGCCTTTGCTTGTGAATCGTCCGGAAAAGCCTGACTTCTTTTCTGGCTGGCTCCAGTTGAGATTGATGACGATTTCGCCGAGTGAGCTACCTTTCTTGACTAAGCTGACCTTTTGTCCCTTGCGAAGTTCGACCTTCTTAGGCTGAGGCGGTTCTTCACGATGTGTTGGTGGCGGCGGGATTGTGATTTTCTCCCGACGTGTACTCTTTGAACGTTCGCGGCTCGTATTAATCTTAAGGCGTTCAGGTTCGGGCGGCGGAGTAGGTTGCACGTCCTTGACTTCGATGCCGAAATTATTACACAGCGCGGCAAGTCCTCCGCTGAAGCCTGCGCCCGTCGCATTGAACTTCCACGCGCCTTTATAGCGGTAGACTTCGCCGAGTACAATCGCCGTCTCGACCGTGAAATTTTCTAGTGGGAACGTGGCAACCTCTCCTCTGGCACCGAAGATTTTCAAGAGTGCGCCGCGAATCATGCTGAAGTTTTGCCGGCGTTTATCGGCGTCGTAAATCGTGGCGGTCAAGGAAATCTTTTCGACGTGGCGGGGAATCCTCGAAAGGTCAATCTCAATCGAATCGTCATCCTTGTGCGTGACGGCTCCGGAATTGTGGCGGGCGTTGCCGTAGAAAACAAAATCCTCGTCGCCCGCAACCTTGCCGCCTCTGTCAGTTAGGAAAGCCGCCGTGTCAATCTCAAGTGCGCTGTCGGGGCGTTGAAACTTTATCGTCAAGAAATTTTCGTTGAGCGGAATCTTTTGCCCCTTGCTAAGTTGCATTATCTCACCTCCGAACATTTATCACGATAGAAATTCATCACGATGAACAGATTTGCAATCAACGCGGCGTGCTTGCCTTTGAACGTCTCGTGAATAATCTCGTAGAGTTCGTAGCGATTTAAATCTTTCACCGCGCTGAGCATTCCAGCAATTTGCATTTTAACAAAAAAATTCGTAACGTCAAAGCGGTAATTCGGATTTCGTGCGAAGAATTCTTCCGAGTCCATGAACTCTTCCAAATAATCCAAGCCCACCTTCAGCGGGGCGAGCCAGAACTTTATTTTGTCTTGCGGCTTTCGTTTCGCACGCGACCACGAATCCTCAACCGAACGATAAACATAAAGGCGATTGGGCACGCGCAGAAAATTTGTCGCTAAGCAAACAACTTTGAACGTCCAGAGCACGTCCTCGGAGATTTTAATCAGCGGGAAGTCAATCTTGTTGGCAATGAGGAAGTCCCGACGCAAAAACTTTGTCCAGGGTGTCACGCTGTAGCCTTTGCTCAAAAGTATTTCCAGACGTTTAGTAATATCGCTACTCTCCAAATTATTTTTGTCAATTACGAATTCTGGCGGTGTCCAAGAAACTGTCGTAAAACTTTTGGAAGAGCCTTCCTCATCGCAGATAAATCCCTGTTCCATGTAGATAACATCAGCACGAAAATTTTCCGCGCAGGCGTAAAGAGTTTCAAGCGCATTATCAAGGAGCAAGTCGTCGTTGTCCATGAAGTAAACGTATTCGCCGCGAGAAAACCTCAATCCCTCGTTGCGTGGCACGGAAGCATTGCCCGTATTCGTCGGCAGGGAAATAATCTTCAGGCGTCCGTCAAAGCGTGCAAGGTAGCTATCGGCAATGTCGGGGCTTGAATCGGTTGAGCAGTCGTCGACGATGATAACTTCAAAATCCTTAAGCGTCTGAGCTAAGAGACTGTCCAAGCATTCGCCGATGTACTTTTCTGCATTGTACAGCGGGATAATCACCGATACGCTTGGAAAATTTTTATCCATATCAAACGCCCTCCTGCGCAAAAAATAAAGGATACTTCGGCGAGAAATTTCTTCACAACGTCGAAATATCCTTTTTGATTTGAATTTATTTGTTTGAGCCGACAATCAGCTTGCGTACAATGTCAACGGGAATAATCGTGAACGCCATAGCCAAGACGAATGCCCATTCTCCACCCGTCAAGCCGTAGCAACGAAGGATTGCGCCGCCCAGGTAAGTCATACCGATTTGCACGACGACAATCATCGCCATGACCTTTAGGAAGCCGGGATTGCCGCCGATGTTGTCGAGGAGATTTACTCGGTCGGTGCGGGCGTTGAAGGCATTAAACACCGCCATAAAGATAAAGAACGCAAAGTAGCCCGTGAGGACGTAGACGCTATCGCCGCCGAAAGTAAACGTGACGCCTTCGGGATTGATGTCGCGGAAGTGGTCGCGGCTGAAGTCTGTAAGCAGGAAGACCAAGCCCATAGCGAATCCCCATAAGGAGCCAGTGCCAATCGCCGAGAACATGTAGCTGTTAATAATCTTTTCGTCGCGACGTTTGGGAGCCTCGTCCATGTACCTATCAAGGGCAGGTTCGCCGCCGAATGCCAGAGCCGCAAGCGTATCCATGACCAGATTGACCCAGAGGATTTGCGTTATCGACAGCGGGTTTTCAAGTCCGAGCAAAGGACATACGAACGAGATTAACACCGCCCCGACGTTAATCGTTAGCTGGAAGATTATAAACTTGCGGATTGAGTTAAAGATTGTGCGACCGTAGAGGATTGCTTTGCCGATTGATTTAAAGTTGTCGTCGAGGATAACAATCTCGCTAGCCTCCTTAGCAACCTCAGTGCCGCCGCCCATAGCAAAGCCGACGTCAGCTTTCTTAAGCGCGGGCGAATCGTTAACACCGTCGCCCGTCATGCCTACGACTAAGTTTAACTCCTGCGCTAAGCGAACGAGCCGACTTTTATCCGTGGGTAAGGCGCGGGCAATAACTCTGAACTTCGGGAGCTTCTGCTTAACTTCGTCGTCGCTCATTGCGTTGAGTTCGGCACTAGTTATAACAATGGCGTCGTCAATCTCAATCAAGCCCGCCTCCTTAGCAATCGCCTGCGCGGTCTCTTTGCGGTCGCCGGTAATCATGACGACTTGAACGCCCGCCGAGTGAACTTGTTCGATAGCTTTAATCGCGTCGGGTCGCACGTCGTCGCGAATGCCAGTCACGCCCACGAACGTTAAGCCGCTATCGGGTATGTTGCCGTCCACAACGTCGCCTTCATACGTGACAAGCGCAAGCGTCCTTATCGCACGATTAGCAAGCTCATCAATCTTATCGTTAATCGCGGTGGTCGAGGCGAGCTTTTGACGGTTGCCGTCGGCGTCGTAGTAGTAGGAGCATTTATCAAGAAGACGTTCGGGCGCACACTTTATCAGCCACAAGTTGTAATCGCCGCTGACGCGTGCCATGGAATATTTCTTCGCGCTGTCGAAAGGAACAGTGTCATCAACTTTGACATTGGGCGGAGTGTCCTTGCCGATTAAAAAGCCCAGCAACGCCCTATCAGTCATGTTGCCGCCAACAATCTTATCGCCCGTGATGACAGCCCCGTTGTTAAATCGGACACTCAACGACACAAGCGATTGAATCTTCTTGCTTAGCTTGTCAAAAGTGTCTGTAAAGGTCGCAGTTCCGTCCAGGAACGTGACGACCTCAAGCAAGCCTTTGGTAATCGTGCCGGTCTTGTCGCTGAATAGAAGATTAAGACTGCCCGCCGTCTCTATGCCAGAGATTTTGCGGACAAGGACGTTGTCTTTAAGCATCTTGCCCATATTCTGAGCCGAGACGATAGCAATCATCAGCGGCAAGCCTTCGGGAACAGCCATGACGATAATTATCACGGCTAGCATAACTGCTTCGACGAGACTATTAAGAAGGTTCATCCAGTCGGAGCAGAACGCCGCCATTAACGCGCCGTCGAAATTGTTTTGGATAACGATACGCTCGAACATGAACGCAACGGCAATCGCCACGCCGCCGATATAACCGAACTTGGAAATTTGCCCGGCAAGGTCTGTTAGCTTTATCTTAAGCGGGGTGTCGCGGTCTTCGTCGATTTGAAGTTCGCCCGCAATCTTGCCGTAAACGGTGTTATCGCCGAGCGTGACTGTCCGCATTGTTGCCGAGCCGCCCGCCACGACTGCCGCTCTAAAGACTTTGTGCGGGTTAAGGAAGTCGGTACTCTCTGCGGCGGCGGAATCGGTTGCCTCATCGGGCGCAGGAGTCTTTGTCTCCTCCTTAGCCTCGCCGTTTAAAATCGACTGGTCGACTTGTATTGAGCCGTCGATTATCACGCCGTCAGCCGGAATCTTATCGCCCGTCTGAAGTAGCACGCAATCGCCCATTGTTATTTCGTTAATCGGAATTTCCGTGACGACGCCATTGCGATAGACCTTGCACTTTATCAAAGACGCTTCGCCCTGCAACTTTTGGAACGCGCTCTCGTTCTTGTACTCGGAAAAGGTCGATACCAACGTAGCCAACAGAACCGCCATAGCTATGCCGACGGATTCATACCACTCCGCCTTGCCCATGAACGCAAAGAACACGTTGAGCACCAACGCGAAGATTAAGATTTTAATTATCGGGTCGTCGAAATTGCCTTTGAGCTTATCCCAGAAGCCCTCGCGAGCCTGTTCGGTGATTGAGTTGTCTCCGAACTTCGCTTTTGCCTCTTGAACTTGCGCATCGGTTAAACCTGTAATTTTCAACTTGATACCTCCAGTTTCTTTTTTAGTGATTCAATCTCTTTAGCCTGTTGAGTTGTGTAGAGTTTAAAAATATTTATCGCAATGAACAGATAAGCCGTCATTGCAACGTTATCTTGCGGAGTCCTTGAAAAGATTTCCTTGCAAAGATTATAGACCTCGCCAATGTTGTAATCGCCAATAAATTTTTGCGCGAAGAGGTTAAACCGCTCCTGCATAAAAAAATCCGTCAGCATGTATTTGTATTGCGGCTCGTCGACGAAAAACTTTCTGCCGCTCATGAAGTCTTCCACACTCTTGACAACGCCGATAATGTCTTGAATAAACCTTACACCGTCTTGGGCTTTGTGCGAAAGTGAATCAGCCCTTACACGATAACAATAACTCACGAACGGCACGCGGACATATTTTTTAGCCGAAACGAGACACTCGAACGCAAAGACAAAGTCCTCAAAGTTTTTTACTTCGGGGAAAAGAATTTTGTTATCGTGAAGAAATTTTCGGCGGAAAAGTTTGCCCCAAACTTGCCACATAAATCTTTTTTGAGTGAAACCTATTACACGCTTGCCAATGTCTAAAGTCTCAAGCGTCGGCTCAGTGACGAATTCGCCTGTTTGAAAACTGCTAGGCTCGGCACTGTTTATGCCATCCGTGTCCACGAACACAAGACATTTCTCAGAATGAACGACATCAGCCGAAAATTTTTCCGCAACTTTGTAAAGCTCCTCAAGTGCGGTCTCGCTCAAAAGGTCATCGGCGTCTAGGAAGTAAACGTATTCGCCACGAGCTGCCGCTAAAGCAAAATTTCTCGGAAGACTAGGACAGCCGCTGTTCTTCGATAGCGTCAAAACTTTGAACTTGTCGCCGAAACTTTTAACGATTTCGCATGAACCGTCAGTCGAGCAATCGTCAACAATGATAACTTCAAAATCTTTTAACGTCTGCTTAACGAGACTGTCCAAACACTCGCCGATATAGTCTTGCGCGTTGTACACGGGGATAATCACACTGACGGCGGGATTTCTCATGGAGTAGCTCCTTTATTTTTTCAGCACGTCGCGGATATAATCTTCTACGACGAGTAAAACAAAGTCCTGACAGATTGTTGCCGTCTCCGGAACGTATTCGCGGCTGTAGGTTACGTTATCGGAAAGGACGCGAATCCCTATGAACGGCACGCCCACACTTTGACAAATCGACGCGGCGGCAGTCGTCTCCATTTCCTCGCAACTTGAGCCGTAAGTCTCGTGCAGGAAGTTCACATAGTCAACGCATTCAAGCCAAGTATTTCCCGTACCAATGACGCCCGCCACAGCGTTAAATTCTTCGTGAGCATTGGCAACCTTGAACGCGATATTAAACAGCGTCGGGTCAGCGAAATATTCCGTGTAGGCTTGAAACTTGCCGCTCGCCTCGTCGTAGGCGTAAGTGCCGAGATTTTCTTGCTTGGTTAAGTCAATGCCCGCGCCCGCCGCCGAATAAGCACTTCTAAACGCGGTGTGGTCGAAACTGCGCTCGCCAATGACTATGTCGCCGATTTTCAACGCGGAGTCATGACCGCCCGCCGTGCCTTGATTGATGACTGCTACGGGATTGAACTTCTTTATCGCCAGAGCCGTAGACGCCGCCGCGTTCGCAACGCCAATTTCCGTCCGCACAATCACGACCGGATAATCTTTGTACATGCCCGCCACGAACAGATAATTCAGCTCGCGATAAGCCACGGGATTTTTCAGCGCGCGTATCAAAACTTCCGTCTCAGTATTCATCGCGCCTTCAATCAAAATCGGACGCACGCGGCTTTTATACTCGCCTTTAGCTTTTGGCAACGTCGCGTAGAATTTTTCTATGACTACGTTAAATTTTTCCGCTGAAATGTCTTCAAGTTCAACGCCTAAATCATTTGCCTGCGCGGGAGCCGTCACCAAGAATAAAATCGCGATTATCAGCGCAAAAAGCTTTTTCATCTTATTTAAACCTCTGTGCCAACTCTTTTAAGCCAGTATCTTTCGTGCCGGAGCCGATTGCGTTGAATTTCCACTCGTCGCCGCGTTTGTAGACTTCGCCAGCAATCATCGACAGCATATCCGTATAATCATCGCTTAAATTGAACCGGCAAAGCTCTTCGCGGGTGTCATTGTCGATAATTCTTATGTAAGCGTTGCGAATCATGCCAAAATGTTGCTTGCGGCTCACTGCGTCATAAATATTCACGACGAAAATCAATTTATCGTAGCGGCTCGGCAATTCGTCAAGGTCAATAAAAATTTGCTCGTCATCGCCCTCGCCATCGCCCGTCAAGTTGTCGCCCATGTGCTTTATTGCGCCGCTACGGTGTTTGAGGTTGCGGAAATAAACCAAATCATCGTTGTCGACGAATTTGCCGCCTTGACAGACAAAAACCGACGCATCGCAATCGATATTGGGCGTGCTTCCGAAAAGTTTGCCGAAAAAGCCGCCCTTTTGCTCAGCCGCGTCCCAACCAAGTCCGACCATGAGCTTTGAAAGCTTTTTGCCGTCGGATTTCTTGAGCGATACCTTTTGCCCCTTTTGAAGATTGATTGCCATTGTAATTTCTCCTTTCGTTAGCAAAAAGGAACTAGGAACCGAATTTTCTAGTCCCTAGTCCCTAATCCTTAGTCCCTACCAATCACACATCGACGCCGTAATTCTTGCCGAGCGAGGCAAGTCCGCCGCTGAAACCAGAGCCAATCGCGTTGAACTTCCACTCGCCCTTATTGCGGTACAATTCGCCGATAACAACCGCAGTTTCAATCGAGAAATCCTCGCCTAAGTCATAGCGGATAAGTTCTTCGCCAGTAGCCTCGTTCACCACGCGGATAAAAGCGTTCTCGACTTGTCCGAAGTTCTGCTTGCGTTCCTCCGCCTCGTAAATCGTAACGGTGAAATCAATCTTCTCGACGTTATCGGGAACCTTGCTGAGGTCGATTTTAATTTGTTCGTCGTCGCCTTCGCCAGCACCCGTCAAATTGTCGCCGAGATGTTCAACTGCGCCGCTTACGTGCTTAAGATTGCCGTAGAAAACAAAATCCGCGTCGCTGTTGACTTTGCCAGTGCCATTAAGCAGGAAGACCGACGCATCCAAGTCGAAATCTTTGCCGCCGTCATACTTGTTAGTATCCCAGCCCAAGCCGATTAAAATGTTCTTCAAGCCGGGGTTCGTCTTCGTGAGGTCAACCTTCTGTCCTTTTTTCAAACTGATTGCCATTGGAATAAAACCTCCCAAGAAATTTTTAAACGCGCATAATCTATCACAAGCTGAAAATAATTTCAAGCCGCCCGCGCAGGAAAAGCTTTCGACATAGATAATCTAACGTGTTGATAGATAATGGAGACGTTCACAAAATTACTACGGTCAAGCTCCAGAACGTTGACAGCAATCAGTAAAGATTATACAATTTTTAATGAGAAAGGAGCGATGAGTATGGAAGGCTTCCAGAAATTTATTCGGCTCGGCGACGAACGCATTAACGTGGAAGAGATTGTCAACTATGGCATTGCCGAGGACGAGGACGAAGACAGATACCTTTATATCACGATGAAGACGTGCGATGATTCATTTACTTATTACGAGGACGACGTTGACTTTGACTTAGAAGACAAGCTCGCTGAGATGGACAGATTGCTTTTAATCTAAACGTTCGGTCGCGTTGACTTTAAGCGGCGGGAAGTATAGAATAGCTTCGATAAACTTTAGGGAGGTAATTGAATGTCAGTTATTGATGAAATGCTTCAGGTTAATGAGAAGTTTTGCGCGAATCTGCCGGACGAGTACAAAGCCTACGAGCATGAAGATCATCACGATAGCAAGCTACCGAAGAAACATTTGGCAATCGTCACGTGCATGGACACCCGCCTTGTCAATTTCCTTGAGCCGTGTCTCGGCATTAAACGCGGCGACGCGAAGATTATCAAGACGGTCGGCAACTGCTTGAACGGTGTCTTTGATACCACGGTTCGCAGTCTGTTGGTTTGCATTTATGAACTCGGCGTGCAAGAGGTCGCGATTATCGGGCACCACGAATGCGGCATGGCGAAGACGACTTCAAAGAGCTTGACGAGCGGCATGTTGGAACGCGGCATTTCCCCCGACGCAATTAAGATGATCGAGAAAGAGCTTGTCGAGTGGACGGACTCTTTCCAGAAGCCCGAAGAAAACGTCATGAAGGTCGTTAATCAGCTCCGCGACAATCCGCTTATCCCCAAAGACGTTAAAATTCACGGGCTGATGTTCCACCCCAGGAGCGGCAAGCTTGAACTCCTCGACAAACAAAACTAATCACGAACGATAAAACTTTTAAGGCGTCGTCCAAGGCGGGCGGCGTCTTTTTGTTTGACTTATAAAAACTTCCTCTGATAAAATGATTCGCAAAGATAATGGAGGATTTTTTCAAGGAGGAGTCTTTATGGTGATGGCGGTAAAAAGTAGTCTGACTGCGGCGCGGACACTCAATGTTCTCAATCGCAACGGCAAGGCGGCTCAAAAGGCTTTACGGCAGGCGGCAACCGGTATGAAGATTATCTCTGCGGCGGATAATGCTTCGGGTTATGCCATATCGGAGCGAATGCGTGCGGAGCTTCGTGCCCTCGACCAGGCGAATCAAAACGTTCAGAACGGCTCGGCACTTTTGAAGACGGGCGCGGGAGGTATCAGCAACATTGTCGATAATCTCCGCTCGCTGAAAGAATTAGCGATTAACGCCGCTAACGACTCAAATACAAACGCCGACCGAAGCTTGATTCAAACGGAATTTGCACAGAGAATAGCGAACATCAACGACATAGCCTTAAAGACAAATTACAACGGCAGAGTTCTCCTCGACGGCACGTATTCCAAAAAAGTTCCGCAACGGCAGGTACTTCACAGACCTCGGAGACTTCGCAAACAGTTGGTGCGACGATAATTTCTGCGGGCGACTACACAATCACCGAGGACGGCGTTTATTCTCTGGCGGATGGCTACACTGGTACTGTCACCGTCAACGCCCAAAATGTTAAGCTCACCCAAGAGACGCCCGCCACGCAACTTAGCAACGTCTCAATCGTCACTCGTGCGGAAGGCAATTCTAACCTTTGGATTGAAGGTCTCAATATTGCTAACACGGAAGACAAGAGTATAATCAAGTTTCAAGGCGCGGATAATTATCTGACGGTCAAGGGCACGAACATTATCGAAAACAACACACACAACATACCGCGTTATTGTTCGGCAATATATATTGGCGGCGGCTTAAAAATCGTCGGAGATGGTTCTTTGTCAGCGAAGAGTTTAACTAATGGTGCGGCTATCGGCGATAATCTTATTTCTTCTTCTTCAAATCTTATTCCTTTGGGTGATTTAATAATCGGCGACAATGTGACAATCACAGCGACAGGATAAGGGGCAGCAATCGGTAGCGGGGGCGGGCTGTCGAGAATGGGGGATATTTTAATCGGCGGCTATGCAAAGGTTACGGCAACAACTTCAACTGTGAGTGCAGCTATCGGTAGCGGACGAATGAGAAATATTTCAATCGGCGACAATGCAACCGTCACTGCGACAAGTGGTAGTGCAGCGGCTATCGGTGCTGGTCAACAGTCGAGTGTAGGAGATATTTCAATCGGAAACAATGCAACCGTCATTGCAAAAAGCCAAAATGCGGGTGCCGGCATAGGTACTGCGCCAAATCTTTCAAGGGCAGGAAATATTTTAATCGGCGGCAATGCAAGCGTCACTGCGACGAGCTTTTATGGCGCGGGAATTGGTTGCGGAAGCTTTAATAATTATTATTATGGAGAGAATCCTTCAGTAGGAGATATAACCATAAGCAGTTCAGCTACAGTCAATGCTCAAAGCCGTGTCGGTGATGATATAGGTGGTGCAAATCACTACCCTGGTTCGATTGTGGGCACGATAAGCAACGGGCTGACGACTTTTGACATTACGCTTGACTTGGGGATTATCGCGCAGGTCGAGCCTACAACAAATTCAAGCACGGGCACGACCTCCACTGACAAGACGCGCACGAAAGAAATTGCAGGTAATCCTTTGCGGATTCAAAGCGGCACGACGGCGGACGACTTCATTAACGTTTTTATCGAGGACATGAGGACTAAAGCTCTCGGCGTTGGAAAACTCTTCGACGCGGGCGGCAATCTCATCAATGCAAGCGACATTGCCCAATACAACGCATTGAGTAGCGACACGACTAAGCAAGCGGAGTGGCTTGCGACTTTAAAGGCGGCGGACGGTAAAACCCTAGACGATGTTTCCTCGACGACGCGGGATAATGCTATCGTTGCCATTAGGATAATCGACGGCGCGATTGACTACGCACTCAATCAAGCCACGAGCCTCGGCGCAATGGATAATCGCCTAGGCTATACGGCAGACAATATCGTAAACGGTAAATGAGAACACTCAAGCCGCCGAATCAACCATACGCGACGCGGACATTGCAAAGACGATGATAGACTACGCAAAGTACAACCTGTTAACGAGGATAGCGCAAGATATGTTCGCGCAAGCTAATCAAAATGCAAACGCGGTACTCGGTTTGCTAAGATGAGAACGGATAAAAATTTTTAGGCGTCGGCTGAAAAGGTTGACGTCTTTTTATTGACGGCAAAAGTTTTTTTGATACAATAGCCGTAAGAAGTTCGCAAGTAATCAGGGAAGGTTTCAAGGAGGAATTAAAGATGATAATAAAGACCAACATGGACGCGATGCGGACGCTCAATCAAATGACGGCGAATCAATCTATGGCGCAGAAGTATCTGGAAAAGGTTTCGACTGGCATGAAGATTCGCAACGCACAAGATGATGCCTCGGCTTATGCAATCTCGGAACACATGCGCGTTAGGATTCGGACACTCGACCAGGCGCACTCGAACACGCAGAACGGTTCCAACATGTTAAAGACCGCTGAAACTGCCGTGGCTAATATCGTCGACGCAATCAAGACGCTAAAGGCAAAGGCAATCGACTCCGCCAACGACTCCAACACCGACGAAGACCGCCTCTTGATTCAAAAGGGGTTCAATCAGTTTGTTGACGCGATTGACGATAACGCCCTAATCACCTTTAACAACAAGTATCTAATCGACGGCACACGCAACAACGCCTTTGTGCCCGCCAAAACGATTCTCCTTAATCAAAGGTTGTCGGAGGCTACCACAGTTGACGACGCTTTGACGAGCTTAAAGAATCGTGCGGGCGAAGGGCTTGGCATTCGCGAGACCGATTATTATCAAGTGTCGTGGGTTATGGACGGCAAACTTTCAGAGGCAAGCGGTCGAGTAGGCAACAAGACTTTAACTGACATTCTGCAGATAAGCAACGTCTCTGACCTGCAAGCGACGACTGGCGGACTAATCACGGGCATTACGGACAAGTACGGCAAGGATGTCTACACGCCGGACAAAGCGCAAGGTTTGGTTATCTCCTCGTTAGGCAGCACGGGCGACGACGACGCCATAAAGAATCAAATCACCGGCTTCACAATCAGCATAACCGACGCGGACGGCAACGTTAAAAAGAGCGTCAACTCCGTGTTAGACCAATTCAATCAATATCAGCGTGCCGAAACTCAGACGGGCGACCAAGCTTTATCCTTCCACGTCGGCGCGGATTCAAACTTCGCAACCAAGTTCACGCTTATGGACATGCGGGCGACGGCTCTGGGCTTGAAAGGCTCCGACGGAAGGATTTTAAGCATCTCGACTAAGAACGACGCTAACGCCGCAATCAACGTCCTTGACAACGTATTAAACAAAGTCCTTGAACAGCAGTCGATAATCGGCGCGGCACTCTCTAGGCTTGAACGAACTTCCACCAACTTAACAACGATGATAACTGACGACCAGTCCTCCGAGTCGACGATTCGCGATGCCGATATGGCTAAGGAGATGATGGGCTACACCAAATACAATCTCTTAACGCAGACATCTCAGGCAATGCTAGCCCAGGCGAATCAAAATCCCAATGACGTGCTTTACCTTTTGGGCGGCAATGAAACGGAATGATTTAGCTTGAATATCTTTTTACTGTTGACGCTGGCACTTTTGATAATCATCGTGCTGTTGCGGTTCAAAATACAAATCGGCTTGTGCATGTTGGCGAGCGGACTTTTTATCTGGGCTTTGCGTTCGGCAAGCCCAATTTCTTTAGCGCAAGCCTTCTACGAAACCTTCACGCTGTCGAGGACTTACGACATAATCTTTGCGCTGTATTTCGTCATGTGTTTGGAAATTGAACTGCGCTTGAGCGGCTCATTAACGGACATGGTTAAGGCATTGCGGCGGCTGTGTTCGGACGTGAAGATTTTATTGGCGGCAATGCCCGCGTTCCTAGGTTTGTTGCCGAGCGTAGGTGGGGCAAGGTTCTCTGCGCCGATTGTCCAAGAACTTAGCGAACGATTGACTTTGACGCCTGAACACAAAGCCGCGATTAATTTCTGGTTCCGGCACCTGTTCGAGTTCTCAAGCCCGATTATCCCCGGCATGATTATGGCGTGTTCAATCGCGGGCGTGACGTTCGGGGAGTTCATCAGCCATCTTTGTTGGGTGACGGGCTTGGCAATCGCGGTTGGTTGGCTGATTCTGATTCGTCCAATAAAACTGCCGCACGAGACAAAACCAGTTGAGTCGCCCGCGCAGATTCGTCACGAACGCAACGGCTTATTACTTGCCCTGCTACCGGTGGCGGCGGTGTTTATGGTCGTCGTATTCTTCAAGCTCAATGCGTCAATCGCAACGGGCGCAGTGGTCGTAGCATGGGTTGTCGTCTTAGCGGCGGTTAAACGTCCCGTCGGCGTCAAAGAAATCTTCCTCGGCGCGTTCGATTGGAAGATGACGCTTAACATTTGCTGTATCCTCTACTTTATCCAAATCCTTTCCGTGACTGAAGTCCTCGGCGAAATCGTCGCGGCATTCCAAGCGTCGCCATTACCAGTGCCGGTGATTATCGCGTGCGTGTCGTTTATCATCGGAATCTTGACGGGCATGAGTCAAGGTCACGTGGCAATCGTCATGCCAATCGTCGCGGCATTGGGCACGGGCAACTTGAACTTGGCGGGCGTAGCAATGGCTTTCGGCGTGGCAGGGCAAATGCTCACTCCAACGCACGTCTGCCTAATCGTCACGATTGATTATTTCAAAGCGGACTTGTTCGCAACGCTTAAGCCCGTCTTGCTCGGCGAGGTCTTACTGTTGACGGTTTTTAGCGTCTACACTTGGCTAACGTGGTGATTGTGATATGTTATACAAAGTTTTTAAAGCCTTATGCCGCATATGGTTTGGATTGATTCTTCGGACACGAGTTATCGGCGCGGAGAATATCCCTAAGGACGGCGCGTTTATCCTAGCTGCCAATCACGTAAGCAACTGGGATCCTCCCTTCCTAGGTACCTTCATTGCTCGCACGGTTTATTACATGGGCAAGGAAGAACTCTTCAGCAATCTGGTCATGGCGGCGATATGTCGAAGCTTGCACGTCTTCCCCGTCAAACGTGGCGCGGCTGATAAGACGGCGATTAAGACTGCGATTAAGCTCTTAAAGGACGGCAAGTGCTTAGGTATCTTCCCAGAAGGCACGCGCTCGAAGACAGGCAAGCTCGGCAAGGCGGAGTCGGGCATAAGTCTGATTGCCGCCATGACTAAGGCTCCGATTATCCCCGCCGCAATCGTCAGCACAGAAAAGATTTTCTCCCGCGAAAAGTTTTTGCCACGCCTAGCAGTCGTCTACGGCACGCCGATAAAGTTCACCGGCTCGACAAAAGATAAGCAAGCCCTCGCTGACTTCGCGCAGGAACTCATGAACGAAATCGCTAAGCTCAAAGCCAGTGCGTCATAAAACTTTTTCCCGTCGACGAGGCGGGATTTTTTTGCTCCGAAGCTTGACAACAGAGCGGCAAATGATTTAAGATTAGCGGCGTCACGGGGGCGTAGCTCAGCTGGGAGAGCGCTTGAATGGCATTCAAGAGGTCAGGGGTTCGATCCCCCTCGTCTCCACCAAGTTTTAAGATATTCCCGGTTAAGCCGGTTGTTTTTGTTTATGGAGGTGTATGCTATTGAGTACTTCGGAGCTTAAGAATACAATTACTCTTTTTTGCGGCGGCGATGTCAATATCGGTAGACGAATGAACTACTTATTGCGGAAAAAGAAACCGTTCGTCCGGATTGAAGAAATGAGGCAGGCTGATTGTCGCATGGTGAACCTTGAATGCGTCATCGGCACCCACGGCGAGCAAAGTTCTGTTAAGCATTACTTTTATCTGCGCGCCCGACCCGAACAGACGAATATCCTTACCAAAGCCAATATCGATATTGTCACGACGGCGAACAATCATGCGGGCGATTACGGCACGGAATCTTTGCTTGAGGAACTGGGCTATTTGGACGCGGCAGGGATATTACATGCGGGTTCAGGTAGAAACTTCGAGGAAGCCTTTGCGCCCGTGTATAAGAAGGTCGGCGACATAACGCTTGCGATATTCTCCGTAGACTCTAGGAAACGCACTTCAGCCGCAACTAACGACAGCCCCGGCACGGCCTACTTGTCGATTAATAAGCCGGAGCTGTGGAAAGAAGTTTTCAAAGACAGAATACGCGAAGCGCATAAGAAAGCTCACGTGGTGATTGTCTGCCCGCATTGGGGCATGAATAAGGTTTACACACCTTCCGAGGAAACAAAAAACATAGCTCACCTTTTGATTGATTTGGGCGCAGATGTGGTGTTAGGTTGTCATGCTCATTTCTTTCAAGGCGTAGAGAACTATAAAGACCGCCCGATTATTTATGACCTGGGCGATTTTCTTTTTGATTCAATAAGGCGACCGGCTGGCTGTTTTAATTTAGAAATATCTGCTGACGGTGTGGAGAAGATTAATTTTGTTCCGCTGATTAAAGACTTCGGGCAAACGCTAAAGGCGGGTGTCAACTTAGCTAAGAGAATCGCTGAAAGTTTCGTCAAGCTCTGCAAGGAATTTAAAACGGACGTGACAATTTCTGATAAAGGCGTAGCTGAGATAAGGTTCAATCCGCCGCCGCGTGAGGTTGAACTTACTGATGACTTTGTTGACATTGAACGGGAACGGCGATTGATTGAACCGTTAAGCGAGCCGCGTCCCGAATGGACGGTTGATAGAGTTCCCGACGAGGCGATTATCCCGCCGCAAAAGTTCGGTGCGATAAAGTTAATCGGCTATTACGTGCCGCCCGAATGTCGCACGCTGACTGAACCACGAATGCTTTACGTTGAAACTTATTGGACACTTGATGAGCCGTTCGATAAAGATTGTCTGCTGACGATAAAGGGTGTGCCTGCGCGGGAGTGCGATGCTCCCATTTACGGGCAAGGAAAAATCACGCATGACTTTTTAGATTATATGTATCCCGTCAATCGTTGGAAAGCGGGCGTCATTTATCGTGAAAAGATTGGATTGCTTCCGCCGCGTAATGAAAATAAGTTAGTCAACGTCGATTTGCGGATAGAAATATCAGTGACGGCTGACGAAGAGATTTTAGGGGAGTGGAAAGCTCCGGACTTAATCAAAATGCAGATTGAAGGCTTGCCATATCACAACAGCGACTTCGATGACATAATCTATCAATCGGAGGCGGGCAAATGTTGGACGGCTGAGCAACTTGCTAAAGTCACGGGCGGCGAATGGCTCGTTCCTCCGCCTGCAGGTTGGTATGCTCAATCGTTCAGGCTTGCTGCCAATAACACAGAAGTAAAACCTCGACCGACTTTGTTATTAGCTACTAATGACAAAGCTTATTCCAAACTTCTGGCGCAAATGAACGAGCTTGACGGAGCTATAGTAAGTCATGACGTTGAAGGCTTGCCGGAGGATTTCCCTCTGCTTAAGGTCGATGATGTCGAGCGTGCGATATTTGAATTGGGCGTGGCATCTAGGAAACGCTTTCAAGGCAAGGTTATCGCGGTTACGGGTTCCAATGGCAAGACGACAACTTGTAATATGTTGGAGCATGTGCTGATTGATAATCACAGAATCACGGCGACTAGTGAGAATAGAAATTTATATTCGCAAGTGCCGTGGGTATTTGCCCATGTCAATCAAGACGACGCGTTTGCGATACTTGAAGTGTCCTTGCCCGCCTTAGCGGAAGCTCGCGGCTCCATAACCTACGACATCACGCCGGATATAGCTGTGGTCACGGCGATTGCTCCGGCTCATTTGTCGCATAAAAACATTGGCACGTTAGAAGGCTTAGCGAAATATAAGAGTCGTATCTTCTGCGGAATGACGCCGGGCAGTTATGCCATACTCAATCGCGACATGCCCTGCTACGAAACTTTTGAGCAGAAGGCTAAGGCTTTCAATCTCAATGTGATAACCTTTGGCACGCATGAAGAAGCTACAGTTAGAATGCCTGAGCTTAAGAACGGCGCAGAATTCTTCGTGGCGGACAAGTCTTATAAGCTCTCTTGCCCCGTGCCCGCCGAACAGCTTTATGACGCATTGGCAGTCGTCGCAGTGTCTGTTGCCGTAGGAATTTCCGTCGATAAGACTTTGGAGCATTTAAAGACGTTTAGTCCCGTCAAAGGTCGCGGCAATGTTCTTGAGGTCAACTTCGCGGGAAAGAACTTAACGGTTATCGACAGCACATACAACGCCAATATCGGTTCGATGACATACGCCTTGCAACACCTGAAGACTTTCGAGCCAAATAAAAAAGCCCGCGTGGCGATTGTCGGTGACATAGCGGCACTTGGTAATAAAAGCGTTGAGTTGCATAAGGGGCTTGCTAAGTCAATGCTTGCTGCCGAGCCTGACCGTCTTTTACTTTGCGGCGAGTTCATGCGTTATCCGTACAATATGATTAAAGATAAGCTCAATGTCACGTGGTTTAAGACGTTAGACGAGTTGCTTAAGAATCTTGGCGAACACTTGCGAGACGGCGATACGGTTCTGGTTAAGTCGTCGCACGCCACAGGTCTATCAAAGGTCGTTGAACTACTGACTAAATCCGAAAAGCCGCTGACGTTGAACGTACCTAAGCCGCTGTTCAATGTGCAAGATTGTTTGCCAGAAGGTATCACGCCCGAACTAAATGGAAGAATGCCCGACGATAAGTTAAAGAAGATTCACTGCGGAGGACGCCTTTACCTCGACGCCGCCCGCGCTTGGTTAGCTATGGTTCGTGCCGCCGCTCAAGACGCCGTGTTCTTGAGTGTCAACAAATCCTTTAACGCTTACAGGGATATTGAACGGCAAATCCGCGTCTTCGAGGAGCGTTATACTCCTCTCGACAGGGCAAAGGTTTCTGAATCAATCCGCGTCGAGTATGACGGAAAGATTTGGCAGTTGAAGCCCGACAATAATTATGCCGCAGTTCCCAGCACAAGCTCGCACGGTTACGGCTTGGCAGTCGACATTCAGAACGTTAATAATGATTCGGTCAAAGCTTGGCTAAAAGAAAATGCCGAGGCGTTCGGCTTTGTGCAAGAATATGACTTTGAGCCGTGGCACTTCACGTACATCAAAGCCCGCGAAGGTCTTCCTGCCCGTGTGCTTGAGGTGGAAAACCTTCCGCCGGAGCCGACATACACCGCCAAAGAGATTGAACAGGTCAGCGGCGGCAAGTGGCTTAATCCGCCTTCGAAAGCTTGGACTTGCAACGGCATGTTTTATAAGCGTCCTGCTAAGGCGGGTTGCTTGGCTGTGATAAGGCAAGGCGGCTTAGGTGTAAGCGAACAATACGTTGGAAAGATAGCACGTCAACTGGCTGGCTTCATCTGCACTGAGCCTGAATCGCTCGCTGAATTGAATCGCCCAATACTTGTCGTTGAAGACATTCAAGAGGCAGTTAAAAAGCTAAAGGATTTCTTCAAGCAAGCTTAGCAGTATTGGTGGTCGAGGTGGATAATTGCTCTGTCGTCGGAGTGCAACTTAATCAAGCGGCGTTGAAACTCGCGGCGAAGTTCGCGGTCAGTCATCAAGAAGTTCCACGGAACTGCCACGTCGAAGATTAACTTCCTGCCCGTCTTATATGGCACAACTCTGAAGTCATGCAACGAAAGCCGCGTATCAATCGACGCAAGAATTTTTATCGCAAGCTCTTTGTGCTCGTTGAAAGCCTCATCGTCTTGTATGACGGGGTCAACGTGAAGTGTCGCGGATACTTGGAATGTTGATTGCAGTTTACGTTCAAGCTTGTCGATAATCTCGTGCGCCTCCAAAAGTTTCAACGTCGCGGGCATCTCAACGTGCATTGAAATAAAAATCCTCTTCGCACCGTAGCTGTGAATAATCAGGTCATGAACACCCAGAACGTCGGGTGAAGTCATGACCGTTTTTTTTATGTCGTCGATTAGCTGTTGATTGGGTCTGTCGCCGAGCAGAGGATTTAGAATCTCCTTGAGCGATTGGAAGCCGCCGCGTAGTATGAATGCCGATACGAACACTCCCGCGCCGCCGTCAATGTTTATGTCAAACTCAATCCAAAGGTAAATGGAAACGATTACGACGCTCGTCGCTAGGCAGTCGGTAAAGCTATCGAGAGCCGCCGCACTCAATGCCTCCGAATTGATTCTTTTCGCCGCGTATCGATAAAACACCCCAAGAAAAAGTTTCGCGACAACCGACACGCTCAACACGAACATGGTTATTAAGCCGGCTTCCATTTCCGTGGGGTAGATAACTTCCTCGACGGAGGAAAAGAGGAGTTTTCCGCCGACAAGAATCATACCTGCCGCCACGAAAAGTCCCGCGAGATATTCTGCGCGACCGTGCCCAAAGGGATGTTCTTCGTCAGGCGGCTTAGCAGCAATCCGAAAACCCGCCAGCATAATCGCGGAAGTGCCAACGTCAGCGAGATTGTTGAGACCGTCGGCTATAATCGAAATCGAACCGCTGATAAGGCCGATAAAAATCTTGACGCCGCTTATCAGTAGGTTGACGCAAATGCCCGCGACGCTAACGAATTGCCCGAAACCTTCGCGCGTCTTAAATAATTTTTTCCAGTGCATTGAACAGCTTAAGATTCTCCTCTCGTGAACGGATTGCCGACCTTAGATAAGAGCCGTCAAGTCCCGCGAAGTTCGCGCAACTCCTCAGCAAGATTTTTTCCCGCCGCAACTCCTTTAAGATTCTATCGGCTTGCTTATGCCTGAACAGAACGAAATTCACTGACGGAGGGAAGACTTCCACGCCGTGCAGGAGGCTTAGCCGTTCGACAAAAAAACTTTTCTCCGCCGCAAGCCAAGCACGCGTTCGCCGCAAGTAATCTACATCATTCAACGCCGTAACGCCTGCCTTCTGCGCCAGGAAGTTCACGTTCCAAACGTCCTTAGACAGGTTCAATCGCCGCGCTAAGTTCTCTTCGACGACTGCAAAGCCCAATCGCAAGCCTGGTATCGCAAAGACTTTCGTAAGCGACTGCACGACCGAGACTTTCTCCGAGACAAGCCGCCGGACTGATTCGACGTTGAGGAAGTCAATAAACGATTCGTCGACGAGGACGCTTGAGACCTCAGCGAGCCGCAAGACTTCTTCCGCAGTGATTAAGTTGCCCGTCGGGTTGTTAGGGCGACCGATTATCACGCAATCTGCGCGGAGCCTGCTAACGTCTAGGGCGAAACCTTCTTGCGCCTTCGTGATGACAAGTTCAACGTCGCAACCCGCTGCACGAGCCGCCCGCTCATACTCGGAAAAGCTCGGCACGGGGATTGCCACACGCTTTGGACGGGTCGCATTGAGGTAGAGATAAAAGAACTCCGCCGCGCCGTTTAGGACGACTAATTGACTTTCGGGCACGTCGTAGCGTTGGGCAATGGCTCTCTTGAGTTCGACGGCTTGAGGGTCGGGATAGTTCACCACGCCGCGCAGATTCCCTTCGAGCGTCCGCAAAACTTTTTCTGACAAGCCAAGCGGATTGATATTCGCGCTGAAGTCGAGCCAATCGCCCACGTTGCCCGACGCGTCATAAACTTGCCCACCATGTTCGTAGCGTTTCAAAGTCTTCCCTCCGCAAAAATTTTTCCGCCATTATAGCACGGCGATATCTCTGCGCAAAAAACTTTTTGTTATTTCAATCGGCACGTGATATAATCGCCGCATTAAAATTTTAACGGCGGTGATTGCAGTGATTGTGGAGATTGTAAGCGTTGGCACGGAGATATTGATGGGCAACATCGTCAACACGAACGCGCAATACTTAGCAAAGAGATTAGCGCACCTCGGCTTAGACTGCCATTATCAAACAGTCGTGGGCGATAACGCGGCAAGGATAAAGTCAGCTCTCGACGTGGCATATTCGCGGGCGGATGCTGTGATTATGACTGGCGGACTGGGACCGACTAAGGACGACTTAACTAAGGAAATGCTTATGGAATACTTCGGCAAGCGTCCCGTCGTCGATGCTAAGGTTTTGAACTTCCTTGAGGAACGGGCTAAGGCTCGCGGCTTCGGCAAGCTTTCTGACGGCATGAAGAAGCAAGCGATTGTCCCGGACGAGTCGCTGATACTTTATAATCATCACGGCACTGCGCCCGGTTGCGTCATGGAACGCGATGGCAAAGTTTGTATTCTATTGCCGGGGCCGCCGCATGAGATGCAACCTATGTTCGAGGAGTGTTGCGAGCTTTACCTCAACGCTAAGAGTGATAAAGTCCTCGTGTCGATGATTATCAAATGTGTTAGCAAGTTCGACGCGCCGATTGCTATCGTTGGTGAATCTCCCGTAGCTGATAGGCTTGCTGAGCTACTCGACGGCACTAATCCAACAGTCGCGACCTACGCTAAGGAAGATGGTTGCGTTGTTCGAGTGACGGCGGCTGCTAAAACTCATGAAGAGGCGTTGACGCTTTTAAATCCCGTCGTCGAGGCTTGCCGCGAACGTATCGGCGCAACTTACATTCAATACATCAAAGAAGACACTGACTAAAGGGGGCAAGGCTTTATGATTATCGTGACGGGCGGCGCGGGCTTTATCGGCAGTAACATTGTCCGAGCACTCAACGAACGCGGGCGCACTGATATTTTAATTGTTGACGATTTGGGCGGCGGAGACAAGTTCAAGAACCTAATCGGACTTCGCTTTATCGACTATCAGCACAAGGACGACTTCCTTAACAAACTTGACGGTTTCGGGCAGAACGTTGAGGCAATCTTCCACGAGGGCGCGTGCTCCGATACTATGCAATACGACGTGAACTTCATGATGCGGACGAATTACGATTATTCCAAAGAGCTTTTGAAGTTCTGCATAAGGAAGCAACTGCCGCTAATCTATGCGTCTAGTGCATCGGTATATGGCATGGGCAAGCGTGGCTTTCGTGAGGAGGAGGCTTGCGAGGCTCCGCTGAACCCTTACGCCTTCTCAAAGCTCATGTTCGATAGATACGTTCGCCAGTTCGCCGACAAGGTTAAAAGCAAGATTATCGGCTTGAGATATTTTAACGTCTACGGTCAGCAGGAAAGTCACAAAGGTAAGATGGCGTCAATCTTCTACCAGATTTATAAGCGCATGAAGTTGGGCGGCGGACCTCGGCTTTTCAAAGGCACGGACGGTTATAGCGACGGCGAACAGAAGCGCGACTTTATCTACGTTAAGGACGTGGCGAAGATTAACCTTTGGTGTCTGGACAATCCGATTGCCAACGGGATTTACAACTGCGGCACGGGTCATGCCCACACCTTTAACGCCGTGGCTAAGGCTATGATTGAGTCCATGAACTCGAAGATACGCACGACCTATTGCGAATTCCCCGATGAACTGCGCGGCAAGTATCAAAGCTTTACCGAAGCCGACATGAAGAAACTTACTGCGGCGGGCTACAAGGAAGGCTTCACAAATTTTGTCGTTGCAGTCGGAGAGTATTGCAAGTTCTTAGAGACGGGCGGTTACTATGTGCTTGGGAGGTAAGGTCATGAAAAAATTTTTACTGGCATTGGCGGCGACGTTGCTAATCTCGACGCCTTCATACGCCGCGCAGGGTGACATAGCTTTTCCGTCAGATCCAGCACCTAAAGAAACGCTCACCGTTATGGACGCCTTGACTTTTCGGCAATCAAGCAGGAACTTCGTCGACAAAGATTTATCGACTGTGCAACTAAGCAAGCTCCTTTGGTCGGCGAATGGTATCAATCGCCCCGACGGCAAACGCGTCAATCCTGCGGCTATGGGCGTTTACTCCGTCGAAGTCTACGCCGTCACCCGCGAAGGCATTTACCTTTACGAGCCAGAAAATCGCAAGCTCAAGTTGATTGCGGCGGGTGATTACCGTTCCACCACGACGACTGGTCAAGGCTTCGCGACTAAGGCGGCATTGAATTTGGTTTACGTCGAGACGCCGGACGCTTGGAAGAGTGCAAGACATACTCCGCCGCCGCGTGAAAGGCAAATCTCCTTTGCTAACATAGCGGTTGGGGCAATGGTTCAAAGCGTCGCCCTTGCCGCACAGACTGAAGGCTTAGGCAACTGTGTACGCGGTTCAATCAATCACGACGAGTTCAAAAAGATTGCTAAGCTCTCCGACGATAAAACTATTCTCTTAGCGCAGAGCGTTGGCTATACAAAATAAAGGAGGTGTTATCGTGTTTAAAAAAGTTTTCAGCGTGATTCTCTTGCTTGCGATGATGAGTTTGCCACAAATCGTTTCCGCAGAAAAAACTGACTGGTTCAACCGCAACTTCTACTTCCGTAATATCCGGTCGGTTATCGTCTTCGACGTGACGCCCAATCAAAACTTTGGTCGCGTCGACACAATCCTTTTGCGCAACCTTCAGGACGTTTATATTCAGAACGCCCAAAAGAATCTTCGTTGCAACGTCATCACGGAGGCTCAAGCACAGCGTATGCTAAATGTCGAGTCGCTTGCTTATTCCAATCCCTTGCAAGCCCGCCACGTCATTATGCAAAACGCCTATCAGATTGCGGACGCTTGGGTTGTTGCCAATGTCGACACGTGGGACGATAATTCTTACGTCAAGCCCGGCTATACCGTTTGGGAGCAACGCAGAGAGACTCGCACCTATTACGACCGCCATGGCAATCGCCGCGAGGAAACGTATTACATTCAAGTTCCCGTGACTTATCCGCCGCGTAGGGTGGACGTGTCTACAATTCAAATGACTTTGCAGGTCTATGAGGCTCAACATGGTGAAATGATTTTTGCTCGCAAGGACGTGCGTGACCGCGAAGACTTCCAAGCTCAAAAGGGCATGTTCGGCAGGATTTGTAATTCATTCTTTGAGGACTTCGGCAAGAAGCTCCACTAACAATTAAGGAGGGTTTTTGATGAAAAAATTGTTTGGCTTATGCACGGCACTACTTATGCTGTGCGCGATGATTTTCCCTGCGAAGACATTCGCGGCGGACGACCCGAACTCGGAGGGCATTAAAGCCTATCGCGAGGCATTGTCGTCTTATTCAGCAGATGCGGAGAAGTTTTTCCGCCAAGACATTCTGTTTACGTCTCCATACATTCAGGCTGAACTCGACATACTCGGCTCCGTAGAAGGCAACGTTTTCAAGTCAAAGGGCGATTTGACGTTCTGGATTGAAAAGGACGATGGCACTAGCACCGAAAATACCATTCCTTTTTACATGACGCAGGACGGCAAAGATATGACGATTTACTTTAAGGCGGACAAAGAGTGGGAGAAGTTCACCGCACCGACCTTAGCCGCTGGAATCATGGACATGCTTGCCA
This sequence comes from Selenomonadaceae bacterium, assembly GCA_017534385.1. Lineage (GTDB taxonomy): Bacteria > Bacillota > Negativicutes > Selenomonadales > Selenomonadaceae > Quinella. Next base: position 28,474 of record JAFWCT010000065.1, read on the forward strand.
CGCCGACACCCGAAGAGGTCGAAGAGTTTATCAACGATGCTAAGGAAGTTACAATCCTTCAGGAGAACGAAAACCGCCGCATTATGTTAATCACGCTTGACGGCAACGGCATGGCTAATTCCTTCAGGGCGATGTCGGAGGCAAATCCCAACTCGACGGCTGACCCGATTCAAGAGGCTATCGTAAACTACTTCGATACCGCGTTCCGCAATGCAAACCTCTGGTACATGTGGACGATTGATAAGCGCGATTGGCATACGGTCGCAATGCAATATCAATTCTCCGGTCTCGTTCAAGAGTTGGCACGCGCCGCCCTCAATGACCCGAATCAGACTTGGCCTGACGAGATAAATCAGCTCCTCGAAACGATTGCTTACTACAGCGAGATTCGCGCTTACACGACCTATCCTTCTGACGAGGCTGGGGTAAAGAAAAACCTTGAAATCCCCAAGAAAGTCCTCAAGGCTAAGAGTGTCGACAGCATAACGGCTCGTGCAACCAAATAAGAGTTTGCTAACACAAAAAAAGTCGGAGGCTTTGAATAGTCTCCGACTTAAATTTTTGGGAAAGGACTTGATTAAATGGAAATGTTAGAAGTCATGCGTTCACGTAGGAGCGTGCGCCGCTACACCGAGGAAAAACTTTCCGACGAACAGTTAAAGCAGATTGTAAGCGCGGCACTCTTGGCTCCGAGTGGGCATTCAAAGTATCCGTGTGAATTCATCGTCGTCAAGAACCGCGAGCTTCTCGAAAAGATGTCGCACTGTCGCAAGGGCGTTGCTAAGATGTTGGAAGGCGCAGCGGCGGCGGTAGTGGTTATTGCCGATAAGGATAAGTCTGATACTTTCGTTGAGGATTCGTGCGTGGCTATGATGAGTATGGAACTCTTAGCTACGTCACTGGGCATAGGAAACTGTTGGATTCAAGTTCGCAACCGCGATGCTGAAGACGATTCGACTAGCGAAGATTATCTGCGCGGATTGCTCAACTTCCCCGATAACTTTGCTTGCCAAGCGGTTCTATCCTTAGGTTATCCCGCCAAACCTCCGAAGGCTCGCGAACTCGATAAGCTAAACTTCGACAAAGTGTCTTATAGGGAATGATTACTTCGCCGCGACGCCAGCAAGTTCAGAGTCAGCCTCGTCAGACGCCTCGACGACTTCGTTAAGAGCTTCAATGAGCTTATCAACGTCAATGCCATGAGCCAACGCGCCTTCCTCTATGGTCTCAAATTGCGCCGCATGACAGCCAAAGCAACCCATGCCTGCGTACATGAAAACCATCATAGTATCCGGATAACGCTGAACGACTTCGATTATGTTCATGTCTTTGGTAATTTTCATAAGCTATTCCTCCTTTGGATTGCCGCAAATTATATCACCTGGAAACGTCGCGTCAATGAATTTCGGCTGAAAAAATTTTTTGCTAAGGCTAAAGGAAATTTCCACTGCAGGGCGAATAGGATTTCAAAACGGTTTAAGGAGCAGGGGACGTTGAACTTTAAGCACAAGAGCGTTATGCTGGACGAAGTTTTAAACGCACTGGACGTTAAGCCGGAGGGAACCTATCTTGATTGTACGTTAGGAGGCGCAGGACACGCACGAGCTATTGGTGAACGACTCAACGAACGCGGATTGCTTATCGGGCTAGACCAAGACGAAGATGCAATCACTGCCGCCACTGAAAACTTATCGGGCTTAGCTTGCGACGTTCGGATTGTGCGCGGCAACTTCAGCGAACTCAATGCAATCCTTGATGACCTCGGCATTGATAAGATTGACGGCGCGACCTTTGACCTAGGCATATCGTCTTATCAGATTGATACGGCTAATCGAGGTTTCTCTTACATGCACGACGCGCCACTTGATATGCGCATGGACAGACGACGAACCTTGACTGCCTGCGACGTGATTAACAGCTACGACGAAGACCGCTTGATTAAAATCTTCCGCGAATACGGCGAGGAACGTTTTGCAAAGAGAATCGCCGCCGCCGTCTGTCGAACTAGGAAGACTTCCGCGATTGAGACGACCGGCGAACTTGCCCGATTGATTGAACGGACTGCCCCGCGCACTCAACACGGCGGACACCCTGCCAAAAGAGTTTTCCAAGCGATTAGGATTGAAGTCAACGGCGAACTCGACATCTTAGCCGACGCAATCAAAAAAGCCGTCGACAGGTTGAAGCCCGGCGGACGGCTCGCAGTTATAACCTTCCACTCGCTTGAAGACAGAATCATTAAGGAGACGTTCCGAACGCTTGCGCAAGGTTGCATCTGCCCGAAAAGTTTTCCTGTGTGCGTGTGCAATCACAAAGCCTCAATTAAAATCCTCGGCAAAGCCAAAGCTCCGACGCTTGCTGAAGTCGAAGGTAACAGCCGCGCTAAGTCAGCTAAACTGCGCGTCGTCGAAAAAATTTCTGATTGAATTCAAAGGGGGAGTACCATGCCGATAAAAAATAAATCCAAAGCCAACAGTCAACCTAAACGCAAGCCCGCCAGTAATGAAGCCGAGCTGACTTTAATCAAAGGTCGCCCGCGCCTAAATCATCTGCTAAGGTCGCGTTGCCGAATTGCCTTTGTAGTCTTCGCGGTGCTGGCAATGGCAGTGGTGATTCGTAGCGGAATCAGCGCAAGCCGCGGTTATGCACTGGTCGCCACTCAAACGCAAGCTCAGCAACTCGAACTGGAGAACGAACGACTGCGCGTGGAAATTGCTCAGCTCAAGTCGCCGCAGAGGATAAAGCAAATCGCTGAAGACGAACTCGGAATGATTGTCCCGCGCAAAATGTATTTCTCGCATGAACGATGACAAAGAAAAACTCCTTCACGCCGACAAGGCACGGAGGAGTTTTTTTGTTGCCTAAATCATTTGCTGAACAAGCCGAGCAGAATATCTTTGGTGACGGAGGCGGGGTCAAGGTTAATGTCGCTGTCGGCGGCGTCGCTCACGAAGATTGCGCCAGCCCGTTCCAATATCGTCGACAAGCCCAAAGAGGATTCAAAGCTTGAGTTCATAGCCGCGATAACTTTATCAGTCAGCTCATCACTGCGGGCGACGATTTTAGTTCCCGTGTTGCCCGTCGAGAAATAAAACTTCTTCGCGCCGCTCTCGTCCGAGGCAAGGAACCCGATAAACATTTGCCCAGAAACAATTTCATTGGGCACACAGAAGGCAACCTCATGCGAATCAATCAGATATTGCCGATTGATACTGTCCTGCGTCACGTCGCCGAGAATCAACTTGAACGGCACGGGATTATCTTGCGAACCGTAGGTGTAGTTGTTAAGGTTAATCATCATCAGTTCATCAGTCACGGTCTCGCCGACAAAGAAAGCCTCAGTTGCTCCGCCGCGATTAATGGGCGCGTCAGTCATGTCGCCGGAAAAGATAACCTTAAGCTCTTTGGTGTCAATGAAGTTGTCCGCGTTGAAGTCGTTATGCCAGCCGATGTCGCGCTTAGGGGAGTTCAAATGCAAGTCTAAATCGACGCGCACTTCCCGACCGTCAACAAGGATATTGAACCAGTGCACGCCGACGACTACGGAATTTTTATCGAAGGTGTAGGACGAGCCGTTTGGAATGTTGCCGATAAACTTCTTCTCGCTGACGGGCGCGGCATATGTAAAGCGTTCGGGAATGTAAATCTTTTTGCCGGCGACGTTCGGGGCAATGTCCTCGGCAATCGAATCAATCAGCACGTCGAGAACCTTTGCCGCGTCGAAGTGTAAGCCGCCGTGATAGTCGTCCGCGAACGCCTTGCCGTTGCGAATGTTGTAGACGATACTTGACGGCGTGGCTTGACGATAAAGCAGGGCATTGGCTAAAGAAACCTTCCGATAAGCCGTGACGTTGGCTAGCTCCTGCTTGAGGCGGTCGAAGTCGATAGCCTCGGCGGCAGTCAGTTGCTCAAGGAACTTCGGCGGCGTCGGTTTATGGTAGCGGTCGGCGAGCTTGCGCATTTTGTTTATCGTCGCCCGCATGTAATCGGAATGCGGCTTGAACGCTAACCAAAGCGGCTTGAACCTGTGGAAGACGCTAGCCAACTTGCCAAGCCCGTTGCGTTCGATGTAGCGTGCAAAGAGTTGGTCATCAAACCTTCCGTTCTTTATGCCGTCGATAGTCTCCTTGTCCTTAATCAGTAGCGTTGAACCGGTCGCCTTGTAAATCACATAGCGCAGAAACTTCACGGGGTCGGCGGGCAGGACGTTCAGCAGGTCGCAGAGGCGCACGGCGAATTCTTTGTTAGGCACGTCGTCCACGTCGAGTTCAATGCTTAGGAACTTCACCACGTCGGCGAGGGCGTCTAGGGTCTCTTCAGAGAGAGCCGCGCCCGATTGAATCAGCTTGAGCACGCGGGCTTTAATTTCGTCGGTGGTGATTGCGTTAATGACTGTGACTTTAAGCGGCGTGGCGTCGGCGGGCAATTCCAAAGCGTCGTTGGGAATGTAAACAAGTGCCCTGTCGAAGAGTCCAAGCTCCTCCATGCCGTAAGTTGACATGTAGTGCAGGAGCTTATTCACGAGGATTTTTTGCGGCGTACTGTTCGCCACCGTCCGAAATGACTTGTAAAAGCCTTGATTGAGTTCAAAGATATTGTAGCCGAACTTGTCCTTGAGGAAATCGAACAGCTCCTCGGCGGCAATGCACGGACAAGCTTTGAACGCCGCCTCCGTGATAAAGAAACCGTTCGTGAGGTTGCGTTTGTTGTCGAGCGTGTAATTGGCTTCAATTTCGATGGTCGGCGCGGCTTTGAACAGAGTCAGCACGCCTTGCACATAACGGAACGTCTCATAAGTATTCATGTTAAAGCCTCCTTGCAAAAGAACAAGGGCAGTCAATCGACCGCCCCTGTCCTCTCGGCGGGAAGTAAGATTTTAAAACTCTTTGCCAAATCAGGAACTTCCTTTGCCGAAAAAATTATTATTGCTACGCAGAAGATACTACAGCACAATTTATTTGTCAAATCATCGGCGGGAAGTAATCTTCAAAACCAGAGTGGTCATCAAGCAGGAACTTCCTTTGCCGAAGAATTTTCGTTACTTGCGGCGCGATTTGTAAGGCATGAACTCTTCTAGCTTCATAATCTTTGTATTGCCCTTCATGTCCGCCAAAATAATTTCTTTGACGTTGAACTCAAGCAGGAACTTATGAGTAAGCTCGTCGGGCATGTAGGTTCCGTCAATATCCGCCACAACCGAGATTGCATCGAACTCGCGCTTGCCATCCGAAATAGCCTTCGCCATGACGACGACTTCAGCCGGCAATTTGTATTCGGGAACGACGCTATCAATCGCGCAACCGGTGTAAAGCGTGCCGTCCGCCGCCAAAAGACATGCACCCGTAGCAATCGAGCCGTGCTCAACGTAAGCATTGCGCATCGCATCAATCGCCGTCCGAACAATCGTATCCATAATATCGTAATTCATCTTGAAACCTCCTCATTAATTAACGTCGACGCTTACCACGCCTTCAATCCGCTTAACCGCGTCCAAAACGATAACATTCTTTAAAGCACGGTGATTATAAACTTCCATTTCGATAATCAGCGTGTCCGTCGAGTCTTCGTCCGCTTTAACCTTAACATCGCGAATCTTCAGCTGCAAATCGTCAATGCAAGAGCTTATGTGCATGAGCTGCCCAGGCTTATCCTTCGTGTGAATCGTGATGATTAAATTTTTCTCGTGCATGACCCATTCATCAATCCTAGACAGCGTGCCGAGCGTCGCGAAGATTAAAGCCGTCGTGAACAGTGCTCCCGAATAATATCCCGCGCCGACTGCCAAGCCTACGCCTGAAACGACCCATAAGCAAGCCGCCGTAGTCAAGCCCGTGACGGTTAAGCCTTCCTTCATGATTGCGCCAGCACCGAGGAAACCTATTCCGCTGACAACTTGCGCCGCCAATCGTGCGGGGTCTGCGTTCGTGCGTCCTTCGACATGAAAGTAAAGTGCCTCGCTCAAAACCATAATCAAGCACGAACCGAGGCATACAAGGACATTCGTCCGCAAACCCGCCGTTTTCCTGCGACTTTGCCTTTCGTAGCCGATTATCCCGCCGAGCACACAAGCTAATGTCAATCTCAAAAATAATTCCCACTCCGAAATCAAATGGCTCCACCTCTTAAGACTTGCGCCACGGTCGACGCGACCAATCCTCTATCTTGACTAAATTTGAGTTCGCATAACGCCTGTCGCTTGAAACTTCATGCCGAATCCATTCGGGCAACTCGACAGCCTCATCAGCAGAATTCAATTCCACCTCCGCTAAGACTAAGCCCGCCAGTCGCCCCCTAAAAAAATCAATCTCCCAGACGCGTCCGCCATATTCGACCGTTCGGCGATATTTCCTTAAAACATTGTCATCACAGAGCTTTAAAAGCTCTTCGGCGTCGTCTAAGGGTATCTCGTACTCAAACTCCTGCCGACTGATTCCCCGCGTTGAAGATTTTATCGTTAAGAACCCGCGATTGTCCTTTATCCGAACCCGAACCGTCGGATTACTTGAAAGATAACCTTGCTTGATTAGCGACTCGCTCGAAAAGTTCAGCTCGTGCATTTTCCGCTTATCGACCAAAAATTTTCGTTCAATCTCCATTGCCAATGTAAACACCTCAACTTTCTTTTCTATAAGCCGCCGTTTTTCCCTGCCGTGTCAAAATTTTTATTGACGCCTGTTTTAAATCATAAAATCAAAGCTTAAACGTCTTCGCGAACTTAAAAATGCAAAATCGTCAACGAAAAACCCTCCGACGCGACCGCCGAAGGGCTTTTGTTTGCTGAATAGTGCTTTGTTTAAATCTTGAACGGGGTGGTGTCGATATCATGATAACCAAGATTATACGCCAACTTGTCGACTGCCTCGTTACGGCTGATGGGTCTTCCGTTAATGGAATAGCTATTTGCTCCGAAGTCGTTGTACTTAACTTGGATGCCCGCTTTATTCCACAACGCAGTAATTTGACCGGAGATGCTGTTGACGTTTTTGCTGGTGATTTCTCTGAGCGTGTAAGCC
>JAFWCT010000066.1 GCA_017534385.1 Selenomonadaceae bacterium
GGAAGTCGGTTTCATCTCTATGGACGGCGTATCCGGACTTGAGGAAGGCGCAAAAGCAATCTTTCCTGAAGTGGTCGTGCAACGCTGTATTGTCCACCTGATTCGCAATTCGCTAAAGTACGTGCCGACGCGCGATTACAAAGATTTCACCACCCATTTGAAAAAAATCTACGGCGCACCGAGTCTCAAAGCCTGTCGCGTCGAATTCGAGCGTTTCTGCCAGGTCTGGGCAAAATATCCCGGCGCGATTGCTGTCTGGAAACGTTGTTTTGCCTACGTTGAACAACTTTTTGACTATCCGTCAGCGGTGCGCAAGATTATGTACACGACCAATGCGATTGAAGCGGTCAATTCCAGTTTCCGCAAGATAACCAAACGCGGCACATTTCCTAACGACAATTCCGTTTTCAAATTGCTTTATCTTCGCGTCGTTGAGTTGCAAAAAGAGTGGGCAGACCGTCCGGTTGCCAACTGGTCGCTCGTTCGCAATCAACTGCTTTTGAACGATCGCCTCGCCGCTCTATTTGATAAATTCGACCGCTAACTTTCCCTACTTACACAATCTGCTTGACACTGCCCAGCGGAAGAAAATGCTTTCGACAATCTCAGCTATCATGAAGACTTGACCGACGAAATGATTGAGACGATTGGCGATATTAAGCCCGTGCAATCCCGTTTGCAAGAAGTCATTACTCAAAAAGATTTTACGCTCGCTAAAAAAGCCGCAGGATTTGTACCACTTGCTCAAAGAAATCTTAGCCAATGTCTTGATGACATTAAAACTGCCGCTAACCATAAACACAATCGACTTGCCAACGATGATAAGGCAGAAATTGAACGTCAACAACGCGCCGTCGGTACAAGAATCAATAATATCCAAAGTCAGCTTGAAGAATATTTTGGCGAAGTCTATTCCAAAATGGAGCATTTGAAACTGGAAATATTGACTGCTTTGCGCAGTTCCAGTCACGATTACTCTACACTCGCTACCAGAACCGGCGTTGAAGTCAATGTTAAATCTTTCCGTGTCAGTGACTCAACATGGTATAAGCCGTGGACTTGGGGAAATTCCCACAAAGAATACTACACTTACGAGACGCGTTACACTTACATTGATGCCAACGACGCACTTGAAAACATTCGCAACTATGCTCGCGAATCTGCCTCTTCCATTGAAGCGGGATTTGTCGACGCCGCCAATTTACTAGCTCTCAAAAACAGGCTACTCAAGCTCATTACTGACTCCTTTGATATTTCTGATGAATCTTTTGACCCCGCTTACTTCAGGTTGCTTGCCGAAAGGACACTCAACCAAATTGACTTTCCTGTTATCAAAATTGACGTAGATGAGCCGGTGACTAAACTTTCCAGCAAATTTTCTGGCGAAGTTCGAGACTCTTCTGCGCGTTCCCAAATTCAAAAGGAACTGTCCGAGATTATTGCCAAACTTTTTGACATTATTAGCGACAAATTCACCAACGAAATCACGAAATTCAAAGAGCAACTTAATTCTATCAAAGAAAATTTCGCCGAACATCTTCTGACCGATATAAACAAAGAATTTGAAGAGCTAAAATCTGCTTATGCAGACAAAGAAAACAATATTTGTCGTCTAGAAAATTACATTTCCCTTCTTAACGAGTTAGGTTGAGATAATACAAATTTTTTACTTGAAACGAATCAAAGTGTGAGTTTGTGCAACTGTAGACGAAGCAAGGTTTATGCTCACGGTCAATAAATTGCGTAAATCAACTCAAATTCCTTTTGAGCATAAAACTTCAAGAGGTCGCAGATATTTAGCCGAGAAGTTCTTCACGCTTCTCGAAAAATTTTTCATCAATCTCGTCTGTGCGAAAAGGCGTCTTTCCTCTCCGTGTGTCTCATCGGATTGAGTGGGGGCACGTGGGAGAGAAGGCGAGCTAAAAAATTTTAGTTGACACAATGTCAGCGTAGAAGTATAATTCGCTCGTTGAATGTTGACAATATGTCAGAATTGATTAGAGAAGAGGTGAGGCAATGTCGAGGGGTTCAGCTATTCTTACGGCGGAGAGACGTAATGAAATAATTGACGCTTGCGAGCGACTGTATCAGACGATGAATTTTAAGGATATCACTATTATAGAGATTGGAAAGGCAACGTCGTTTACTCGTACATCAGTTTATAACTACTTCAAAACGAAAGAAGAAATCTTCCTAGCCCTGTTGCAAAGGGAATATGAATTGTGGATTGAGGAGCTGGATAAAATCTCTGCGCGAGAGAATTTGTCTAAGGCGGAATTTGCGGATGAGCTTGCGAAGTCTCTGGCGAATAGGAGACAGCTCTTGAAGTTGATGTCGATGAATCATTTCGATATGGAAGCGAACAGTAGACCGGAGAATCTGGTTGAGTTCAAGCGGGCGTATGGCAATTCGTTAAAGGCAGTCGGTCGTTGTCTCGACAAGTGTTGTCCAGATTGGACAGCCGGAGAAAAGGAAAATTTCTTGTATGCGTTCTTCCCGTTCGTGTATGGGATTTATCCGTACGCTGTTGTTACAGAGGAACAAAGGTCAGCGATGGAAGCGGCGGACGTGAATTTTGTTTACCATTCGGTTTATGAGTTGGCGCATAACTGTATCATGAAGTTGTTGTAAGTAAGGCGGAGAAAATGGATAGGCGAGATTTTTTAAAAATGGTCGGGCTTGGAACAATAACGCTGTTTCTTAGCGGGTTCGGACTTTCGGTTTTGGCTAAGGAAGGAAGTTCGGCAGCAGAAAAAGTTTCCGGAGGTAAGAAAATGAAAATTGTAGTGATAAACAGCAGTCCGCATACGGAAGAAGAATCGACTTCGCGCTATTTGGCTCAAAAGTTCGTTGAGGGCGCGAAAAGTGTCGGTCACGAAGTATTTGTATTCGATGCGGCGAATGAGGAAACGAATCCATGTCGAGGTTGCGGAGCCTGCTCAATGGACGGATCGTGTATCTTTAACGACGCGATAGAAACAAAGCTCATGCCGAAAATGTTGGAGGCGGATTTGCTGTGTTTGGTGACGCCGCTGTATTACTACGGAATGAGTGCCCAGCTTAAAACGATAATAGACCGGTTTTATGCGCGGACGGAGAAATTGCACAGGAAGAAATCTGTGATGATGGCGACGGCGTGGAACAGCGCGGATTGGACAATGGAGGCACTTTCGGTTCACTACAAAACATTGGTACGCTACATGGAATGGGAAGATGTCGGGCAGGTTTGGGCAATCGGTTGCGGATATCGCTCGGCAGTGGAAAATTCGGAGTTTGGAGACGCGGCGTATAAAATCGGCGCAAGTTTGTAAGCAATGAATCGGCGAGAATTTTTGAAACTCGGCTTGAGTTTGGCGGTTGGAGGATTTTTTATGAGAGCGAACGCGACAGAAATTTTATCGGCAAGAAAAATAGATTTTCACGCCCACGCGATATTGCCGAGCTATGTCGACGCGCTGAGAATTTTGGGAATTGACGCGGCGGCGGAAGAAGGATTTCCGTTGCCGAAATGGTCAGTGGAAAGTCATCTGCAGTTCATGGACGAGGCAGATATAGATTTTACGGTTTTGTCGATGGCGACGCCGCATATTTTCAACGGCTCGGCAAACGAAAAATTCTCCTGCGTAGCAGCACGAGCGATAAACGAAGAATTTGCCGAACTTTGCAGACGTTTTCCAGATAAGTTTGGGTTCGTGGCGACATTACCATTGCCCAGCGTCGAAGGTTCAATCAAAGAATTTCGTTACGCGACGGAAAAACTCGGTGCGCTCGGCGTGAAGGTTGCGAGCAATTCAGACGGCGTGTATCTTGGCGACGAACGGCTTGACCCGATTTTTGCTCAACTCAACAAGAGAAATGCGCTTGTGATAATTCACCCAAGTCCGGCGAAATTATTGCCGCGAGAAAATGTTGTGACGGGAAAAGTAATGGCGTTGTACGAATATCCCGCCGACACAACTCGTGCGGTCTTGAATCTTTTGGCGAACGGCACACTTGAAAAATTTCCGAATCTGAGGTTTGTGGTGCCGCATTGCGGGTCATTCTTGCCGTACATGAAACAGCGAGCCGGAGCAATGTTTCAAATGTTGGCATCGATGAATTTAATGGAGCCGGTGAATTTTTCAGCGAGCATGGGAAAATTATTCTTCGACACGGCGGGCGACCCAATGCCGGAACAACTCGACATGTTGCTGAAAATCACGAGCCTCGACAAAATAATTTTTGGCACGGATTATCCGTATGTGCCCGCGCAGGTCATCTTACGGAAAAAAAATTTTTTTGATGAGGAAATAGCGCGGCGAGGTTGGGCGGATAAAATTTACACAGACAACGCGAAAGCTTTGCTTGGAGGTTGAGCGATGAGGAAAATTTTATTGCTGACGTTGGGAGTGATGTTTATGTTTCAGGCGATGGCAAGCGCGAAATCAATCCGCACGCCTGCAGGAAATATGCCGCGAGTACAATGGGCATTCGTGGAATCAGCCGCCGGCACAATGTCCCAGATGATTGAAATTGGCGCAAGGGTGTTGGCACCGACGACGGCGAAGGAAGCCGGAACGTATGCTTTGTACGGCGCGATTGAACGCGACAATCCGAACTTGATGAGACTTTTGGAGATATACGAGAGCGACGAAGCATATCGAATTCACAGCACAAGTCCCGCCTTTCAGCAGTATCGCGCAGAACGCTTGCCGATTCTTGCAGGGTTGAAACTTCTGCCAGTCAACGGAATTGTTCTGGAGCAAAAAAATAACGGCGTCGGCACCGTCGTAAAAACATATCGCTTTGAAATTGTGCCTGCCGACCTTGCAAAATTTCAGCAAATAATTTCTGATGAAGCAGTCCGCGCAGTCCGTGAGGATTCGGGAGTAATGGGAGCATTTGTTACTGCCGAGCAACCGCGCCCGAACGTTTTGCACACGATGATAATTTTCAGCGACACGGCGGCGGCTCAAAAATATTTTTCGTCAAGCGCGTACAAAAATTATCGTCGGCAAGTCGAGTTGCTGATACAGACCGAGCAAGTGATTGACTATCAACCGACCAAAATTACATTGTCGGAGAAATTTTAGTAGGAGATGTTACACATGAAAAAAATTTTGTGCGTGGTGACTAGTAACAATGTCAAAGGCGCAACCGGAATTCCTACGGGCTTTTGGCTCAGCGAATTGACGCATCCGCTTGCTAAAACCTGCGGCGTTGGTTAATGTCAAGCTCAGCGACGGAAGTTATTTGGTTGAGGGCAAAAATCTGACTTCGTTCACAAATGGCGAAGAAGAAGCAGTTCAAGCGACAAATATTGTGCCGTTCCTGCTGGAGAGTGCGCTCAAGGAACATGGAGCGATTCATCATGCGGCGGCGAACTGGTCAAATCACGTCGTCGAAGACGGTCGGCTTGTCACGGGACAAAATCCTGCATCGGCTGGCGGTGTCGGCGAAGCTGTAGTTAAACTTTTGGAGGAGGAATAATCATGCCGTTAATTTCAATCAACGCGGTACACCCTACGAAGGAACAGAAGGAAAAACTTATTGCGGAGCTTACGAAAACCGCAAGTTCAATTCTTGGTGTGGACGAAAAATTTTTCTATGTGCTGGTCAAAGAAAACGACTTAGATAATTGGGGCGTGGGCGGTAAAACGTTGTCGCAATTCCTTGCCGAACAGAAGAAGTAAGGATTAAAGAAGCCCGTTGCAGAAACTTGGCAACGGGCTTTTGTTATGGACGATTGAGGGGAGATTTTCCAATGTTCCAGTTCGTACGCGGCAAGCTTTTCCGTAGCCGGGATTAAAAGTTGGTTTGACGGCTTAAAATGACGAGAAAAATTTATCTGGACGCGACAATTTTCTTACTGTTCATATTAGTGATGAGCTTTCACTTTCTGCCGCGAATACTGCACGAGGTATTTGGCTTGCTATTGGCGGTAGTTTTCCTTTTATTCAGGACGAAATATACCAGTTGTCCTTTAGCCGTTAATATTAGTTTTCAAGATAGAGGCAAAATTTTCAATGCATGGTCGCGTAGAATAAGCACGCCAAAAAGCATAGTACTTGCAGTAAAAAGGATTGCCGTTGAAAACGATAGGAACATAGCTGAGGAAATCATTATTCTGGGGAGATTTTTTGTCCGTTACAGGCAGATAACCCTTGTTGGAGATAACCATTAAATGAGCGTCGTCAAGATTTTCTGCAAAAATGAATTCGCTTTTTATGCCGAGATATTCACGGAAAAACATTTCTTCGTTAAGTCGGTCGCCGATAGGCGCAATCAAAATTATCGGGGTGTTCTTCAAATCGTCAGCGGTGAGTGAATCGAGTTGGGCAAGTGGATTTTTACTCGGCAACTCAGCATAAAAATATTCAGTGGTCAGAAAAAAGTTTACGTATTGTTCGGAAGGCTCGCGGCGCAGGTCGCTGATAACAATGTCGACTTTTTCTTTGCGCAAAAGGTCGTAAAGTTCTTCGTGCGTTCCTTGTATAAGCTCAATGGTAATGTCAGGAAATTTTTCGCTGAATTCGGCAACAGTCTTTTTTAAGCGTGAGTTATCGAAGTGACGAAGATAGCCGACAGAAATTTTTTGCTCCGAGCCGTTAGCAAGATTAACGGTGTCTCGTAATAATCGGTCAAAGTCGTTGACTAGTACCAAACTTTTGCGATAAAAAAAATCTCCTGCCGGAGTGAGAGAAAACTTTCTGCCTTCCCTTAGCAAGAGTGTTACGCCTAATTCCTTTTCGAGTGCTTGAAGTTGCTGAGAGATTGCCGATTGCGAAATAAAACATTCATCGGCCGCTTTAGTAAAATTTTGACAGCGCACTATTGCTTGAAAATACTTCATCTGTTTTATCAAAGTTTTTACCTCATTTCAGAGCCGCCAAAAACTTCAAAGTTCATAGTGTCAAGTTTAGCGTCAAGGTCTGCGATTTCTTCCGGCGAAAGATAAATTTCCTCTGCGGTAAAATTTTCTTCCAGTCGTGAACTGCGGCATCATGTTGCGATAGTCGCCCGTCGCCATGAAAGTTTGAGCTTTCTTGTATGCTCCGCTTAAAAGTCCGTTGGCAAGCGGCGAGAATGCTACAAAAGTTATGCCAAGTTCTTCCAACACCGGAAAAAGTTTTTCGTGATTCGTCGCGCCGAGGGAGCGTTTTTCCATAGTCGCATCGCCTCTAAATAAATTTGATAACCCGCGCAGGATTGCCGACCGCAACCGCGTTATCGGGAATATCTTTCGTCACGACCGAGCCTGTGCCGACAATCGCGTTTTCGCCTATCGTCACGCCGGGCAAAATGCTGACTCGTGCGCCTATCCATGCATTGCGCTTGATATGTATTTCTTTGGTGAAAATGACGCGAATATTTTTCGGCTCGTGATTAACCGTAAAAAGTCCGACTTCAGGTCCTAGCATAACGCCATCTTCAATCGTGACCGTTCCGACCGACATAACCGTTAGTCCGTGATTGGCGAAAACATTTTTGCCGAGAAAAACTCTGCAAGCCGCGTCAATTTGGAAAGGCGGCGTCAGAAAATTTGTCGCGTCGAAGTTGCCGTTGAAAAGTTCGCGCTCAATCTCCCAAATCTTTTGCGTGTCATCAGGGTCAGTCGAATTTGCCAGCCAACACAAATGGCGGCAACGTTTGAATTCGCCGTGAGCTTCACGCACATAATCAGCGTCGTTTAGCACGTGGAAACTTTGCCCCGCACGCAATTTTTCAAATACGTTCATTTGTCCAATCCTTTCGATTTCAACCAGGCGAGTGCCAGCTTCATAATCTCTTCGTTGTTGCGCTCTTGCATAAAAAAATGCGAATTTCCCTTGATTCCGATTTCCGGCAAGTGTACAAGTGTTGCGTCGCCGCCATGTCGGTTAATTGCCGCGACAAATTGCTCAGCCATAGCGTATTCCGTGCCCCATTTGTCCTCGCCGACATTTTCCGAGCCAATCTTGATGTAGTCGCCGTAATAGAGAACAATCGGTATCTTAGTGAGCTTAAGGAAATCATTCATCGGGACGCCGATAGCGGAAGCGGACAGTGCCTTGAAACGTGCGTCGATAGTTTTAGGCATTTCAGTCTCAGGGAAAACAAAAGGAGTGCCGCCCGGCTCGTAGGCGATAATCGCTCGTACCTTATTCGTGCGGATAGCTGTGCGCCAGCCAATAGTGCCTCCCATGCTGTGCGTCACCAAAATCGCGCCGTCTTTTTGCTGATTGACCAACTCGGCAAGAACTTCGGCATTCAAATCATTATCCAAAGGACCGGAGCCAATCGTCCAACTCTGCTGAAATGCTTGATAATTTTTTTTGCCTTTAGGGAACTGTGCATTGGGAACGGGATTGCCCGCCGCGTCGTAGTGACCTATACGAGACAACACATAAAGGGTCTTGTCGCCGTACATGGGATTACTTGCCCAAGGTGTATCGGGCGTTAGAGCCTCAGTGGAGAGATTAGCCTCGCCGCTTCTGGGCTGGTCAACCAAATAAACCGAGTAGCCGGCGCGAACAAACATAGTGTTAAAGCCTTCGCGACCGTCGGGACCGGATTCCCAAGTGCGTTTCGACTGTGCGCCGCCATGCTGAAAAATGAGAGGCAACTTTTTAGCTTTGACGGGAATTTGATATTCCACATAAGCAAAATCACCGTAAGCTCGTTGCCCGTCTTCCGCTACGAAGTTTTCTGGAGAAAATTTTCCAGGACGCTCTTTATATGTGCCGCCCACAGTGAAGGAGCCTTGCTCTTGAATCACTATCGGCGTTGCCGCCTCAACTATGCTCAATGAACCGAACGTAAGCAAGCCCGCAGTCAGTGCCGCTAATAATTTTTTCTTCATGATGCTACCTCAATGTGTTGCCTTGAGATATTGCAAATCGCCATACCAATAAGAAGCTGTAGTGCCGCCGTCAATCAAGAAATCTGCGCCGCTTATGAATCTGCCGCGACTGCTCATCAAAAATTCTGCCAAATCGCCGACTTCATCGGGCGTACCGGCTCTGCCTGCGGGCGACGCCTTTAACATTTTGCGATAACCTTCTCCGCGAGAACCTTTGAGTTCGTCGGCGGCTAATGGCGTGATGATTATGCCTGGACTGATTGAGTTAATTGTCGCGCCGCGTTTGCCCCAAGACGTCGCTTGTCCTGCCACACGCAAAACATTGCAACGCTTGGAATATTGGTAAGCCTTGAGCGTGTCGGTTATCGCCTTGAGGAACGGCAAGTTCAAAAGTTCTTCGGTCGGCGTCGTCGCCAGTTGGAAATTTTGTTCCTCCGTCAACGCGCCGAGTCTGTGCCCGCTTTGCGAAGAAATTACCACACCGGAACCGCCCTCCGAGATGATTTTCCCGAACTCTTCAAGCAAAACTGCCGTGCCGTACAGGTCGACTTGCAATATTTTTTCGACCGGTGCTTGCGAAGGACTTACTCCCGCCGCACAGATTAAATTTTTTACCGCGCCAAGTTGTTGCGCATGTTCTACGAGTTTTAAAATCGATTCGCGATTCGATATGTCAACCGTTATCGTTGAAACAGAAAAGCCTGCGTCCTCAAAGATTTTTCCTGTAGCTTTTGTCGCCTCAAGTTTCAAGTCGCCAAGCACAACATGTTTGCCCGCACTCACGCGCCGTGCGCATGCTTGACCGATTGAACCTGCGCCGACCAATACCACTACTTCTTTCATGTTCAAGCCTCCTCGAACAACAATTTGCTGAAATAATTTTTGAACGACTCAAGCCCCATGCTTTGATATTGCTCGTAAAGTTTTTTGCAAATGCTGTCAGTCGGATAATTGATTTGGTCTTTGCCGTCAGTCGCCGCCTCGAAAATTATTTGCGCGGCTTCAGTCGCGTCAGGAAACTCTGCATTGCCCGCTAAAAGATATTTGCGCTGATTCGCCGCGATTTTCTCGTAGCCCGTCAAATCGTTCAGCGGCGTCTGGAAATTTGTTTTCGTGCCGCCCGGAATCATCGCCTTGACCGCCACGCCGAAGGGCTTGAGTTCGTAATACAGCGATTCGACCATTCCTTGCTGAGCACGCTTCGCCGCTCCATATGCTCCGTCACGTGGCAAGCCGATTATCGCCGCAAGCGATGTCGTCGTCAGAATTGCTCCACTTCGACGCGCTTTGAAATGCGGGATAAATTCCTGCGTAACAAACATTGTGCCGAAAACGTCCGTTTCAAACAGCTTGCGGATTTCGTCTTCGGGGATTCTCTCGAACGGTGCCATTATCCCATAACCCGCATTATTGAGCAGAACATCAATATCATATTCCGCCAATGCCTTTTGACACGTTCGGCGGATTTGTTCAGTGTCAGTCACGTCCAGCGGCATGATTATCACGTTCGGCAAAGTTTCAAGGTCGCCGGCTTTCTTGAGGTTGCGCATCGTCGCAATTACTCGCCAACCCTGCGCGGCAAAATATTTCGTAGTCTCGCGCCCTATTCCTGACGACGCGCCCGTTATAAAAATCGTCTTCATCAGAATGCCCCCGTTTTGATGTGCGGCACGTAGGGTGCCTCCAACTTTTTAATCGTTTCGTCGTCAAGAGTAATGTCGAGCGCGGAAACTGCCTCTTCGATGTGCTTAACCGAAGTTGTCCCGACTATCGGCGCGGTGATGAACGGTTTCGACAACATCCACGCCAAAGACGTTTGCGCCATTGAATAGCCGATTTCCTTCGCGACCTGCTCCAGGTTATCGACGACGATTTTGTCAACGTCATCAGTCTTGCTCCAGACCATCGGCGATACTTCGTCAATCGCGTTGCGAGCCGTCCGCGTTCCCCAAGGGTGCGCACAACGTCCGCCTGCCAACGGACTCCACGGCACTACCGCCATTTTCCTATCCATGCAAAGAGGCATTATCTCGCGTTCTTCTTCGCGGTAAATCAGATTGTATTGCGGTTGAAGCGACACGAACTTCGTCCAGCCGCGACGCTCGGCAATGTTCTGCAAGCGTTCCAGTTGCCACGCGAAAATTGTTGACGCACCGATATAACGTGCCTTGCCGGATTTAACTACGTCGTGCAAGGCTTCCATTGTTTCTTCCATTGGCGTCAGCGGGTCAAGGCGGTGAATCTGATACACGTCAACATAATCCAGTTGCAAACGCTTCAAGCTGTGGTCAATCTCCGCCATGACATTTTTGCGAGACGTGCCGCCACCGTTCGGACGACCGGGACGCATTTCAAAGTTGACCTTCGTCGCCACGACAATTTCATCACGGTCGAGCCCGAAGTCTTTGATGTAGCGACCAGTGATTTCTTCACTCGTTCCCATTTGGTAAACATTCGCCGTGTCGAAGTAGTTAATACCCAGTTCAATCGCACGCTTGAAAATCTCCTTGCCGTCCTCGTAAGTCTTCGCCCAAGGAAAAACGCCGTTCTCTTTGCCAGGCTTGCCGAAGCTCATCATTCCCAGACAGATTCGCGATACGTCCATGCCCGTATTGCCGAACTTCACATATTTCATTCCTATCACTCCTTGCATTATCTTTACTCATTCTACCTTCCTAACTCCTCTAAATCAATTCAATTTATATCCTCATTCAATAAGTTTTCCTTATTATCACTTACTCAATCAACATTGACATATTTTTTCTAGGAAATCATGACGCTTAGGAGGGTGAAATGCTTGTTCATTACAGCACAGAAAAATTTTTCCTGCGCGAGCTTTTCTGCTATAATCGGCGCGGAAAACTTTTTGGAGGTATCAACATGGCGAATTCATATTTCCCGATGTTGCCGAAGGTCAATGAAGACGTTTCCAAAGTCCTCAAAGACCAGGCGGGCATTTGGAAGGAAACGGACATAAATTTTTTGCTCGGACTGTCAAACAGTCTCGATTGCGGCGAATCAATCAAGGACATGGGCTCGGTCGATTCAATCCCTGACATGTGGGCACGTCCTCTGCTGTTCAAAATGGCGTTGTTCGATTTGGAGCCGACAAAACAATTTGTCACGGGCTTGCATGAAAAAGTTCGCGGCGAGTGGCGGGCGTTATTGGCAATGCTTGCGTTAAAAGATTTCAAACGTCTCGACCTCAAGGCGGAGCAAGTTAATCTCCTCGACGACAATTCAGATCTCGCGCAAATTTTAAAATCGCTCGCGCCGCAAGAATCATTGACGGGCAACAATGACGCTTGGCTCACCGACGTTTACATAATTTTTTTCAACGGACGACCGCTAGCAATGACTTCGCCGACGACGCTCGTAACTTGTGCGGCTGACTACGAAAACACCTTTGACGGAAAGATTTTCACGCCGTGGAGTTCCAATCAGCGAACTTTAACCGACCCGATAAAATTTTTATCTTCCGTCGAACTCGCCGCGCTCAAAATGTGGTTGGATAATCTTTACGGCAAAATTCAGCGGCTAGAGAAGTTCGGAAGCCGTGCTAAGGAAATTTCTAATGCGCTGTTGAAATGTATTGCCGATTACGAACGCGACGTTGCTAAGGCTCAACCCTCGACCGTCAGCTTTGAAATTGTCCCGTCGAATTTAAATTTGCACGTCGGGATTACCAGATTGCTCGACGACACGATTAAAGGGCGCGAGGCTCGCTTTGAAGACTCCGCAGTCCGTTTGCTCAACGATAAAAAGCATTTGCTGTTGATTTCTCCCGAATTCGTCAGAGACTTTGCCCGATTTGAAGGCGTCGACGCCTCAAGGCTCGTCATTTGGCAAGGCATCAGCGCAAATGAAATTTCAAACGATAAATTAGCCGATAATAAAAAAATTGGGCGCGTAAATCTTAACGGAGCTGAATTCCGCCGCCCTGAAGATTTTTTTTATGACAGAATGGCAGTTGTCGAACCCGCAAACGCCTTTCCGAACTCTCCGCCGCTTAAAGGTTATGATTCGCTCGTTGAAAAAGATTTAACGCCGATTTTGCCCCTTAGACGTGAATTGTTGGATATTTTTACGCCCGAAGAACTTTCCACGCGAATTTCTATTTCTGATGACGCCGATAATTTTTATTTGCACTTTATTTTTCCTCTTAGCGGCGTAAATGGCAA
>JAFWCT010000067.1 GCA_017534385.1 Selenomonadaceae bacterium
GAGCGAGTAAACGCCGTTTATCCACATTGTCGTGCCGGGTACATATTCTTCGCTGTCTATGTAGGCGGTATCCATCGTGAGGTTGAGGTCTCCTGTTATGCCGCTGAAGTCTACGCCTGCTTTGGGGGTGGCGGCGGTGCCTACGAAATAAACTTCCTCGCCCGAATCAACGGTCAAATCGGAGTCCTCGACTTTATACCAATCACCTGCGGCGATGAAGACGCCCTTATTCAACATGTCTCTGTTCTCGTGGAAGAGGTTTACTTTGGCGGTCGTGTGCACGTCGCTAAGGGTCAAGCTTGCGGTTTCGTTGCCGAAAGTCAAGCCGGCCTCCAAGAATTCGACGCCTGCAGGGTCATTTTCGGGTTTTATGTAAATCGTATCGGAGCCGTCGCCAAAACCAGTGTTGAATCCTTCGACTGTGGTTCGACCTTTGAGTAGAATAACTTCGTTCTTGCCTGAAACTTTAATTTGATTGGAGCCTGCGCCCGCGTTGACAGAGGCGTTATCGCCGTTAATTTCAATGCTGTCGTTACCTGCGCCGCCGTTAATAGAGGCAAAATCGCCGTCTGCGGCAATAGAATCTTTACCTGCACCGCCAGTTATCGTGACGTTGGTGCCTTCAGCGGCAATATAATCATTTCCCGCACCGCCGTTGATTAAAACGTTATCGGGACTTTCTAAAGTTTCGCCCGCGCCCGATTGACCGTTGAGACGCGCGACGTTAAAAATAATATCGTTATCTGCGTCGCCGTTTATTGTAACGTTACTGGCACCATAATTCATAACAGTATCGTTGCCGCCGAGCGCGTTTATCGTGACGTTGGTGCCGTGGTTGCCTATGTAATCATCAGACTCGGTACCGGTTACGACTGTGTTATTGCTCATGGCCAAAAGGTAAGCGAAATTGTCGCCGCTACCAGCAATATAATCTCCTGCGTTGGCGTTAATCGTCGTGCCGTTGACAACATAGCTATCTTTAGCACCAACCCACAAAATCGCACCGTCATCGAGTCCAGAAACTTCAAAGCCGTTTTCGTCAGCTGATATTGAAATCAAAGTGTCTTCGACAGGTCGCACAGCCGAGGCGGAGCCGTTGATTGAAACTTCATGGGTGGTGAAGTCGCCGCTAACCGTGCCGCTCAAGCTGTCGAAGCCTCTAACGTATGATTTATCTGGCTCGAAGCCAACCTTTATCGCAACGCTATCATCGCCGCTTATGGAGTAATCCTTATCGTCGACAGTGAAGACGCCTTCCGTTTCCGTGACGACATCAAAAACTGTTCGTTCGGGTTCGCCGTCGAAAGTTGCGGTGCCTTTAATCGTCACAGGAGACGACACGCCGATAATCTGTTGCAAGCCGAGCAAGTCCGTTTGAATGCGGTAGCTGTCGTCGTTGGTGAGGAAAAATTCTTCCGTGAAGATTTTGCCGACGTTTGCGGGGTCGGGGTCGTCGAATCGTGCTTCGCTCTCCTCGGTATTCGTGCGGCTGAAAATAAATCCGTCCTCCGCGCCCGTGACACTGATACCCGTCGGGACTTCTTCTGTAAGCTCAAAAATCCTCGCGTCGGCAGTGACGTTGCCTGCCTCCGCCAAGATAAACATTTTATCTTTGCCGAAACCGTCAGCCTCAACGCCCGCGCCTAAAACTACACCGGCTGTCGATAGGCTGACGTTGCCTTCGCCCGCAAAAGTCATGCCGTTGTAAAGGACAGGGTCGGAGCTGGTCACGAACTTCATGTAATCATCGGTCGCCGTCATTGAAATATTCGCGGCGGTCGTCGTGATCGTCTGTCCGTTGATTGTGTAAGTGCCAGCCTCCGAAGTCGTGAAGTAAAGCGCGGGAACAAAGTCTTTTAAGTCGGTTGCAAGGTCGGTGCCTTCGGATATTTGGAAGAGACCGTGCCCGATTTGAACTGAGCCGCTATTAACCGTGAAAGTGCTTTCCACGTCGTCTTTCTTCCAAGTGATTTGCATTGCGCCCGTGTCCGCCGAATAAATGACGCCATTATCAGCAAAATCAAGATGTCCCGTGCCGCCGATAGTCTCAAGCGTCATTAAAATCGGTTCGCCGCCGAGCGTAGTCGTTGCGGTTATCGTCGAGTTGTCATCGAATGAAACTGTACCCGCGTTGTAGTAAATCGTGCCTTGTATGCCGCTTAGGTGGGTTTGACCGCCGGCCGCAGTCGTCAAGTCAATGGTAAGTTTTTCGTCTTCGGAGGTGATTTTGATTCCCTTTTCGTCAATACCAATGGAACCCGTCGAGCCCTCGGAAGTCATCTTGAGGACAGTGCCGTCATCCCAAGTGAAAGTTACTTCCGTGCCGTTTTCGAGAGAAATCTTGCCGTTCTCGCCGAAGATAACCGCGCCCGTCACGTCGATATTTGCCTTGCGGTTAGCGGAAACGAAATTCAATTCAAGTTGCCCGTCGCCCGTGTTCGGAGCAAATCTCAAGCCGCCGTCAACGATATTCAACTTGCCGCCCGCGTCGCCCAGTGCAGTAATTTCTATCGAGTTATCGCCCTGCGTGAGGGTCAGGACTGTGTCTTTACTCAAGGAAAGTTCTTGATTGGCGGTGTCAAAGCCGATTGTGCCGTCGATAGCGACGTTGTTTTCAAAGACCGTCTGTCCGTCCTTGCTTACGGTGAACTTCATCGCGTGCTTGGCTTCGTTCGGGAAGTTCATTTCAAATTTGCCGTCGCTGTAGCTGGGAATAAATACAACGGTAGTATCGTTCGTCTCCGCCTTGAATGTGTAAGTGCCGCTTGCGCCTTCCGTCGTGAATTGGAAGGAAGTATTGTTGCCGTCGCCGTGTGAAGAGTTCGCGCCCGTCAAGCCAAAAGTGCCAGTCTTTGGACTGTAACTAAACACGCCGTCGATTACCATTTCGCCCGCCAAAACCGTTTGCCCGTCTTGAGCAATGGTAACATCAGCGGTCGCCTCATCGAGCGTGAGATAATAAATATCCTCTTCGATTTTTGACGATACAGAAATATCTTTATTGGCGGTGAACGTAACAACCCGCTCGCCCGTCGTCCATGAAATCGCCGTGCCCTCGGCTATCGTAGCTTGTCCGTCGTCGAAAGTTATAGAGCCGCTACTTACTCCGAAGTCGCCGCTGTCGGTCGTGGTTATGGTAATCGTGCCGTCGTCGCTAATTCCAAATCGGAAGCCTTTATCCTCTGTCGCTGAAACTGTTATGCCCGCGTCCGCCGCAAATTGAACAGTATCATAATCGCCGCTAAGCAGAACTTGAGTATTGTCTTCGCTTGTGGTGACGTCAATGCCGTTAAGGTTGTAATCGCCCGCCTTTTCCAGCGTGAAAACAACTTCAGAATCGTTGTTCTTTAAGGTCGTTCCTTCAGAGACAAGTTCCACGTAATCTTCTATAGTTTCACCGTAAACGTCGGCATATGAACCGTGTTGAATTTCCGTCGTCGTGCCGTCGAGATAATTCACTGTGAAAGTCGCGCCGGCATTTGCAGTGTAAATTGTTCTGTCATCGGTAAATTGAATGGACGATGTGCCGCCGGTCGTGTACAAATCAGATTCCCAACCGAAATAATATGCGATACGAGCCTTAGTGCCGTCTGAAGCTGTGATAACTCCGCCGTTGTAATTGATTGTGCCGTCGATTGACGTGATGTTGACGACTTCTATATCGCCCGTCGTCAAAGAAACGGTCAGCGCGTCGGTAGTCGTGGGCTTTATCGTCAAGCCCGTTTGCGGATTAAAATTGATTGAGCCGCTAGCGTCGGTGTTGGCGGTTATCGTCAAGATATTTCCGCTGTCAAAAACGTTTTTAACGACAGTGCCTTTTGTCAGCGAAATGGAGCCGTCGAGCTTGTAAGTTACCGAGCCAGTCACGTCCAAACTTGCAGAGCGCGTATCATCGCCGCGTTTGACAGTGAGTTGCAAGCCGCCGTCATCAGAGGTTGGCGCGAAAGTTATTCCGTCCGCGCCGAGGGAAATTGCGCCGCCCGCCTTATCGGTCGCCTTGAAATTGATGATGTAGTCGTCGGAGAATTTGATTTGCAGTTCAGTACCTGCAGCAACGGTAATTTCGCCGCCGTCGCTGAGTGTGAACGAACCGCTGATGACTTCGATATTTGCGTTCAACGAGCCGCTTGAAGTTCCGGTCAGCGTAAGGTCAAGCGTGCCGTCGCCGGTGTTAGGCGTGATTGTAATTCCTCCGTCAGTCAGCGCGATTGAACTCGCGGCGTTGCCTTTAGCGGTGGCAGTAAGTTCATAATTGCCGAATTCCAAATTAATCGTCGTGCCGCTCGTCAAGGTCATCAGCTGCGTTGTAGGATTGAAAGTAATCGTGCCGCCGCTGATATTGATTGTGTTGCTGAAAATTTGCGTGGTGCCTCTGCTGATAGAAATATCAAGTGAGCCGTCGTTGTCTTTAGGCGAGATTGCAATAGAGCCGTCGCTAAGAACGCCAAGTCCAAAGCTTGCGTCGTCGTTAGCAGTTATGTCGATAGTGTAGTTGCCGAGCGTGACGGTCATCGACGTGCCCGAAGTCAAGCCGATAGTCTGTCCCATGTCGCTGATAACGATTGAGCCGCTACTGACGGAAATATTGTTGTAAAAAATCGTCTTGTCGCCCTGCTTAATCGTGATGTCAAGTGTGCCGTCGCCAGCGTCTGGCGTGATTGTAAAGGTACCGGAGCCGTCCGCCTCGACTTTAAAACTTGCGTCGTCACCAGTCACTTTGAATTGGAATTCTTGAGGATTGTCGCCAGCAAGCTTAATGGAAACTTCGGTGCCTTCGGTGAAAGAAAATTTCTGCATATTGACGTCGAAAGTTATAGTGCCGCCGCTTACGTTCAATTCGCCGTTGAAAAGGGTTGTGCCGTTTTCATTGCTAAGGGAAAGTTTTAAGCCGCCGTCGTCAGTGCCAGGCGTGAAAGTAATTTTGCCGTCGTTAGTCAACTCGATAGCGGTGGTTGCCTCGTCGGTTGTGGTCGCCGTCAAAGTGTAGCCGTTGCGCGTGAAGTTAAAGCTCGTGTCTGCCGCGAACGTGACAGCGTGGTCGAAACCGAAAGTAATACTGCCGCTTGTGCATTCCAAATCGCCAGAAATAATTTCCGTGTCGCCACGAGTGAGGCTGACATTAAGTGCGCCGTCGTTCGTGTTCGGGACGAGTGTAATGCCGTCCGCGCCCAGTGAGATATTCAAGCCGGCGTCGTTGTCGCGAGCAGTCGCAGTTATGGTGTAGTCGCCGATGTTCATAACCTCGCTTGAGCCTTTGACAAGAGTAAAGCCGCGTTCGAGGAAATTGTTGATAACTTTGCCGAGCTGTACCAAATCAAGTTCCCTGGTATTGGTGCCGTCACTCAAAGCAAAGTGGCTGTTTACTTGTTGGCTGTCGGAAGTCATGGTTGCGCCGCTGAAAATGTAAGTTGAATCGTAGACAAAATGATTTTCGTTGCGCAAAGAGTAATCGTCAGTCGTGTTGACTATGGCGAGGTCGGAGCCAGCACTTATGGCAAGTGTGCTACCGTTGAAAGTGAATTCGCCGCTGATAATCTCAAGCGGAAGAACC
>JAFWCT010000068.1 GCA_017534385.1 Selenomonadaceae bacterium
CTCTACGGCGAGGCGGGCAACGACATCTTAAGCGGCGAGTCGGGGAACGATTCACTGCGCGGCGGCACGGGTGCGGATTCAATCTGGGGCGGCGCAGGGGCTGATAAACTCTACGGCGACGACGGCAAGGATTTCTTAATCGGCAACGAGGGCAATGATTCCTTATGGGGCGGCGCGAATGATGATAAACTCTGGGGCAGTGACGGTAACGACAGGCTCGACGGCGAGGCGGGCAACGATTCACTTTATGGCGGCGCAGGTAAGGATACGATTTACGGCGGCACGGGCAAGGATTTAATTCAAGGCAACGACGGTAATGACAGGCTCTACGGCGAGGCAGGTAACGATAAAGTTTACGGCGGGACAGGCGATGACTTGCTTTACGGCAACGAGGGCAATGACCTTCTCTCCGGCAATGAAGACAATGACTCGCTCTACGGCGGCGCGAACGACGACACTATCTATGGCGGCGTGGGCAATGACATGCTCACGGGCGGCACGGGCAATGACAGTCTTTGGGGCGGCGATGATGACGATGAATTCATTTACGCGGCGGGCGACGGCAAGGACGTTATCTTTGGCTTCGAGGACGGCGACACCCTCACGCTTGATAACTTGGCGTTCACGTCGTCTTACAAAAATAATATCGTATCGCTCACGTTCAATGACGGTGGCTCCATTACCTTGAAGGACTTCAGCGCGTCGACCTTCCACATTGATAACGACACGTATAAAATCAGCGGCTCCAAGCTCAAGAAGCAATAACAGCTACTCGAATATTTCAATCCCGTCAGCACGGCGGGATTTTTTTGCCGTTGTCAAAGACTGTCGCCCGTGCTAAGCTTGCAAAAAATTTATGGAGGAATGCTCAATGCTCAAAACATTTTTAATCATGCTTACCTTTATCGTTATGAACAGCTCGACAGTCTTTGCTGCAGAAAATATTTTATTCATACCCCACGACAACCGACCCGTCTCTTATCAACAACCCGTCGATGTCGTCAGTCAGCTTAACTATAAAATCATCTCGCCGCCCGAAGAACTTTTGACTAAGCCCGACGAACTTTGGACTTGGTTTAATGAAAACGCGCCCGCCGCTAATGCCGCAGTCGTTGCCTCGGACGCTTTGCTTTATGGCGGATTGATTCCCTCGCGCAGTCACGAGTTCACCGACGACGAACTTAAAGCCCGCGTTGAAAACTTCAAGACCCTTCGCGAACACAATCCTACTTTGCAACTGTATGTCTTCGGCTCGCTTATGAGGACGCCCATGTTCGGCACGCCCGGCGACATTGAAGAGCCTGACTATTACGGGCAATACGGCACGCAAATCTTCCAACTAACCGCGCTAATGGATAAGCAGGAGACCGATGAGCTTAGCCGCAAGGAGAAGGCTTACCTAGACGAACTCGAAGACAGTATCCCCGACGAGGTTTTGGACGATTACTTTGCCCGCCGACTTAAAAATCTTTCCGCGACGATGAAGCTCCTGGACTTCACTGCCGACGGCTTGATTGATTACTTTGTTATCGGGCGCGACGATAATGCTCCACTCTGTCAAACGCACCTTGAGAACCGTCATTTGCTTGCTTACATGGAAAATCTCGGCGTGGGCAAGGACAAGGCTCAATCGCACGTGGGCATTGACGAATACGCTATGTTGCTCCTAACTCGTGCCGTCAATGATTTGTCGGGAAGTCTGCCGCTAGTCAACGTGCAATTCAATAGCGGCGTCGGCGGCGAGACCATTCCAGAGTTTTCCGACGAACCCATTGCAGATTCGATTCGCGACGAGATTTTGATTGCAGGCGGTTACTTCATATCCAATCCTGCCCGCGCCGATTTCGTTTTGTTCGTAAACACCGACCCCGACGGAGAGACTTACGATAATCATAACTCCTTGCCTCCACAACCCCTTACCAAAGGCGAGCAAAGATATTTCCGCCGCAATGCCAAAAAATTCTCGTCGCTCGTCGAAGAGGCAGTCAATAAAAATCTGCCCGTGGGAGTCTCGGACATTATCTTCGCGAACGGCTCGGATAACTTCTTGATGGCGCAGCTCCGCAATAAAGATTTGCTGTTTAAGTTACAGGCTTACGGCGGCTGGAACACTGCGACGAACTCAAGCGGCTCTGCATTGGGCATGGGCATTCTTGCAAAGAAAATGAATCGCAAGTCAATCGACAGGCTCCTTGCCCGCCGCTACCTTGACGACTGGGCTTATCAGGCGAATGTCCGCACACAGATTGCCGCTGAACTTTCCACACGCCCCGACGGCTTGCAAATCTATCTTCACCTCGGCGAGCATGAGGCGGAAATCGTCAAGCGCGAGAACGAACTTATGCATGAATTCGTTAAGAAGAACTTGCCGCAGATAAAAAAGTTCACGCTGTCTAATCCGTGGCACCGTATGTTTGAATGTCGAATTGACTTCTGACGTTTGCAGGAAAAATTTTCTTCAAGCCGAAAAGCTTTTTACGTTGCACAAAAAATTAAAGGCGGGGGAGAAGCAGTGAGACTTAGACAGAAATTCATGACGTTGGCTTGGTTAATGGGCGCGGCGGTCGCGGTCGTGTGTGTTATCAGTTATTGGTTCGCCAGTAAGGAACTTCAAAGTAGCACCGATAGCGAACTGCGCTTGACGGCTTTAAAGGAAGCAACGCAACTCAATGGCTGGCTTGAAACTAAGCGGGCGTTCGGCGAGAGTACTGCCAATGTCCTAACGAGCTTGAATGGGAACATGACCTTGCTAAAGTCGCGGGAGGTTCTGGGTACCGTCACTTCCGACAGAGAGATTTTAGACATGGCGTTTGCTCTGCAGGACAAATACATTGCTTGCTACTACGCGGGCGACATCACCGGCAAACTCGACCCGACAACGCGTGCTTGGTTCAATAATGCTCGCGACCTTGATAAGGCGTTCTTTACTGCGCCCTATGTCGACGTGAACACCAACGCTTACATCGTTTCAATCGGCGTGCCAGTCAAGGCAGACGGAAAGTTTATCGGCGCGACGTGTTTGGACTTGTCATTGGAAGTCTTATCCGACCAGGTTAAGGCTATGAACTATCACGGCGAAGGCGCAGGCATCATCACCGAGGCTGACGGAAATATTTTGGCAACAGCGCAGTTCGGAGAGCCTACGAAGAACTTCAAAGAGATTGACGGCATAGGCAGTCACTTCGATGATATGGTTAAGCAGGGCAATGGCTACTTTGAAGTCTCAATCAATGGCGAGGATATGGTCTTTGCCTATTCGACGGTTCCTGCGACGGGTTGGCTTGTCGGAATCACCGTGCCGAGTTCAGCTGTCTTTGCGCCGCTAAGGAACTTGCGTATCTTATTCGGTGTGCTTATCGTCGGCGGATTCATTTCTGCCTTTGCAATCTGTCTTCTCTTCTCAAGCAAGATTACTGCACCTGTTGCCCGCCTTGAGGAGTATTCGATTAAACTTGCCAAAGGAGATTTGACTATGGCGAACTTGCCAATCACCTCCAACGACGAAATCGGCGCGCTTACTCGTGACTTCAACGGCATGAAAGACAATCTCCAGAAGCTTATCACTAAGATGACGACGAACTCCGAACACGTAGCCGCCTCGTCGCAAGAACTAACTGCAAGCTCTCAATCTTCGGCGGACGCGTCCTTGCACGTGGCTGAGACTGTTAGCGAAGTGTCCGACGCCGTAAGCAAGCAAATGCAATCAATCGACGCGGCTAAGGGCAATGTCGATACGGTCTTCAAGGATATTAAAGCTGTCGAGGAAAAGTCCCGCGAAGTCACGCAGACTTCCAATCAAACTGCTCAAGCCGCGCAGAAGGGTTCCGAACTCATGGAGACAGCTGTCGCGAACATGGGCAGGATTGAACGGAGCGTTATGACTTCGGCGGACGTTGTTAAGAGGCTCGGCGAAGACAGCAAGCAAATCGGACAAATCGTCGAGTCAATCGCGGCAATCTCTCGTCAGACGAATTTACTTGCCCTGAACGCGGCAATCGAGGCGGCGTCAGCTGGTGAACATGGCAAAGGCTTTGCAGTCGTCGCCGAGGAGGTTCGCAAGCTTGCCGCGCAGTCGCAGGAGTCCGCTGAGCAAATCAAGGTTCGTATCGATTCTGTTCAAAAGGATACTGAGGAAGCTGTCGAATCAATGCAGACCGGTACCGATGAGGTCAAGGCGGGCACGGGAGCTATCCGCGAAGTCGGCGAGCAGTTTGGGCATATCCTAGACATGGTAAACGGTATCAAGACGCAAATGGACGCGATTAACTCTTTCGTGCAGACTGTGACCAATGAGACTGCGGAGATTGTCAAAATGGTTGACTCAATCGACGAGATAAGCAAGAAGACTGCCGATAACATGCGGGCAATTTCAGCCTCTGCCGAGGAGCAATCCGCCTCCAACGAAGAGATTGCCGCCGCCAGTCAAGCCCTTGCTAAGATGGCTGAAGATATGCAAGAGGTCGTCGGTCAATTCAAAGTGTAAATAAGTCCTTCGATAAAGAAAAATCCCTCGCGGGTTGCGGGGGATAATTTTTTTGCCTGTGTCCTGCGGGAACACCAATTTTAAAATGCAATGTGCTTTAATGGGGCAAGTTTAGTTTGGGAGGGAATCGTCATGAAGATTAATTGTCGAGCTATGCTTTTGAGTGCGCTGGCGTTGCTGATTCTTTTGACGGCGGGTTGCACTCAGACGGCGAAATATGATGCGGACGTTCGGTTGGTGCGCGAAGGTTATCTGCAAATGAATCCGAGCGTTCCAATCGGCAAGGCGTTCGACCAATTCTTTATCAACGACAGCTGGACATCCTTTACCTCGACGAATAACGAGAAGATTGTAGAGTTCAACGGCGAATGCACTTTCAACGACGAACCAGCGACATTGAAAGTCCAATTTGAAATCTTCGGCAACGAATTCAGCGTTTACCATGTCGGGCTTAACAAAGTCCCGCTTGACGATTTGGAAGGGTTAGGCGTTCTGGATAAAATTCTTTCAGAGTATCAGCCTTAAACAACTGAAGGAGGTTTTTGATATGGAACTTGCAATCGCGTTTTTCGCGTCCATTATTGCAACGATGGGTTGTGCGGCGGCATGTAAATTCAACGTAGACAGTGAGCCTGAGTTCGACGAGAATGGCAAGCCAATTACAAAAAGTGATAATCCTATACTCATGCCCTTTGAAATCTTTAATCCTCTGGGCTTAGGAATATTTATTTCCGTTTTGGCGAGTTATATTTTGTCGTGGGAGGATCTTACTGCCGGAAAGCCGTCAATATTTGAATTTATCATAGAGGCGGTTGTTTTCGACGTTATCGAGATTATCACTTTCGCTATCATCTTTTATATTGCCTATGGAATTATGTCGGCGGCTAAAGCAAACGGCAACGACGAAAAGGCTCGTAGAAATTCTGCGGGCTGGGTGACGGTCGTGCTGAGTTTTATTTTGATTTTCATTGCGGCAGGTCAGTGATTAAAGGAGGTTTCTTTATGGACTTCATAATCTGTGGAGGCGCGGCGATTTGGCTGACGGTTGCGGCGTTTAAGATTTTCAACTACCCGATAATCAAAGAGGGCGGCGGAATATTCGATTACACGCCGATGACCTGGGCAATGTCCGTTGTAAATTTCTTTGACGCTTATAACTTGCGCCATGAAGGCTACAATACGCTTTTCATCTGGATAATTTTGGGCGGCGCAGTCTTGGGGCTGTTCCTGTGGATTGTCTACTTCTTCGTCGGCATAATAAATTCAAACGCCTCAACTCAAGAGAAAAAAGATTACTCCGTTATCATCACGATAATCTTTAGCGTGTTGCTCATGTTTACGCAATGAAGTCATGCCAGCAGAATTGATTCGCCAAGGCTGTGCAAAAGTTCGTTCGTTTGCATGACGGATAGTCTTTGTTCGATAGCCGAGATTATCACGGCATCCCAACTATTACGCGGATATAAGACGCCGTGCCCAGCATAGCGCAACAAATATTGCACCTCGTCTAAGTTTAAACCTATCGCGACTGCTAATGCCAAAAGCTTAGTGCGCGACGGGTTTTTCTTTTTGCCGGAGAAGATATGATAAGCATACTCCCGATTCAAGCCCGAACGCTCGATGACTTCCTGCTTAGTCAAATTCTTATCGGCTAGAAGTTTTTCCAAGTATTCACCGAGCGGCAAAGCAAATTCGTCGCGGTTATGCGTTCGCCAGCTTTGAAGGTTCTTTTCTTCCTTAAGCTCCGTGAACAGTTCGCCTGTGCTCTTTGCAAATTTGAACAAGTCAACTCACCTCGACCAAAGATTTCCTCAATGATATAATGCCGACAAAGTTTTTACAAGGAGGCGCGGCATGGATTCCCTTGAACGATACTTGGGCGACACTTACGAGCTTGTCGACACGCTGAAGAGTTCCGAGCAAGGGTTTGTTATCGTCGTTTATGATAAGCGGGCAAAGCGGCTTTGCACCATGAAGCAACGCGCTTGGAGTTCCTTGCCGATTTACAAGACACTTAAAGAGCTGAACTCGCCGCACGTCCCGCAACTTTATCGGCTCATTGAACGCGACGGCAAGTTAATCGTCGTCGAGGAACACATTGACGGGCAGACTCTTGAGGAGTTTTTGATTTATCGGCAACTCGACGAGACCTTAGCGGAAAAGATTCTGCTACAGCTGTGCGATAGCCTTAGCGTCCTTCACGGGCAAAATATCATTCACCGCGACCTCAAACCGTCAAACATCATGCTAACGGAAGGCAACGTCGTTAAGCTGATTGACTTCGGCATTGCGCGATTCTTTAAGCAGGGCAGTACCGCCGATACTGAGCTAATGGGAACGCGAGGTTATGCGCCGCCTGAACAGTTCGGACTGTTCGACTTCGGGCAGACGGATAGACGTTCTGACATCTACGCGCTCGGCATGACGATAAAGACTTTGCTCGGCGAGGACTATGACGGACGCTTTAGAAAGGTTTTGGATAAGTGCATTGCCCTGGAGCCGAGGCAACGTTTCCAATCAGTCGAAGAACTGCGGCGGGCTGTTCTGATAAGCAAGCGACCATTCAAGCCTTGGAAAGTCATCGCCGCTTCACTTATCGGAGCCGCGATATTTTTTTTGCCAAGAACCCTTGAACACTACGAGCAACCTAAGCCCGAAGAAAAATCTTTCGCGCCCGTCGAAGTGTCTAAGCCCGAAGAAATCTTCGCGCCTGTCGAACAGCCTAAGCCCGCTGAAAAAACTTTTGAACTGCCGACACTGCCTCAGACTACCCTGCCCGATATAAACTTGCCGACGCCTACGCCGCTACCAGAGACGAACCCTCAACCCCTTCAGCAGTCCGGCGAGGTCGAGCTGAAACTTTTCTTGAACGGCGAACTCACCGGCAAGGAGCACATGGTTTATCTTTACGGCTGGCAGTCGTGGTCGCGGGATAAGTTCGGGCAATTCCTCTTCCCTAGCGATTGGCAAGCACGGCTTAGGGTGGAGAATCACAGCGGCAAGGACTTAATCAATCCGACTGTCGCCGTCAACATTGGCAAGGACAAAAAAAAATTCGACGTGCCCGCCCTTGCAAACGGTCAGTCGTTCGATTTGGAAATTCCCCTTGGCAATCAGCTTGCCTCGCCCGCAAAGGGTAGCGGGCATCTCCAGATTATTCTAAAGGCTCAAGGCGTCCCGGACATCTTCCTTAACAAAACCTTCCGCCTTGTGCAATGAAGCGTTCTAAGTCGTCAAGTGCCCGCGTTGCTAACTTGTCCTTGCGAAACTTTTTGGGCGTGCGACCCTCAAGCGGCGGCAATAGTCCGAAAGTCACGTTCATTGGCTGAAAGTCCTTCGTGACTGCTGTCGTTATGTAATTGGCTAAGGCTCCGTGGCAAGTCGTCGGCGGGAAGGTCAGCGGTTCCAAAGCCTTAGCAAGCCTCGCCGCATTGACACCAGCCATCAGCCCCGACGCCGCAGACTCGACATAACCTTCAACGCCCGTGATTTGTCCCGCGAAGAATATCCTCGGCTTGCTCCTTAGTTGGAACGTTGGTAGCAAGATCTTCGGCGAGTTAAGGTAAGTGTTCCTGTGCATGACGCCGAAGCGCACGAAGTCCGCCGCCTCAAGTCCTGGAATCATTCGGAAGACGCGACGTTGCTCGCCCCAAGTCAAATGCGTTTGGAAGCCGACCAAGTTATAAAGCGTCGCCTCTCGATTGTCTTGCCGCAGTTGCACGACCGCATAAGGCGTTGCACCAGTCCTATCAGTCAAGCCGACGGGTTTAAGCGGTCCAAAGCGCAAAGTGTCTTCGCCGCGAGCAGCTAAGACTTCCACGGGCAAGCAGCCTTCAAAGAAAATCTCCGCCTCGAAGTCGTGAGGCTTAGTCTTCTCAGCGGCAAGCAACTCTGCGCGGAAGGCAAGATATTCATCGCGGGTCATCGGGCAGTTAATGTAGGAATCGTCATTGCCCTTGCCATATCGCGATGCCTTGAAAGCCCTAGCGAAGTCAACTGAATCCGCCGTGACAATCGGAGCCGCCGCGTCATAGAAGTAGAAGTCATCGCCGCCCGTGAGCCGCTTAATCTCTTCGGCAAGCTTACCCTCCGTCAAAGGTCCGCTGGCGATAATCAACACGTCGTCCGCGAAGTCGTCAAGGCTTATGACTTCCTCTTCAACGAATTGAACGACGCCTTTGACCTTCGACGTGACGAGCCGTCCGAATTCTTCCCTATCGACTGCCAAAGCTCCGCCCGCAGGAATCTTAGCCGCATCAGCCGCAGTCATGATAACCGAACCGAGCCGCCGCATTTCCTCCTTGAGCACGCCAACTGCATTAGCTAAGCCCGCCGCCCGCAATGAATTACTGCAGACGAGTTCGGCGAAACTTCCGGTCTTGTGCGCGGGAGTTTTTTTAGTTGGGCGCATCTCATGCAGGACGACTTCGACGCCGCGTTTAGCAATCTGCCAAGCCGCCTCCGAACCGGCAAGTCCTGCGCCGATAACATGAACCGTCACGACTTGCCCTCCGAAGCTTTACGTTCCTTGCGAGCTTTGCGCTCCTCAGCACGACGCTTTATATCCGCCAAGATTTTATTCATCGGATGATTCTCTCGCGTTGGACAGTTCTCGTTGCCGCAATAGAACATCGGCGCACGGTCTTTGAACTTATGCACAAACATCGTCGCCCCACACGTCTTGCAAGTCATCGCTTGAGGCTCGTCCCACGTCGAGAAGTCGCAAGCCTCGCAACGATAGATAATCAAGCCGCGTGGCAACTTGCGCTTAGCCAAATGCCCGCCGCACTTAGGACAAGTCTTATCGAGCCGTTCAAGCAAAGGCTTCGTGTTCTTGCAATCGGGATAACCTGAACACGCTAAGAACACGCCGTAGCGACCGTGACGAATAAACATCTTGCGCCCACACTTATCGCAAACTTCCTCGGACTCAACGTCGGGTTCCTTCTGAGGTTCAGCGTCCTCGCCGAGCGTAGCCATTGCCTCATCAAAGGCGGCGTTAAACTTCGCGCAGTAATTATCAATCACGGAAAGTTTTTGCGCCTTAGCGTCCGCGACTGCTTTAACCTGCGCGGTGACCTCGTTGTAAGCCTCAGCATTGAACACGTCATCGAAGAACCCTGCAAGGGCTTCAAGGACACGTTGCCCAAGAGTCGTGACTTTGTAGGTTGAATCCTCCGCCGTGATATACTTGCGCTTAATCAAGCTGGCAATGCCGCCCGCGTAATACTCCGCCCAATCCACGCCGAGCTTATCGAACGTCGCCATTAACGTTGCGTCGTTCGTTGCAGTGTCAAGCTCAATCCGCGCAGATGAATCCTTCGCAAGCCATGAGTAAATCAAGCTGTAGAGGCGGAACTGATACTCCGTCAGAAATTCTTTAACGGCTTCAGGGGCGCGGCGTTCACTCGTCAAGGCAATCGCTCTTGCGTGCGGATAAGTTATCAAGCCTGCGTAACCGTCCTTATCGAAGTTCATTCCCTCATAGAGTTGCTCAGCGATAAAGCGTGTCCGTCCTGCCGAAAAGTTCAGCTCCTTAGCGGCAAGCTCCTGAAGTGTCGCGGGCGTCAAAGCTTTGTCGATTGTCAATGACTTCTGCGCAGACTTCTGTTGGGCGATTAGCTTTAACAGCATGGCACGGAACCTGCCGACCTTCACGCCGCGCCAAATCACTCGCGAAAGATATTCCCCGACCTTGTGGCTGACGTACTTATCAATCAGCTGCTTAGCTTGAAAGGCATCGGCTAACTTGTCGTCAATCGGTCGCGCCGCCTCGAACGCCGCCTTATAACTCTGCTT
Organism: Selenomonadaceae bacterium; assembly: GCA_017534385.1. Lineage (GTDB taxonomy): Bacteria > Bacillota > Negativicutes > Selenomonadales > Selenomonadaceae > Quinella. The sequence continues at coordinate 10,283 of JAFWCT010000068.1, forward strand.
AGTCAGCTCGTCAAGCACGATTCGACAATGCGACAACGGATTAATCCCGAAGACCTCGCAATACTGCCGCGCTAAGAATTCGCCTTGCAAGTCAGGATTCGTCGCGATAAATATTCGTCTAGCGTTCAAAGTCTCGCGCCTTAGTTCGGCAAGCAACTTCCCCTTGCCGCGCACCGTGATATAGTCGGGCTGATAGTTGTCGTCAACGCCAATCCGACTCTTTGGCAAGTCCTTTAAGAAACCGTCCGTCGACATCACAGAATAATTTCGACTGGCTACGAACTTGCGAAGCGTCTTTGCCTTTGCCGAGCTCTCGACAAGTATCAGCGACTTTAAAACTTTTTCTGCCACTTGTTTAACCTCCAACTTTGCGTTTGTATCGTCCAGCGTCCTCTTCGACGCAACCTTTCAAATCAAGCTCCAGCATAATGCCCGGCAACTCACTGGGGTTTATGTCGTCAAGCTTTTCAATAAGCTCCTCGTCGGTGATGTATCTGTCAAACGGAATCATTTCCAATACCCTAGCCGCCGTGCCCTCCAAAGTAATCTTCGGCTCCGGCTTATCAATCGTCTTAGTCGGCTTATCAACAGCCTCGTCCGTCGCGAGGATGTCGTATTCGTTCAAAATGTCTTGCGCACCCTTAATCAATATCGCGCCGTCTCGAATCAGTTCATTACAACCGCGGCTCATCTTTGCGTAGACTTGACCAGGTACCGCGAACACGTCACGATCATACTCGTTGGCATAATTACTGGTGATTAATGCGCCGCTTCTGAAGTCCGCCTCCACGACGACAACGCCCTTGCTCAATCCCGCGATGATTCTGTTGCGCGTAGGGAAGGTTCCGGCGTTCGGCGTAAGGTTCGGAGGGAATTCGCTTAGCACAACGCCACGTTCAGCAATCTCCTCGAAAAGCTTTCTGTTCTCGCGTGGGAAGATATAATTTATCCCGCAACCCAAGACTGCAACCGTCCGACCAGACTTCAATGCTCCGCGATGTGCAAAGCTGTCAATGCCACGAGCCGCGCCACTTACGACCGTTATGCCTGCCGCCGCAAGTTGTTCGCCCAGTTCCAACGCAACGTTCTGCCCGTAAGCTGTATTGTGCCGCGAACCGACTATACCTATCCTGAACGCTTGCGGCTGAAGTGTTCCCCGATAATAAAAGAACATTGGCGGCGAATTAATCTCCTTGAGAATCGGCGGATAGTCTTCGTCGTTTATACAACACAGCTTTATCTTCTGCCGCTCGCAATAGCCAACAAGTTTTTCGGGCGCGTCAGGATGTCCTTGGCGGAATGTGATAAAGGCTCCGATAAAATTCTTTCGGACGCCCGATTGAATGAGTTCATCCGCCTTAGCAAACCACGCCGCCTTTGCACTGCCGAAGAACTCCACCAAATGCGCAATGCTCTTGTTGCCAAAGCCTTCCGCACCACCCATCGCCGCCATATAATATTTTTCCAAGACTTCCGCCCTCCCGCGCCGTATAATATCTTGCAACTTTTTAGCCGTCAAGTGACAAAGAAAATCCCGCGTGATATACTTGCCCCAAAAAGTCAGGTGAGCTAGTGAAAAAGAAATACTTCTACTTTCAACCGCAGTACGTCAAACAGTTCAAGTGCGACGGCTCCAAATGTTCGGCGTATTGTTGCCGGGGCTGGAATGTTTTCATTGACAAGGACACTTACAAGCAATATTCAAAGCTCGGTTCAAAGGAGATTACCTCGCGCTTGCAATTCAATGCTGACCGCGACGAATACTTAATCGACTTCGGCGGCAAGGCTTGTCCCTTCCTCAACGACAAGAAGCTTTGCCGCATTCAGCTTGAGTACGGCGAAAACTTTTTATCTCAGACGTGTGCGACTTATCCGCGGGTTACGAGTGCCTTCGGACAATTCTTTGAACGGTCGCTAACTCTAAGCTGTCCTGTGGCGGCGGAGCTGATACTGTTCGACCCTAAGCCGCTAGCATTTGAATTCGTCGATGTGCCGGAGCAGATTCACTCGCCTGGCGGAAAAGTTTTCTTACAATCAATCCGAGCAACCGACGAGCTAAAGGCGCACCTAATCGAGATACAACTCGCGATGATTTCAATCCTACAGGAGCGCACGCTTTCAATCGACCAACGGCTAATCGTCCTAGGCTTTTTCGTCGACAGGCTAGAAGAAATCTTTTCCGACTTCGACGAGACGACTTTGACTAAACTAATCGCTGCTTACAAGTCAAAAAAGTTTCTGGCGGAGCAAGTGCCGCTTATGTTGCAGAGCATTTCCTTCGACGCGGATAAGTTCGTTCGGCTGATGTCGGAGCTGTCAGATACTTTGCCTAAGCCCGTCGCCCAGACGCTTCGACAGCTCCCGAACAAGAAAAGTTTCCTCGCCGAGCACGCGACCTTCCTTGAAAATTATCTCGTCAACGAACTGTTCTTGAATATCTATCCGTGGCGATTCGAGGGGCGGCTTATGCAGAACTTTGCCGCGTTCGTTGCCGAATTCAAACTCTTTGAGCTGATAACTTTCTCCGCGACGCTTAAGGGTTCGGATAAGCAAACTTTGATTGAGCTTGTCGGTTGGTTCACGACGCACTTTGACCACAACGACGAATATAAGCAAATGCCCTTTGAACTCTTCCACAACATGGACGACCCCTTTGACATGCTGGAGAGTTTGCTTGACAGTGAATGACGCAAAAAAAATTATCCCGACGTCCGCCGGGATTTTTTTATGCAAGCAAGTGTTATTTCTGCTTGAGCATCAATTCTTCGTAGTGTTCAATCTTGTAATCAAGCCGTTCAATCGTCGTGCGCAAGTGTTCCATTTGACTTTGAAGCCGCGCACGCTGTTCGACCAAAATATCTTTGCGCCGTTCAAGTCCGGTGTTTGCCTGCATGAGCGCGACATACTCAATCAACGCCTCGATTTGTACGCCGGCATTGCGCATACACTTAACGAACGACACCCAACCGCAAGCCTCCTCGTCGTAGTCGCGTATGCCATTTTGCTTGCGCGGCACCGTCGGGATTAATCCTATGCGTTCATAATATCTGAGCGTGTCCGCTGTTATCTGATACTTCTCGCTGACTTCGCCAATAGTCATCAAACATTCCTCCGACTCCAAAAAATTCTCTGCGGCAAGTGTATCAGCTGAAGTTTGCTTTAAGTCAAGTTAAATCGTCGAGAAAAAATCTTTAGCCGCAGTGTCCTCGACAATCTCCACGTCAAAAGATTTCAGCTCGGCTTTGAGATACTCGGCAAGCACATGAACGATTGGAAACTCCGTGGCGAAGTGTCCGGCGTCCACGACGTGAATTTTGTTTTCGACGGCGGCTTGAGCCTCGTGATACTTAACGTCGCCGGTTACGAACGCTTGCGCCCCGAAGAACTTCGCCTTTTGAATCACGTCAGCACCTGCGCCGCCGCATAAACCGACCTTGCTTATCATGAAGTCGCCCGCGTCGACGAGCCGGACGTTTGCGGCGTTCAAAACCTTTTTGACGTGGCGGGCGAAGTCAAGAGCCGTCATCGACGTTTCGAGACGACCGAGCCTCCCCAATGAAAATTCTTCGTCGCCGAACATCTTGACATCGACAAGCCCAATCAGCTTAGCCAACACATCATTGACGCCGCCCGACGCCGTGTCTAAGTTCGTGTGCGCCGCGAACACTGCCAGATTATTTTTTATCAAGCGTTCAAGCTTTCTTCCGTGCGGCAAGTCAAAGCGAACATTCTTTATCGCGTGGAAAATAAGCGGGTGGTGAGCGACGATTAACTGCGCGTCGAGGTCAATCGCCCGCGTTATGGTCTCGTCGAGTACGTCGAGGCAAACGAAAACTCTTTGGACTTCAGCAGACGGTTCGCCGACCAAAAGTCCGGGGTTATCCCAGTCCTCAGCAAGCCTGCGCGGTGCCAATCGATTAACAGCGTCCGCGACAATCTGAACAGTGCATTTCCTCATAAGGTTCCCTCCATTAGTCTTAACACGTCATCAAAGCTCGTCGCAAGGTTCGGATAAGAAATTTTCGGGCGGTTAATCATGACGACGGGTAAGCCTAAAAGTTTCGCCGCTTCAAGTTTGGTATCAGCTCCGCCGATTTGCCCGCCGTCCTTCGTGACGATAACTTCTGCGCTTGCGTGCCTGAACAGTTCGACGTTAAGGGCGGTCGTGAATGGTCCTTGCATGGCGACGATTTGTTTGGGCGTCAAGCCGAGTTCCTCACAGTGCCTCAAGACTTCGGAGGTTGGCAAAAGTCTTACAGTCAAGTTGCAGTCCCTTAGCCGGTCTACGAAAACTTTCAAGCTTCGACTGCCCGTCGTCAGATAAATGTTCTTGCCGAGTTCGCGAGCCTTGAGAGCTGCCTCCTCGTAGCTGTCGATGTGGAAAATCTTTTCGTAAGCAAAGGAGACGACTTCCGCCCGCTCATATCGGACGTAGAGAACTTGCGCGGAGTTTGCGGCGGCGATTGCATTGGCTGAAATGTTTTTGGCATAAGGATGGCTGGCGTCGACGAGGCAAGAGAATCCTTCCGCCCGAAGAATCTTTTCCAAGTCGTCACGGTCAAGCGGCCTGTCATTAATCTTGACACCCGCGCAGGTCTCCAAGAGCTTGCGACCGTAATCACTAACAACCGAGGCCGTCACGTCAAAATTTTTTCCTGACAAGAGTTCTGCGAGCTTGCGACCGTCTTGCGTCCCCGCGATTAGAAAAATCTTTTTACTCATGCTGGCGATTGTAATTCTTTTTGCGCTACTTGTCGATACCTGCTATAATCGGCGCGAAAAAAAACTTTATGGAGGACAACATGAAGATTCTAGCACGCCAACTGACTCTTGACTTATACAACTGCGACACGAACCGGCTTAGCAACGTCGACGAGATAAAAGCCACGTTAGTAAACGTCATCGGGGAGGAGCCGCGTTTGACTTCCGACTTTATCGACGCGGAACACTTCTCGATTATCGGAGCCTTCGACGCGGGTCACATTGCTTTGCACGTCTACAAAGAGTTGCGATACGTCGCGGCAGATGTTTTTACTTGCGACGACACAGACGACACCGAAGAGCTTGCCAAAGTCCTGCGTAACTTCTTCCGCCCCGATAAGATAAAGTCGACTTCCCTTAAGCGCGGAGACTTCGGACTGGAGCGCGATATGAAACCTAAGATAAAGATACGCGTCGCCCCCTTGCGCAAGGTAAAGAATGCCGGAGCCAAGGTCGTTAAAAAATTGGTGCGGAGGGGTAAGTGATGACTTTTACTAGCGTTTCAGAGCTTTATCGCTCTGTCGGCAAGTCGAAGAAGTGCACGTTCATATTCTGCGCTGACCACGGCGTCGCCAAGGAAAATGTCAGTGCCTATCCTCAAGCCACAACTGCCGATATGGTTCGCAACTATCTGGTTGAGGACGGAGCCGCCGCTAATGCCTTTGCTAAGTTTGCTTATTCCGAGCTGTATGTTGTGGACGTGGGCGTTGATGCGGACATTTCAAACTTGCCGGGGCTTGTCGACAGGAAAATTTCTCGCGGCACTAAGAACATTGCCGAAGAACCCGCAATGACTCTTGAACAGGCAATGCAATCCGTGCGCATTGGCAAGACGCTAGCTGAAGAGGCAATCGCGGCGGGTTGTAATTGTTTTCTTATCGGGGAAATGGGCATTGGCAATACGACGACTGCCGCCGCCATGACTGCCGCTTATCTGCACTTGCCGCCCGAAAAGGTCACGGGGCGTGGCTCCAACATTGACGACGATAAATTTGCTCACAAGGTCAAGATTGTCCGCCGTGCCCTTGAAGTCAACCTACCTAGCACCTACCGCTTGCTTGACGTGATGACATCGGTCGGCGGCTACGAGTTCGGAGCTATGGCGGGCGTGATAATCGCGGCGTATCATCATCAGTGCGTTGTCGTGCTTGACGGATTCAACACAGCCGTTGCCGCACTCGTTGCCGAAGAACTCTTGCCGCAATCGACGGAATGTCTTATTGCCTCACACGTCGGGCGCGAGGTCGGGCATAAGAAGATTCTTGAACACTTGAACCTTACGCCGCTTTTCAATCTTGATTTGGCATTGGGTGAGGCTGTAGGTTCATCAATCGCCGCGAGGATTCTCGATAACTTGGTTTATATCTTTGTCTGCGGACCCGATGCTGACTTTGACGGCGAGCTTATGCCTGAGGATAACGAGCTTGAGCTTTTCAAGAAGCAGTTGGGGCTTGACGGCGTTGAGGGGCTTGACTCAATCGAAGACGTGCAAGAGTTCTTGGGCGATGAGATTCAGATTGAGGAGATACCGCTTGACTTCCACGTAAGCGAACACCGCATGGAGAGTATTGAGTTGCCGTTCAGTTCGCAGACGCTAAACATTCCCCGCGCCTATCCTATGTCAATTCATGTCATGGGCGCGGATGGTGATGAAGTTATCGCCGCCACTGACAGGACGTTTAACTTTTATCTGCAGACAATGCCGCGCCTCCACGATAGACCCATGATTAATTGCCGCGAGATTCTTGACAGCTTGACTAAGCCCAAAGGCAGTCTCGGACACCTTGAGGAGATTGCCATTCAAGTTGCGGGCATTGCCAATGAAGACCGTCCGACTAATAAGCTCCGCCATGCCGCCCTTGCCTTTACTAACTTTGAAAACTGCCCGTCGCTTGTCGACCCCGATAACTACGACCCGAAAGCTAAAGGCGCACGCCGCGATATTTCTATGGACTTCAGCGCGACTACTCGGACGTTCGGCATGAAAATCTTCTTAGGCGTCGTCAATCCCGATGAAAGCCTTAACGTCGCCTTCAATTTCGGGCGCAACATTGCAGAGGAAATCACCTTCGACACGCCGATTATCGCCCTCACTGCCCTTAGCAATATTCTGGAGGAGAAACTTGCCGATACCTTTGCTCAAGCACTTTTGACTAAGAGAGGTAAGCTCCGCTTCAAGCCCGAAAACTTTTTGCAACACGTCCCGAAGAACTATCAATGCATGACCAGCGCGATTATCGGAGCGTTAGTGGCGGCGGCGCATAACTCAACGCTTATCGTCGTCGATAGGGGTGCGGCGGACGTTATTGCCCGTTACCTTGAAAAGATTTGTCCTGAAGTCCGACCGTTTATCTTGCACGCCGCGCAGTTAATCACCTACCGCAACGAAGACGGAGTACCAACGGGCTTGGACGGCGAGGCGGCTTGCATTGGCGTAGAGATTGTCGAGGCGGCTTTGACTGCCCTTAACGATATGAAGACCTTCGAGGAGACCGGCGTTAGGAAAGCGTTACGATGAACTTGGAACGACGGATAGAAACCTTCGGCGCGGAGAAAATCTTTATCGCGGTGTTTATCGTCTTCGGCGTGATGATTTTGTTCATGCGCCCGCCCTATCAGCTTATGGACGAGATAAATCACCTTCCGCGAGCGTGGCAAATATCCGAAGGCGTCTTCCTTAGCCCGACGATGACAATCAGAGACTTTGCAGGACTAGGAGACCTCCGCGCTAGGAAAATCTTCTGCTTAGACGGGGCACCCGCCGACGCTTGGAACGACAAAGTTTACGTCGCTGAAGTGCCCGTGTCATTCCTGCCCGACAAGTTCATAACCGACGCTAATCATAAACATTACGTTCACGCCTTCGCGGCTGAGGACGTTCAAGCCTTCTTGTCGACGCCGTTAAATGCTGACGAGCAAGAGCCGATTCAGATACCTAACACGGGCGTTTATCCTCCGCTAACTTATCTGCCGCAAGCCGTCGTCGCGCTTATTGGTCGAGCATTGAACTTGAACGCGGGCATAATCTTTTACCTCATGGGCTTAAGCGGATTGTTCTTCGTAGCGGCGTGCGTCTGGTGGTCGATGAAGTTCTTGCCCGAAGCTAAGCAACTGATATTTGTCTTAGCGATGATGCCAACGTTCTTAATCGAGGCGGCATCGACTTCTGCGGACGCGGTGACCTTCGGCGTGTGCTTATTGGGTACGGCGTGGCTGTTGTCGCTTAGGCAATCGACGGAAAGATTATCTCGCGGCGAACTCGTCGGGCTGATAGTCTTATCGATAATGCTTGCGTGCTGTAAGTCGGTTTACGGGACGATACTGCTGCTTTACTTCTTAATGCCGCGTGAACGGGTCAAACACTTTTGGACACTCGGCGCGGCTCTTCTCCTGCTGAACTTATTCCTGCTAGCTTTTTGGTCGTGGCTGTCGGTTGAGTTATCGGACGCAGCACTTTACACGAATTACTATCTAGGTTACACGGACAGGAACTTAGCGGCGCAAAAAGTTTTCGTCATTGAAAACCCGATGGCATTCTTTGTAGCGATGATGAATTCTCTGATTAAACATGGGCTACACTACCTTGCACACTTTGTCGGCATGTGGGGTTTCTTGTGCAATTTGATGTTGCCGCCATGGTTCTACATATCATACGGGCTGACAATAATCTTCTTTGCCTTGTCGAATGGTTTAAGCTTCAAGCTCGGTGAACGTGCGCTGTTAATCTTTGCGGCGAGCGTTTCAGCGATTGCATTTTTCCTCTTTGATTATTTAATATGGTCGGCGGTCGGCTCTGAAGTTATTGACGGCATTCAAGGACGATACTTTATCCCAGTCGCATTGATGATATTCGGTGCGCTGTCAATCCTTCCGCCCATGCGTCACAAAAACTCAATCGCGTTGGCGGTAGGTGTCTTCAGCGGCATTGCAATGTTATGGACGAATTATCTTGCGTTCTATTGATTGGAGGTTTTAAAATGAAAATTGTTGTATTGGACGGTTACACACTTAATCCCGGCGACTTGAGCTGGGAGGCTCTAAAGGCTCTGGGCGATTGCACTATCTACGACCGCACGAGCTTAACGGACGAAGCGGAGATTATCTCTCGGATTGGTGACGCGCAGATTGTCATCACGAACAAGACGCCGTTGACTAGACGAATCCTCGACGCCTGCAACGTGAAGTATATCGGCGTGCTCGCCACGGGCTATAACGTCGTGGACATTCAAGCGGCTAAGGAAAAGAATATCCCCGTAACGAACATTCCCACCTACGGCACGCAGTCAGTTGCACAGTTCGCCTTTGCTCTGCTGTTAGAGATTTGTCATCACGTGGCGCATCACTCTCAAGCCGTGCAAGAGGGTCGTTGGGCAAGCAGTCCGGACTTCTGCTTTTGGGATTACCCGCTGATTGAACTCGCCGGCAAGACTATGGGCATTATCGGCTATGGTCGAATCGGTCAGGCAACTGGCAAGCTTGCTCAAGCATTCGGCATGAAAGTTATCGCGTTCGACGCCATGCGCGAGGTCGGCACTAAGCTGGGCGATTGCACCTTCGTTGAGCTGGACGAACTCTTTAAAGCTTCGGACGTTATCGCCCTGCATTGTCCGCTGTTCCCGTCGACGGAAGGCATTATCTGCAAAGAGAATATCGCCAAGATGAAGGACGGCGTAATCATTATCAACAACAGCCGCGGAGGTCTCGTCGTCGAAGAGGATTTGCGGGCAGCTCTCGACAGCGGAAAAGTTTTGGCGGCGGGCGTCGACGTTGTAAGCACGGAACCGATTAAAGCCGACAATCCCTTGCTAGGAGCAAAGAACTGCTTCATCACGCCGCATATCTCTTGGGCACCGAAAGAGTCTCGTGAACGCCTGATGAACATTGCCGTGGACAATCTCAAAGCGTGGCTCGCCGGTCAGCCCGTCAACGTCGTCAACAAGTGACATGCGGCGAATACTTTTCCTATTCCTGTTCGACGCGCTGATAAGCGGGGCAGTGGCGGCATGGCTTTACTTCACGCGGGGAATCGACGCGGCATTGACGACGGGGCTTTCAATCTTCGTGGCGTTCTCTCCAGTGTGCTTAGCCTTGTCAGCGTTGCCCGTCTACCTCGTGCGCAGAAAGATTTCAAAGCTCGGTGTGAAGACTAATAAGCCCGAAGCCTTGAAGACCTTGACGGACATTGGAGTTGTTGCGTTGCCTTATAATCGAGTGCTGACGGGCGGCGAATACTTCATAACGGACTTAGTGCCCGAAGGCTTGAATCAACCGACGCTGTTGGCTATGGCGGCTGGCACTGAAACTGATGCGGAAAACATTTTGGGGCGAACTATTTACGACACGGCGGCGGCTAGAGGCTTGCGGTTGCAAAAGTCCAAAGACTTCACGGAGCGGGCGGGTTGCGGCGTCGAGGCGACAGTTAGAGGGACGATTATGCGCGTGGGAAATCCCGCATGGCTTGAAAGTCTTGGCGTGTCGATAATCGCGAACCTTCGCACGAAGATTGATCAGCTGCTTGTCAAGGGCAAGACTGTCTTGGTTGTCGCGACGGGTCGAGTAGCACGCGGCGTCATTGCACTCAAGGACGAGGTCAGCGACGAGGCGACTAAGTTCCTGTTCGCGTTGCGGGCGGCGAAGATTGAAACGCTCCTGCTGACGGCTCAACCAAAGAAGATGACCAGTTGGCTCACGAAGAACTTTGCACTGGACAACATACGCACGAACTTGACGCCGGAAGGTAAAGCTCGCGAGGTTCAAATCTTCCGCGCAAAAGGAAAGGTCGTCGCGGTTATTGGCAACGACATGCACGACTTGCCCGCCCTTAGGAGTGCCGACGTATCATTTCTACTGGCGGGAGGATCGTTGGCTCCTTCGGACGAGGTTAAGCTTGATTTTGAAATCCCGACGCTTGAAAGCTTCTTGGCAATCAGACAAGCTACCGTGAACGTCACACGCGTCTTGAAGGTCAATCGATGGCTTGCGTTGCTATCTTGGGTCGTGTTAGTGCCGCCGGCGATTATGTCCGCGTTGGAGTCGCCGCCAATACCTTGGCATCCATTCGCGGCAGTCGCAGGCGTGGCAGTCTTTAGCATAATAATCTTAGTCAACTCATTGCGAACGAGATAAGGAGGTTCAACATTGAAATACATAAGCACACGTTCAAAGATAAAACCAATAAGCTCCGCAGAAGCAATCCTCCGAGGTCTTGCGGCGGACGGCGGACTATTCGTGCCTGAAAAGATTCCAAAGGTCACACTCGAAGAACTCGACGGCTTTAAGGGCAAGCCTTACGAGCAACTGTCCGCGTGGCTTCTCGGAAAGTATTTGACGGACTACACGGAAGACGAGCTCGGCGAATGCACGGAGCTTGCTTACAACTGGTTCGACGTGACTGCGCGGGTACCAGTCGCAATCCTAATTCAAGACATGAAGAATCCAACCGCGCCCGTCGGCAATATGGAGCTTTGGCACGGGCCAACGTCCGCATTCAAAGATGTTGCCTTGCAAATGTTGCCGCACCTTATGCGCATGGCTCTTGCTAAGGTCGGCGAGACTAAGACTATACTAATCCTCGTGGCGACCTCTGGTGATACGGGCAAGGCAGCTTTGGCAGGCTTCGCGGACGTGCCGCAGACTAAAATCATGGTCTTCTATCCCGACGGCGGCGTAAGCAAGATTCAACGCTTGCAAATGGTCACGCAAGCCGGCTCCAATGTCAACGTTACGGCGGTCAGAGGGAATTTCGATGACGCTCAGAACGGCGTTAAGAAAATCTTCGGCGACAAGGCAATCCGTAAAGAACTCGACAAGCTCGGAGTGAAGCTCAGCTCCGCGAACTCAATTAACTGGGGTCGGCTCGTCCCACAAATCGTCTATTACTTCGCCGGCTACCTCAATCTCGTCAATACAGAACAAATTAAGCTCGGCGACCAAATCAATATCAGCGTGCCCACCGGCAACTTTGGAAACATTCTCGCCGCTTACTACGCCTTGCGCATGGGTCTGCCCGTCAAGAAATTAATCTGCGCCTCGAACGTCAATAACGTCCTAACAGAATTTTTCGCGACTGGCGTTTACAATCGCAATAGAAAGTTCTTCAAGACGATTACGCCTTCTATGGATATTCTCATCTCCAGCAACCTCGAACGCCTGCTTTATCACGAAACGGGCGGCGACTTCCGACAGGTCAGCAAATACATGGCGGAGCTTAACACTAATGGTCGCTACGTCATTGACAAGGACTTAAAGACGCGGCTCGATAAAATCTTTCACGCCGAATACGTCACCGAGGACGAGACGAAACTTTTTATCAAGCGCATTTACGGTTCGTTCAAGTATCTGCTTGATACGCACAGCGCAGTTTCAATCGCCGCCCTAAGCAAGTATCGCGGCAAGACCAAAGACTTAACACCAGTCCTTAGTGCCTCGACTGCCAGCCCGTATAAGTTCACAAGCTCTGTCTTGGAAGCTCTGGAGCTACCGATTGACGGGCTTGACGACTTCGCGCAAATCAATCTGCTCAACCGCAAGACCAATGCCAAAGTTCCAAAGAACCTCGCTACATTGAATGCCGCGCAGGTTTTGCACGACGACATTTGCGACAAAGACGAGATGTCTCAACGCGTCTTGGACTTCGCCGCCCAGTAAGCAAAAAAATTTCCCTCCAACGCGGAGGGATTTTTTATTTGACACTAACAATCTTATCGTCGCTGAGGAATGACTCAATCCACGCCTTAACGAAGGCTTCATCAATCGGCACACGCGCAAGGACATCGCCGAACATCTCCTGAACATCGCGGCAGAACTCCTTGGCTCCCATTTTAGTCTCCCGCAAATCACAGCGCGGAAAAGTTTTCGTCAGCTCCTTAAGATAAGGTTTAAGCTCGCCCGAATGATTCAAGCTCGGCACGCCGCATAACCAATAGCCAACCTCCCGCCACTTGTGCAGGATAAGCCGCCCGCTATCGTCCGTCAATCGATTGCTAAGCCTGAACGGGTCGTGAAACTTCTTCGCCAACACCACGCCCAAACATATCCCTGCGTAAAGCGACAACTCATAATCAAGCCGCTCCAAAAGATTTCGTCCGAACGGCACTTGCGAAAACAAATTCAACGCGCTCATCGTGTGATAAGTTCCTAAGCCGCGCTCGGAAGGCAGTTGAATGTCGCTGACCTCGTCGTCACCGATGTGCGTGAACTCGAATGCCCATTCCTCAATCTGATTCCAAAGCATCGCCGTATCTTTGCGCAAGCCCGTCTCGCATGACAGCAGAAGTTTATCGTAGCCCTCGACGCCGCACTTTTTAAGCAAGCGTTCAACGTCTGGCGTCTGCAAGTTCGTATCACAGATAATCCAAACCTCTTTGCCCGCCGCGATTGCCGCCTTAAACCAATCGACGACTCTTGTACGCGGCAGAGCCAATGAAACCTCCGTCGAGACTTCTAGCTCACGAATTCTTCTACAAGTTGCCTCGTCAAGCCCGCTAAGCTCCGCGAAACGATTATACACCTCGTCAAGCGTCATATCGTTGCTAACTTCCGCTTTGGCTCTTAGCGTTGGGAAGTCTACCTTGTGACCGAGTAGCGACTCAACCTTAAGCCCGACAAGCTCGCGGACGTGATAAGGTTTTGCGACGCCGCGCATTAAAAGCGTATCGAACAAGTCGAAAGAAATGATTTCGTTGCAAGGGATGATTCGTTCTTTTAATTCGTCCTCGTCGCGTCCGTAGTATTGCCAAAGATTTTTACTGCCGCAGTTGACTGAGTAAGTAAAGGTCTTCGGGTCGAATTCGTAGCAGTTCATGCCCTCTGCCCGTGCCGCCAACGGTATCGAACGTTCAAAGGCATGAGCAATCGTCCCATCGTTTTGCCCTTGCTCAGTCGGGAAGTCCTCAAGCGTCAGCCCAATGCCAAAGAACTTTCTAAGAGCTTGAGTCCTTGCCCAAAACATCGTGCCCGCTGGGAAGTCGAAGTAATCCTTTTTGTTCGGGGGAATGCCTGCGCGGCTCAAAAGTTTTTGTCCGGCGTCGCGATTGGAAAGCCAAGTGAAGCTCGCGTAAAAAACATTTTCGGCGGGGCGAGGGTATATGACGCCAACCGACTTGTTCTCGTCGAAAGCCTTAAAGATTTGCCTGATATGTTCGGGCGAACCTATCAGCGCGTCGAAAAGGTAATTGCGCCAAGACTGCTGCTCGCTACCCGTGAACAATGATTTCTTGGAATGAATGTGCAAGGCGAAATCATATGCGGGCAAGAGGTCAGCAAAGCCTACGAGGAAAGGAGCTACGTCTCGACCGCGATTGGGCACGACACGTACGATAACTTTCTCCGCATTGGGAATCTTCTTGAAGGCGTCATGAACTTTATCCTCCGCCTCGCCGTCGACGATTGAAATCAGCGCGTCGAACTTATAAGGCATGTTAGCGCAATAAGCCGCCATGTCGTCAAGCAAGTCAAGATAAAAGATGTGCGCTTGAATGGCAATCCGTCCGGGCTGTGTGAGGAGTTCGCCGCTGAAAGTCTCGCTGTAAATGCCGTAAGAGTTCTCGACTGGCGGCTTGAGTTGCCAAAAGTGCGACACCTTCCAAACTTTATAACGGTGCGTGTTCTTCAACAGCGGAGCAAACGCCGTGTAGAACTTGTCCTTGAACTGAACTTTTCTTTGCTCGTCGATTGGTATTGTCTTGTACAAGAGGCGCACGGCTGCTAGAGCCTTTTCCTTGACGGCGACTGAGACTTGAGACTCTCGCGACTTCGGCGGAGAATTTAGATTGAGCCGCTGAAGTTTCTTGTTACTCTCGATTAGGGCTTTTATGCTTCTGTCTAGGGTGGCAAGGAAATTTTCCTCGCGCTCGCCGAAGACTTCAAAGGTCACATGCCCGACCAGATTGTCGACGTTGAATGAAATCTGCGGGTCAATCGTCCAGAACCTATGGAAGCCGTCGACAACTTCATTGGCGTTGCTAGAGGCGATTCCATACGGCTTGCCGTTAATCAGCACGCGAATTATCTTGACGGAGATAAAATTCTTGTCAGGGTCGAAGCGCAGAACTTTAATCGGGTCTTCTAAGTCGAGGTCAAAGCGTGCGTAAAATCTCTTCGACGTGTCGACGGCGATAATCTTATCCGCCGCCTTAGTGGACGTGTAATCGTCGTTGATAAAAAGTTCCGCGTGAAGCATGTCAAGTTTCTGCGTCAAGTTAAACACGTCGAAAGAGCCGCCGTCACGGAGGAAAGTCTTTTCGTCGTAGCCATAGAGGTTTTTTATCTGCGCGGCGTCGGAAGTGTTCAGCAGATTTTTTATCAGCTCCAAGCCGACAAGTTGCCAGGCGGGAATCTTCTTATCAAGACAAAGCTTAGCCAGTGCGAAGCGTCGATTAATCTTGCCGTCAATCAGAAAGGTAGCGGCGTCGGGGAAGACCTCAAGGAAGAATTTATCATCACTGAAGCCGTCAACAAACTCGCGGGCTATGAAGAAGTTCTCCAAGTCCGCACGAATCAATTTGTCACGAGTGGTCGCCGAAGTGTTTTCCTGCCGCGTCCGTCGCAATCGAAACTTAGTAAGCCGTTCGGGCAAAATAAAAATCTCCGCGTGGAAGCAGAGACGAATCCACATGAGATAATCGGGCAGTTGCCAAAGCCCATGCGTATCGAGCAGACGAAACTTATTGAAAACTTCACGGCGGAGCATCGCTGACGGGTGACAAAGACAGT
Organism: Selenomonadaceae bacterium; assembly: GCA_017534385.1. Lineage (GTDB taxonomy): Bacteria > Bacillota > Negativicutes > Selenomonadales > Selenomonadaceae > Quinella. The sequence continues at coordinate 25,757 of JAFWCT010000068.1, forward strand.
TGGCGTTATGGAAAAAGTAATTCAGCCACTCGGCTCGCGTGCGATTCGGTTGCTTGAAAATATTTTTGTAGTAATCATCGGCATCAAGTTCTTGGGACTGACCGAACTCGTCGACGAACTCAACCCACGTAAAGCACGCGGCGTAGTCTTCGTTGCTGTCAAGGAAGTCAACTTGCTTTGCCAGCTTGTCGAGTTTCCACAGGTCGTCCGAATGATGAACGGCGATATATTTCCCCTGCGCGGACTCGATAGCCTCACTCACGGCAAGGACGGGACCTCGGTTCTCGTCGTAGAGGAAAGTTCTTATGCGCGGGTCGTCGAAGGCTTTGATAATGTCATGGCTGTTGTCCTGAGAGCCGTCGTCGACGATTAACAGTTCAAAGTCCGTGAACGTCTGCTTGAGTACGCTATCAATCGCCGCCGCCACGAATGCCGCATGATTATAACTCGTCAATATCACGCTGACCTTAGGCAATCATATCACCCCCGACAAGTCAGCAATGCAACCTGCCCAACTCAAGCCGACGCCGTAGCCGGCAAGCATGACACGCTTTAAGCCTTCCGCGCCGTAAGCTTTGATAACCTGTTCAATAGCAAGCGGCACGCTACCCGAAACCAGATTGCCAGTCGTCGATATGTCGTTGTGGAAGGGAACCTCATTCAAGCCCGCCTTGTCACGCAGGTAAGTCATCATGAACTTGTTTGCCTGGTGGAAGATGCAATAATCTAAATCGGCACGCGTGAGCTTCGCCGAAGTCAATACGGCGTCGATTAGCGGCGGCACTTCCCTGAGCGTGAAATAAGTTATCGCCATGCCGTCCATAAAGATTTCGTAGTTGGAACGGTAATTGCCATTCTCGTCCGTCGCGAAGACTTCGGGATTGTCGCGGGTCAAGTGACGACTGCCGCCGACTGGGATAATCAGCTTGTCATAGCGCGAGCCGTCCGAGCCAAAGACGAAGGCCCAAAGACTTTCCTTATCGCCGCCGTCAATCCAAGTAGCCGTCGCCCCGTCGCCGAACAGTGGACGCGTCGCCTTGTCGCGGACGTTTATATATTTCGTGTAGACGCTTGAGGTTATGAACAGAATCTTTTTCGCAAGACCAGTCTCAATCAGTCCCTTAGCAACGGCAAGCCCATAGACGTAGCCCGAACAGCCTAAAGCAATGTCCATAGTGCCGACAGACTTCTTTAAGCCTAAGCGGTGTTGAAGGTGCCCTGACGTGTGCGGTCCTAAGTGGTCAGGGTGTTGAGTGCATAGCAAGATAAAATCAGTCTCGTGGCGGTCAATGTCGTGTTCGGCAAAGAGTTTCTCGGCGGCTTTGAATGCCAAGTCTCCAGCAGCCTCGTCCTTAGTCGTGACGTGTCGACACTGCACGCCGATTTTCTTTATGAAGCGGGCGTCCACCAGCTCCGAATTGTTCTCTATCGTCGCGGGCAAGTATGAACTTATCGCCCGTATCGTTGCAAACATTTCATCAGCTCCTAAAGCTCTTGAGTATCGCGCAAATTTTCCTAACGTCGTCTTCAGTCAAGTCTCCGTACATTGGCAAGCTTAAGACCTGTTTAGCAATGACATTGGCGACTGGAAGATTGGCAGGGCTTGACGAACTCAAATGACGATAACAAGTGTAATCACTGCACAGCGGATGAAAATACTTGCGCGTGTAAACGTTGAAGTTCTTAAACGCCCCGTAGACATAATCCCGCGACCGCCCGAAGGTTTCTTCCTCAATGCGCACGACGTAATACTGATAGTTCAGCTTAACATTGTCGGCGACCTTCGGCATGAGCTTTAAGCCTTCGACCTCGGCAAGTTCCTCGTTGTAGACCTCGTGCAGTCGTTTACGCTTAAGCCGTTCGCCCTCGACATAGTTTAGCATGATTCGTCCAATCGCCGCCCGCACCTCGTCAAGCTTGCCATTGATGCCGGGCATGACAACTTCCTCCTCATTCTTTATGCCGAAGTTCTTCAGCAGGTCAATCCGTTGCTTAGTGTGCTCGCTCTTCATGACAAGCGCGCCGCCTTCGACCGTGTGATAAAGTTTCGTCGCGTGAAAGCTCAGCATTGAAATATCGCCGAACGTCCCAATGCCGCGCCCGTCAATCTCAACGCCAAAGGTATGCGCCGCGTCATAGACAACCCGCAAGCCGTAACGGTCAGCAACCTCCTGAATCTTATCAACGTCGCACGGTATCCCGAAGACATGCACAGGTAGGATAGCCGTCGTCTTAGGCGTTATCATCGACTCAATCTTATCGGCGTCAAGGTTCATCGTCTCTTTGTCCACGTCGCAGAATATCGGCTCAATGTTATTCCAACTCAACACATGCGGCGTCGCGGCGAACGTAAAAGGCGTCGTGATTACTTGCCCGCTTAGTCGCAAGCTCTGACACGCAACGATTAATGCTATCGTCCCGTTGTTGAATAGTGACAAGTGCGGCACCTTAAGGAACGTCTTAAGCTCCCGCTCAAGCATCATGTGCTGTGGTCCATTGTTAGTTAGCCACTTCGCCGCCCAAATGTCGCGTAGCTTGTCCGTGACTTCCTCAATCGTCGGGAAGACTGGTCGCGTAACGTAAATCATCTTATCGAACGGTTCAATCATTTTGCTTAGCCTCCTTCTTCTTGCGAAGTTTATCAGCCGCCTTAGGGTCAATCTTCTCCAGATAAGTCAGCGGGATGACGTGCGGATTTCCCTTAGTCAGCTCGTAAACTCTTCGATAGCTCACCTCAGCTTTGTCGGCTTGCCCTTGCTCGTCGAAGATGTCGCCCTGCAACTTGTAGGCAATGGCATTCTTCCCGTCAAGCGTCAAGGCTCGGTCAATGTCCTCAAGCGCAAGTTCAAGCTCGCCGCGCATATGCCGAACGTCCGCCCGATTTAGGTAGTTGTAAAGGTTGTTCGGGTCTTTAGCAACAGCGGTATCTGCGTCGACAAGTGCGCCGTCATAGTCGCCGACAATCGCCTTAGCCCGCCCGCGAATCCCTAAGCACTCCGCCACGTCTTCTTGATTTTTAGCGTTGAGGGCGCGTTTAATCTCCACAAGCGCAAGCTCGCCTTGCCCGTGGTCGTTGTAGATGTCGGCGTTGATTCGCAGTTGCATGGCGGCCTTAGCTTTAGCGTTGTCAGCGGCGTCCTTAACCTTAGCCCAAGCAATCGCCCGCGCCGCGTCCGCCTCGTGAATCCTCTGCCTAATGCGCGGACTTTCAAAGTAATACGCCTTCTGAACTGCCGTCTGAATCTTATCGCCGAGATTGTAAAGCCTCGACAGCTCCCTTAGCTCCCGATAAGCAAAGTCATCGTTTAAGAAGTCCGTTTGATTGCCGACGCGTCGAAAGTTCCAAGCGTCAATCGAGTCGTAATCATGGAAAGCCTTGCTCAAGCCGCCCGCGAAGTAGTAAGCATTAGCCGCCGCGCTGTTAGAGTCGTCGCCGACGTTCATAGAGTAGAAGACTTCCAAGCCGTCAATGAACACCAGATAAGCACGGTCGACTTTGCGAACTTTGACATGCCCGCCGCCGTAAGTGGTCATCAGCTCCGCAAGTTTAGCCTCGCGCTTATCGGTGTCGGGGTGACTGCTTAAGGTCTGATCGTCTGGCGTATCGTGCGCGTCGAATTCCAAAATGTCCTGCGTCTCGTAGCGGACGTAATAGCCTAGACGATTCATAGCCGCCGCACCGCCTCCGGGATTGAAGCCCGCACTCGTCATCAGATAGAAGCCGCCCTCGTCCGCTGCGTACTCAACAGGCACATTGATATTCTTTGCAATCGAGTAATCGACCATTGCCGAGAACTTATTCCAATCAATGTTCGAGCCGTTATCGACGTTCATGCCAAGCATCATCGCGCCGAGGGATTGAGCTACGGCTTGCGCATAACTCTTGGCGGAATGTTGTTCAAGCCCGTGCGTCATCTCGTGGGCAAGGACGGCGGCAAGTTGATTCTCGTCAAGGTTAAGCCCGCGCACTAGCCCGCGATTGACGCTGATATAATTCATCGGGTAGCAGGCGGCGTTGAACTTCTCGTCGTTATTGACGTGCCACACGAACGGTAGCGAGTTTATCTTGAGCTCGTATTGCCCGTTATAGACTAGCCGCCGCATAACCGAATCGACAAGTTCCACGTCGCGTTTGTTAGGGTCGGTACCATTCTTTTCCATGTCCTGCTTACGAACAGCCATTTGAGCATCGACGTTGTTGCCGAGCGCAAGCATTTGCTTTAACGTCGACTGATAAGCCGCAAGCACTCCTAAAGCCTCCGCCGCGATTGCCCAGGCGTCAGCCGCTATGACGTGCGCGGGACTTAACAGCGTCGCCAACGTCACCAATAAGACGATTAAAAACTTCATGGCTTTTCAATCACAATGCGTGGGAAGAGTTGCTCAGGCTTGCCGACCTCGTGATTAGCTTCAAGCAGTCCGAATGCGTCCGCGTCGTCCAGTCTAGGCTTCGACGTGACCTTGAGTTGAGCGCGTATCTTTTGGGCTGTCGACGGCATGAACGGTTCAATCAGTATGCTGACAATCCTGAGCGACTCGGCGAGATTGTAAAGGACATTCGCGAGTGCTTGCCGTTGAGTCGTGTCTTTAGCGAGCTTCCAAGGCGCGGTCTCGTCAATGTACTTGTTCGCCCGCCCGATGAACTTCCACACAACCTTAACCGCGTCGGACAGTTGGATTGCCTCCATGAGCTTGCGATAATCTTTTGCCGTATCGAGTGCCTCTTGCCGGAACGATTTATCGAGGTCGGTGCCTTCCGTTGACTGCAGGAGGATTCGCTTTTGGAACTTGCCAATCATGTTAAGCGTCCTGTGCAGGAGGTTTCCGAGGTCGTTGGCTAAGTCGGCGTTAATCCTCTGAATCAGTGCGTCGCGATTGAAGTTGCCGTCAAGCCCAAGGGTAATCTCGCGCAGGAGGAAGTATCGGATAGCGTCCGCGCCGAACTCTTCAACCAACGCTACCGGGTCGACGACGTTGCCTTTGGACTTCGACATTTTATCGCCGTCGGTGACTAGCCAACCGTGTCCGTAAATCTGCTTAGGCAACGGAAGACCTGCCGCCATCAACATTGCTGGCCAAATGATTGTGTGGAACCGGACAATCTCCTTGCCAACAAGATGAACGTCCGCTGGCCAAAAGCGTTGCATATCGGGCTTGTGAATCAGCGGTGTGATATAGTTGATAACGGCGTCGAACCAAACGTAAATGACGTGGCGTTGATCGTCGGGCACAGGGATTCCCCAATCAAACGACGTGCGCGATATGCACAAGTCCTCCAGCCCTTGCTTGATGAAGTTAATCATCTCGTTGCGGCGCGAGGTCGGCACAATGAATTCGGGGTGCTCGTCAATGTGTTTAAGCAAAGCATCGGCGTACTTCGACAGGCGGAAGAAGTAAGCCTCCTCCGAGACGCGCTCAACCGGTCGATGACAATCGGGGCAACAACCGTTCTCGTCAAGCTGCAACTCCGTCCAATACGACTCGCAAGGCGTGCAATAAAGTCCAGTGTACTCGCCCTTGTAGATGTCGCCGTTCGCCTTAATCCGCTTGAAAATCTCCTGCACAACCTGTTCATGACGCGGCTCGCTCGTTCGTATGAAATCGTCGTTCGAGATGTGAAACCTCTGCCAGAGGTCTTTGAAGCTGTCGACAATCGGGTCAATGTACTCAAGCGGCGTCTTACCTTCAGCCTGCGCGGTACGTTGAATCTTCTGCCCGTGTTCGTCAGAGCCAGTCAAGAAGAAGACTTCATAGCCCGCCAGACGTTTAAAGCGTGCGATGGCGTCGGCAATCGTCGTGCAGTAAGCGTGCCCGATGTGAAGCTTTGCACTGGGGTAGTAAATCGGCGTCGTGATGTAGAATGTTTTCATTGAGTGTCCTCCTTAAGCAGTGTGTTATAAATGTCGCGGCGGCTGACGTTGAAACGCTTTGCCGTCTCGCGCATGGCTGATTTCTTGTCAAACCCTTGCTCCAAAAGTTTTCGGCAGAAGTCAAGCGGCGTGCCTTCGGGCGGCGGCGAAGTCTCCTTGCCTTCGATTAGCACGACGAATTCCCCGCGTGGCTCGTCAAGGCGTTCAATCAGTTGGCTTAGCGTCCCGCGCAGAAATTCTTCGTGGACTTTGGTCAGCTCTCTCGCAAGGACGGCTTGACGTTCGCCGAAGACTTCCTCAAGCTCCGATAAAAAATCTTTCAGGCGATGCGGTGCCTCGTAGAAGATTATCGTTGCGTCGACTGTCGAAAGTCTTTCCAACAGCTCGCGGCGATTTGTCTTTTCTTGGGCGCGAAGCCTACGAATAAAAATCTTGTCGTGTCGAGTCCCGAACATATCAGCGCACTCAAGGCGGCGTTGGCTCCAGGTATCGGGCAGACGTTTATCCCCGCGTCGATTGCAAGCCTCACTAAGTCCGCGCCTGGGTCACAGATTGCCGGCAAGCCCGCGTCACTGACGACGGCAACTGATTCGCCCGCCCGCAATCGTTGCAAAATCTTTTCGGTGGCGGACGCCTTGCAGTTCTCGTCGAAACGGATTAGCGGCGTGTGAATGTCGAAGTGCGTTAAAAGCTTCCGAGTGCGTCGAGTGTCCTCAGCCGCGATTAAGTCGACCTCGCGCAGGATTCGCACGGCTCTAAACGTCATGTCTTCCAAGTTGCCAATCGGCGTCGCGCACAAGTACAGCAAGCTCACACCTCCCAAAAATTTTTTGACATTATAGCACAGTCGCCGGCAATGTGATATAGTTTCGACGAGGAGGGACGGCAATGATTGTTAAGACCTTGTACCGCGTGAAGTTCTACGATACCGACGTTATGGGCGTGGCACATCACGCGAACTATATCCGTTGGTTCGAGACGGGGCGCGTTGAGTTCTTGCGCGAGCTTGGCATTGACTTGAACGAAATGATGAGCGACGGGATTGTATTTCCGATTGTCGAAGTCACTGCGAAGTTTCATGCGCCCGCGAAGTTCGACGACGAGTTAGAGATTGTCACGGCGGCTGAGGCATTGACCAAAGCTAAGATGAAGTTCAACTACACGATACGCAAGCTCGGCGAGGAAAAAGTTTTGGCGGAGGGCACAAGCCTGAACGTCTTCACGAACGACGGGAAGATATGCCGCTTGCCCGATAAGTACTACTCGCGGCTGACACGAGGCTTGGAATGAGTCGGCGGCTGTTCATAAAAGTTTTAATCGCGTTGGGACTCGGAGCGTACTTTCCAAAGCTTGCGGAGGCTGAGCGTTTTGAGGAACTGCACACGCCTCAAGACGACTACGAGCCACTGACTAGCGTAAAGTTTCTGCGGCAAGTCGTCACGCGTGATTCAAGGGTCTCGCGTATGATAATGTGGGAATCAGACGTTGAAGAACCTTTTCAAGTGGAGTGGCAACTCGTCGGCGAGGAGGCGGCGCATTTCTCCGAGGTCGAGCGACGCGACTTAATCTATACTTGCAAGCTTGAAGGACTAAAGGCGGCGAGCTTGTATAAGTTCCGAATTGTGGCGGGCGAGCGGGCTACTTCATGGCAAGACTTATTCACGGCTGGCGACGGGGCGTTTCAAATGATAATCTTCGCGGACAGTCAATGCGAGCATTACGACGTTTGGCAAAGGACAGCTGACACGGCGCACGAGCTTTATCCCGATGCGGAGCTTGTGACGGTTATCGGCGACCTCGTGGACAACGGCGAGGCTGACTATCAATGGCGGGCATGGCACCTTGCCGCGACAAAGATTTTATCTGGGCGGACGTTCGCGCCGGTCATGGGCAATCACGAGTGCTACGGCGTCGATTGGTTCAATGCTTTGCCGACGGGTTATCTTAATCAGTTCAGCTTGCCCGACAACGACGCTAAGAACCTCGGCGGCTACTTCTATTCCTTTGACTACGGCGCGGCGCATTTCTTTATTCTCAACACACAATTTGCCGAGCTGGACAAGTTCAAGCCGAACATGCAAGCCGCGCAGGAGTATTGGCTCCGACGCGACGCCGCCAAAGTCAATCGCCCGTGGAAGATTGTTTTCATGCACAAGGACATTTACGATTACGGGCAGGACAAGTTCAACGACATTGCCGATAAGTTTATGGAGCTGTTCGACGAGCTGGAGATTGATTTGGTGTTCACGGGGCACTTGCATACCTATCGCAATCGTGGCAAGCTTCGAGGCACGACTTATATCTTGTGCGGGCGGGCTGGCGACCAGAAATACGTTGAGCCGCACTCGACGATTGACAACGTGGCGTATCCGAATCTGCGCGAGGAGCCGGAAAGTTTCATTGCATTGGACGTTAAAGCTTCGGAGTTGCACTTGACGGCACGCACTGTCGACGGCGAGATTATCGACGACTTCACACTAAGGAAGGAATGATTAAATGAATCTGCAAGGCTTAATCGTCTGCCGCAACCTGTTGGAAGAGGAAATCTTCACGGGCGCGGCTGACAAGTTCGATACTGCCGCTAAGCTGATTGAACGGGCGGAACGGCTCGGCTTAAGCGGCAATCTCTATCGGGCGTATCTGATTTACCTTTTGGCGCACGAACCTAATCTAATCTCGACGACGATTGAATCAAGTGGCGGTGTCATCGGCGAGAGCTTGCGCGAAGTTTTCAAGCACGATGTGGAAGTTCTTCTGCCGATACTGCGCGGCGAACTCTGGAGCGATATGAAAATCCTCGACATATACAAGCCGACCGCCGCTAGCAACGACGAGGCACTTAGCGAACTTCTTCGACGGCTGGACAAGCTCACGACTGCAGAGGAAATCGCCGACGCCTTTATCGAACACTGGCGACGCTTCGGCTACGGTGACATTGCGACCTATCGCGCCTTCCGCTGGGATAAAACTATCATTGGCATTCGTCACTTTGAAACGATTCGTCTTGATGACCTAATCGGCTACGCACACCAGAAAGAACTTCTGACGGGCAACACAACCGCCTTTGTAGACGGCAAGCCCGCTAACAATGTTCTGCTCGTCGGGGCACGCGGCACAGGTAAATCGTCGGGCGTCAAAGCTCTGGTCAACGAATACTATTCGCAGGGGCTAAGGCTCGTCCAAATCACTAAGCCGCAACTGAAATTCCTGCCTGAGATTATGGAGACGTTGCGGCGGTTCATGAGCAAGCGGTTTATCGTCTTCCTAGATGATTTGTCGTTTGAAGAGTCGGAGGGCGAGTACAAGTATCTGAAGTCGGCGATTGAAGGCGGCGTCGAGTCACGTCCGGAAAATGTTTTAATCTACGCCACGAGCAATCGGCGACACCTTATCCGCGAGACTTGGCGCGACCGTGACGAGGCGCACGAGGAACTTTATCGCGACGACAGCTTGAACGAAACCATTTCCCTATCAGACAGGTTCGGGCTGATAATTCATTACTACGCGCCGACGCAGGCGGAGTACCTTGAGATAATCCGCAGTATGTTGAGGCGGCGGGGCATTGAGCTTGACGCGGAAACGTTGCGGCTTGAGGGCTTGCGTTGGGAAATGTCGCATTCGGGGCGCAATGGTCGCACGGCTCAACAGTTCGTCAATTACTATTTGGGGCAGAGGTAATGGCAATGGTATATCTTATCGGCGCGGGCGCAGGAGACTTTGGATTGTTGACGCTTAGGGCTTGCGAACTCTTAAAGACAGCGGACGTTGTGATTTATGACAGGCTTGCCGACGACGCTATCTTGAAGCTCTGCGCGGCGGCGAAGAAAATCTACGTTGGCAAGGCGGCGGGGCGTCACACCCTCAAGCAGGAGGAGATTAATCAACTGCTCGTCGAGGAGGCTCGGCAAAATAAAATTGTCGTGAGGCTCAAGGGCGGCGACCCATTTGTATTCGGGCGCGGCGGCGAGGAGGCTCTTTATCTGCGCGAACACGGCTTGCCATTCGAGATTGTCCCCGGCATCACGAGCGCGATTGCCGTCCCTGCCTACGCCGGAATACCCGTAACTCATCGCGGCATCGCTACGAGCTTTGCAGTTGTCACGGGGCACGAAGATCCACTCAAGCCCGAATCGTCAATCCGTTGGGACAAACTCGCTACGGCAGTCGACACGCTGATTTTCCTAATGGGCGTCGCTAACCTGCCGCAAATCGTCAGCAAGCTTATCGAACACGGACGCAAGCCCGATACTCCCGCCGCGTTGATTCGTTGGGGGACAAAGCCTGAACAAGAAGTAATCGTCACGACGCTTGCCGAGGCTCCGCACGCGAACATTGCGCCGCCAGCAATCTTTATCGTCGGAGAGGTCGTCAACCTTCGCGAGCAACTCAAATGGTTCGAGGTGCGTCCTCTGTTCGGCAAAAAGATTTTGGTGACGCGAGCACGTGCTCAAGCCTCCAAGCTGTCGAAGGCATTGCAAGACCTCGGCGCACACGTCATCGAGTGTCCGACAATAAAAATCGTCGCGCCGCCCGATAACTTCAGTCAGCTTGACGAGGCGATAAAGAATCTGCGCGGCTATGATTGGGTAGTATTCACCAGTGTCAATGGCGTCGACAAGTTCTTTGACCGGCTGACACTTCACGGACGCGACGCACGGGCTTTGAATAAGGTTGCGGCAATCGGTTCAGCTACGGCGCAGAGGCTTCTGAGCTTCGGAATAATCGCGGACGTTGTGCCTAAGGATTTTGTCGCGGAGAGTTTAGCCGATTCACTCAAGGACGTTGTCGCCGGTAAGAAGGTTTTACTAGCACGGGCGGCAGTTGCTCGTGATGTCTTGCCGGAGACGTTGAAAAGTTTTGGCGCGGAAGTCACGATTGCTCCTGCTTATCAAACGTTGTCCGAGGCGTCCGCGCAGATTGACTTCGACTCGCTTGACTTGGTGACATTCACAAGCTCTTCAACCGTCAAGAACTTCATTGTGGCTCACGGCGTCGACTGCTTGAAAAAGATTCCGTCTGCGGCAATCGGTTCAATAACCGCTAAGACTTTGGAAAGCTTCGGAGTGGCGGCGGCGGTCGTGGCGGAGGAATTCACTATCAGCGGACTTGTCGAGGCGATTAGGAAATTTTATGAACGACGATAAACAATTCAACGAAGACGAGCTTTACGCAGTTGAAGACACGGACGACGACCTTTACGCGGAAAAAGTTTCCCTCGACAAGGAGCCGTGCCCGAAGACTTTCCACAGCAAAAACTTCGTCGACAGCGAGACGCAAGCGGCAGAGGATAAAGCAAAGTCTTCGACGCACGAGCCAGAACTTAAAGCCAAGCTGTCGCACGCGGAGACTAGTGGCGTAGCAATCTCGGCAGTCATGCTAGTCTACGCCTTCGCCGAAGCAGATAAGCCGCTGTTCTTCCTGTCGACCGCGTTGCTAACGTTCCTATTGCGTCCGTTAATCGGTGCCCTCTTCGGCAAGCACAATCGCGCCGTCCAGAACGCCTTGCACAGCTTTAGCCTCGTGATGTTCATTGGTGCGTTGCTTATGCTGTTCCTGTGAAGTTTGCTAATTGGCGGCGCGGGTGCTATACTGTGCTAAACATTGGAAGAGGTGAGACAGTGCAAGAGTTGAACTTTGGACACGGGAAGATTATCCCGGTCAATCTCGAACACGAGATGAAATTTTCTTACATAGATTACGCAATGTCGGTTATCGTGTCACGCGCCTTACCAGACGTGCGCGACGGCTTAAAGCCTGTGCACCGTAGGATTCTTTACGCAATGCAAGAGGCAGGCATGACCAGCGGCAAGCCTTACAAGAAGTCGGCGCGCATCGTCGGTGAGGTCTTAGGTAAGTATCATCCGCACGGCGATACCTCCGTTTATGATGCGATTGTTCGTATGGCGCAGGATTTCTCTATGCGGTACTTGCTAGCCGACGGGCACGGCAACTTTGGTTCTGTCGACGGTGACCCAGCCGCCGCCATGCGTTATACCGAAGTCCGCATGTCGAAGATTTCCGAGCTTATGTTGCAGGACATTGACAAGGACACTGTGGACTTCATGCCCAATTACGACGAATCACTTAAGGAGCCGAGCGTCCTGCCCGCGAAGTTCCCGCAACTGCTCGTCAATGGTTCATCGGGTATTGCGGTGGCTATGGCTACGAACATTCCTCCGCACAACATAGGCGAGATTATCGACGCGACGCTTTATCTTATCGACGAACCCGACGCTACGACCCGCGAGCTTATGAAGATTGTTAAAGGTCCGGACTTCCCGACTGCCGGCTTGATTATCGGCAAGGAAGGAATCCGCGACGCCTATGCCTCTGGACGTGGCGCAATCAAAATGCGGGCGCGAACTTCGATTGAAAAACTTTCCAACGGCAAAAGTCGTATCCTCGTCACGGAGTTGCCTTATCAAGTCAACAAGGCGCGACTGATTGAAAAGATTGCCGACCTCGTCCGCGACAAGACGATTGAGGGCATAAGCGATTTGCGCGACGAATCCGACCGCGAAGGCATGAGGATTGCTATCGACCTGCGACGCGACGTTACGCCGCAAATCATTTTGAATCAGCTGTTTAAGCATACGCAAATGCAAGACTCGTTCGGCGTGAATATGATTGCGCTCGTCGACGGCAAGCCGCAACTGCTTAACCTAAAAGAAATCCTCAAGCACTACATCAAGCATCAAGAAGAAGTCATCACGCGACGCACACGCTTTGACCTAGCTAAGGCTCGCGCACGTGCTCACATACTGGAAGGACTGACGACGGCGGTTAAGAGTCTTGAACGCGTGATTAAGATTGTCCGTGACAGTCAATCGGCAACAGACGCTAAGTCGGAGCTAATGAGTTGGTTTGAGTTCAGTGACGCGCAGGCTCAAGCGATATTGGATTTGCGTTTGCAGAAGCTAACTGGTCTTGAACGTTCCAAGCTTGAGGAGGAGTACCGCAACGTCCTCGCGGCGATTAAGGACTATGAATTGATTCTCGGCGATGAACAACGGATACTGCAGATAATCAAAGACGAGTTGAGGTCGGTTAAGGAAAAGTTCAATGATGACCGGCGCACAGAGATTGTCGGCGAAGAGCTTACGGCGTTCGAGGCTGAAGACTTAATCGATGACGATGATATTGTTGTTACCTTGACGCACGGCGGCTACGTTAAGCGAATCGACCTTGACGCTTATAAACGGCAGAAACGCGGCGGCGTCGGCGTGACGGGCATGGGCACTAAGGAAGAGGACTTCGTCGAACAAATTTTGATTACGACGACGCATCACACGATTTTATTCTTCACGAACAAAGGCAAAGTCTTCCACCTTAAAGCGTATCAAATCGCCGAGTCTGGACGCGCCGCCAAAGGCAATCACATTAGCAACCTTTTGATGATTGAGTCGGGCGAGAAGATTACTGCGATGATTAAGGTTAAGAACTTCGACCCGACACGCTACCTGTTCATGGCGACGCGCAAAGGTATCGTCAAGAAGACTCAGCTTAGCGAGTTCAGCTCGATGGTAAAGCGCGGCATGATTGCTATCAAGCTTGACAAGGACGACGAGTTGATTGGCGTCAAGTTCACGGAGGGCGAACGCTATATCATACTCGGCACCGCGCAGGGCATGACGATTTCTTTTGCTGAAGAGGAAGTCCGTTCTATGGGCAGGAATGCTCGCGGCGTCAAAGGTATCAAGCTTAAACGCGGCGACCACGTTATTGGCATGGACAAGTTACGCAAAGGCGCGGAGGTCTTGACAGTCAGTGCGGAAGGCATTGGTAAGCGCACGCCGGCTGAAGAGTATCGACCACAAGGACGCGGCGGCAAAGGCCTTGTCAACATGAAGATTACCGAGAAAACTGGCGAAGTCGTAGGGATTAAAGTCGTCACGCCTGACCAAGAACTTTTGCTGATAACCACGGAAGGCATTGTCATTCGCACGAGTGTTGACGATATTCGCTCAATCGGACGCAACACGCAAGGTGTTATCCTCATGAAGACAAAGGACGATGACCGCGTTGCCTCTTTGGCGACGGTTACACTTAGGAACGATTAGATAAGGAGAATGATTTACATGGCGTTTACATGGCATATCCCTACGAAGATTTTATTTGGCGCGGGCAAGCTCGGCGAACTGCACAAGGAAAGTCCGCTCGGCAAGAAAGCGTTGGTTATCATTTCAAACGGACGCTCGACGAAGACTAATGGCAGTCTCGATAAGTTGCAAGAGGAACTGACGGCTTGGGGCGCGGAGTATGTCGTCTTCAACAAGATTCAAGCTAACCCATTGGAACCGACTGTGCAAGAGGCTGTTGACTTCGGACGCGATAACGCTTGTGACTTTGTTGTAGGTTTAGGCGGCGGCTCAGTGCTCGACGCAGCTAAGGCTGTTGCCTCCGTGATTCCGCAGAAGGACGGCGGGCGCGTCTGGGATTACATCATGTTCGGCACGGGCGGCAAGAAACCGTTGACTCAAAAAGCTTTGCCGTTCATAGCGATAACGACGAGTGCGGGCACTGGCTCCGAGGTCGACGAGGGCGCAGTCATAACCAATCCCGCCACCAACGAGAAGACTGCCTTCTTCGGTAGCTATCCTGTCTTGGCGATTGTCGACCCGCTGTATATGCTGACTGTTCCCAAACACTTCACGGCTTATCAAGGCTTCGATGCCTTCTTCCACAACGCTGAAGGTTATATATCCAACGCATGCAACGAGGCGTCCGCGATGATTGAGCTTACGGCTATCGCTAAGCTCGCGAAGTACTTGCCCATTGCCGTTAATGACGGACAGAACCTTGAGGCACGCACGCAGGTTGCCTTTGCCAATACTCTCGGCGGCATGTCAATGGATGTTTGCGTGTGCACGTCGGAGCATTCGTTAGAACATGCCTTAAGCGCGTATCATCAGGAATTGCCTCACGGCGCAGGCTTGATTATGTTGTCGGTTGCTTACTTTAGTCACTTCGTAGATAAGCATGTTTGCGACGACAAATTTATAGACATGGCGCGGGCTATGGGCAAGGTCAATGCCGATAAGCCGGAAGACTTTATCGACGCGTTAAAGGAAATGCAAGCGGCTTGCGGCGTCGATAACTTGAAGATGAGCGACTACGGCATAAGCCCCGACGAATTCCCGAAGATGGTTCAAAACACTCGCGACGCTATGGGCTTCCTCCTGCAGTTCGACCCGGTTGCCTTAAGCGATGAAGACATGCTTAACATTTACAAGAAGTCTTACCGATGATTGACTTGCAAAAGTTTTAAGCGGTTGATATACTGCAAATGGTTAAAATGATGCTTATTGCGTTCACTTTCCTTAGCTGTAACTAACTAATACTTTCGATAAGGTACAGAGCTTGAAATAAAGCCGACTTTGTACCTAACTGTATTCAACTGTAACTTAGCGAAAATCAAATACTGTGCAGACAAAGCGCAGACAAAAAATAGCCCCCTCCGAAATTGGAAGGGGCTTAATTATTTTCTTCATGACTACCTCCTTATTGAGTCGGGTTGAGTGAGGTCGAGTTTGGCTTTGAGGTTGCGAATACGATTTTCATAGCCGAGCAAACCTTAAATACGTTCCGTCAATGTCCACCGTCAATACTTTCATGCTATCAACCTCCGTTTTTTCTTGACGCAAAAGGTTTCGTTTAAAGACTTAAACAGGTCGGAGCAAAGCGCATGCAACTTCTGCCCTTCCATCAGTTCGGCGAAAATAAATACAACATGCTCGGTCGCGATTATGAATTTTCCCACACAAAAGCCTTGCACCCCGAAGATTTGCAAGACTTCCAAAAAGTCTTCGTCGACGCCGGCATTAACTCTTTCTTCTGATAAGTTGCCAATGAAAAATTTTTTGCCGGTGACGTTTATCACAGTTGTTAAGAAAATTTTGCGTTAAAATGCTTGTTTAAAAGGAGAGTGATAGCGTGGGCAGTATCTTAAAGAAACTCAAATACCTAAGCCCCCTCGAACGCGGCGAACATCAGCAAATAAACAAGGGCGGACGCGATTGGGAGAACATGTACCGCGACCGTTGGTCGTTCGATAAGTGCGTTCGTTCAACACACGGCGTGAACTGTACAGGCTCATGCAGTTGGAATATCTACGTTAAGAACGGATTGGTTGCTTGGGAAAATCAGGTACATGATTATCCGGAGACATCGCCGGACATGCCGGACTTTGAACCGCGAGGCTGTCCGCGTGGAGCGTCGTTCTCGTGGTATCTTTACAGCCCGCATCGAATTCGTTATCCATATCTGCGCGGGGAGCTTGCTGAACTTTGGCGCGAGGCACGCAAGAACTATCCGACGGCACTTGAGGCTTGGCAATCGATAGCCAACGACCCCGACAAGATGAAACGTTATAAGGAAGCACGCGGCATGGGCGGTTTTGTCCGTTCAAACTGGGAAGAAGTCAGCGAGCTTGTCGCCGCAAGTGTCCTGCACACGTCTTATAAGTATGGACCCGACCGGATTTTTGGATTCAGTGTCATTCCAGCTAAGTCAATGCTAAGCTACGCGGGCGGTATGCGATTTGTTCAGCTAATGGGCGGCGCAGGTTTATCGTTCTATGATTGGTATGCAGACCTTCCTCCGGCAAGTCCTCAAGTTTGGGGTGACCAAACTGACGTGCCTGAGTCAAGCGACTGGTACAACGCGGGCTACATAATCACGTGGGGTTCAAACGTTCCGCAAACTCGAACTCCCGACGCTCACTTTCTGACAGAAGTCCGCTATAAGGGCACAAAGGTCGTATCGATTGCTCCCGACTACGCCGAATCAACCGCCGTTGCTGACACGTGGATTAGTCTTAAGACTGGCTCCGATTCCGCGCTGGCCATGGCAATGGGGCATGTTATCTTAAAGGAATACTACGTGGACAAGCCCGCGCAATTCTTCGTTGACTACTCGCGCAAGTATAACGACTTCCCGTTCTTGGTAACGATTGATGAACACGACGGCAAGTATCAGCTCGGACGATTCCTCAACGCTAAGGACTTCGGGCGCAATGATAAACACGCGGACTTTAAGTATTACGTCATTGATGAGATAAGCGGCAAGCTCGCCATTCCGAACGGCACGATGGGCGACCGTTGGGATAGGCAAGACAAGTGGAATTTGCGCGAGGAAGACTCTGACACGGGCGCGGTGATTCGTCCTAAGCTGTCGATACTCAAGGAACGCGATGACGTTGTTGAAGTGCCCTTCCCCTATTTCGGCAATGACCGCAACGATAACGCGATGATTAGCCGTGCCGTTCCCGTCAAGAAGATTAAGACTAAATCGGGCGTTAAGCTCGTCACGACGGTTTATGACTTAACGCTTGCCAATTACGGCATTGACACGGGGCTTGGCGGCGAGTGCGCAAACTCCTACGAAGACGACATACCCTATACTCCGAAGTGGCAAGAGAAGTTCACGGGCGTTAATGCTGATATGGTGATTCATACGGCTCGCGAATTCGCTGATAACGCGTTAAAGACTAACGGTCGGACGATGGTTATAATGGGCGGCGGAATCAATCACTGGTTCCACGCGGACGTTATCTATCGCACGATACTAAACCTGCTGATGATGTGCGGCTGTGAAGGTCGCAACGGTGGCGGTTGGGCGCATTACGTTGGACAAGAAAAGTTGCGCCCGATTGAGGGTTGGGCACGTGTCATGACTGGTACCGATTGGCAGGGCGGCGCGAAGCTCCAAAACTCTACGTCGTTTTATTACTTCGCAACCGACCAATGGCGCAGTGAGGAAGTCGATACGGCTCCGCTCGTCGCTGGCAACGTCAAGCCTCGTTATCGGCACCCTGGCGACTATAACATATTGGCGGCGCGACTCGGTTGGTTACCGGCTTACCCGTGCTTTAATAAGAGTGGTCAGCAAATCTTCGACGAGGCTAAGGCGGCGGGCTTTGAGGGCATTGACGGCATAAGAAAGTTCGTCGCGCAGTCTTTGAAGAATCGCACGCTTGAATTCTCATGGGAAGACCCCGACGCTCCAGAGAACTTCCCGCGCAACCTTTTTATCTGGCGCAATAATCTAATCGGCTCTTCGTCGAAGGGGCATGATTACTTCTTGAAGTACTTGCTTGGCACGCGCAATAGTTTGTTCGCTGAGGAAGAATCAATCGTTAAGCCGGAAGAGATTAAACTACGTGACGAATCCGACCTGCGCAAGACGGGCGGTGCTCTTCAAGGCAAGTTGGATTTGTTGGTTGATTTGGATTTCCGTATGGCGGCGAGTGCTCTTTATTCTGATGTCGTCCTGCCGACTGCGACTTGGTACGAGAAAAACGATTTGTCGTCGACTGACATGCATCCGTTCGTGCACCCGTTTCAAAATGCCGTCGACCCGCTTTGGGAGGCAAAAAGCGATTGGGATATTTTCCGCACGTTGGCTAAGGCGGTGTCTAAAGTCGCGGCGGAAGCTAAGTTGCCTGTTTATAAAGACGTGTTCGCAGTCCCGATTCAGCACGACACCGAGGGCGAACTTGCTCAGCCCGAAGGCAAAATACTCGATTGGAGCAAAGGCGATTGCGAGCCGATACCAGGCAAGACAATGCCCGCAATCGCGATGATTGAACGCGACTACACGAAGCTTTACGATAAATGGGTTGGGCTTGGTCCGAACATTCAAAAGGGCAACGGCATGAAGGGCTTGGGTTGGAAGTCCGACGACCTTTACGAGGAGATTCGCACGCGCAACGGCATTATCGAGGACAAGAACCTTATCTCCTATGGTATGCCGTCAATCTACGACGCTAAGCAAGCCTGCGATGCGGTTATGGGCTTATCGACGACGACTAATGGCAAAGTCGCGGTGCGTGCGTGGGCTGACTTGGAAAAGAAGACCGGCTTAAGCAACCTAACCGACCTTGCCGCAGACCGTGAGAGCGAACGCTTTACCTTTGACATGGTAGCGATTCAACCGCGAGAAACAATCACGTCGCCGACGTTCACAGGCTCGAATCAAAATCGCCGCTACAGTCCGTTCACAGTCAGCATTGAACAGCTAGTGCCCTTCCGAACAGTCACGGGGCGTCAAAGCTTTTATATCGACCACGAGATGATGTTTGAATGGGGCGAGGCGATGAGCGTCTACAAACCGATACTCGACTTTAAGCCGCTGAAGAACCCGCTTGGCAAGACAAAGGAGATAACGCTGAAGTTCCTGACGCCGCATAACAAATGGTCAACGCATTCGATGTACTTCGACAGCCAGCAACTATTGACGCTGTTTAGAGGCGGGCAAACGATTTGGCTTAACGAGAAAGACGCGGCGGAGATTGGCGTTAAGGACAACGATTGGTGCGAAGTCTACAACCGCAATGGCGTCGTCATAAGTCGTGCAGTCGTATCGCCGAGATTGCCACGCGGCGTTATGTTTATGTATCACGCGCAGGACAGACATATTAACGTTCCTGGCTCGAAGATTTCAGGCACACGCGGCGGCACGCACAATACCCCGACGCGAATCCACATGAAGCCAACGCATATGATTGGCGGCTATGGTCAGCTCAGCTACGGCTTTAACTACTACGGCACGACGGGCAATCAGCGTGATATTTATGTTGTCGTTCGCAAAGCTCAGGAGGTCGATTGGCTTGAAGATTAAAGCGCAAGTGTGCATGGTGATGAATCTGGACAAATGCATTGGTTGCCACACGTGCTCAATCACCTGCAAAAATGTTTGGACGAACCGCCCCGGCGCGGAATACATGTACTTTAACAACGTGGAGACAAAACCCGGCATCGGCTACCCAAAGAACTGGGAAGACCAAGAACATTGGAAGGGCGGCTGGGAACTCGACGGCGGCGATTTGGTTTTAAAGACAGGCTCCAAGCTCGGACGTATCTTGAAACTTTTCTATCACCCTGAACAACCGGAGATGGACGACTACTACGAGCCGTGGACTTACGACTATGAAACGTTAATCACATCGCCGCGCAAGAAGCATCAGCCCGTAGCCCGTCCGCGTTCGCTGATAACGCAACAGCGTATGGAAATCAAATGGGGGCCAAATTGGAACGACGACTTAGCGGGCGGCGATGACGTTCGGCAAGACATTAACCTTAAACGTATCGGCGAGGAGATAACGCTTGAGTTCCACGATATTTTTATGAAGTACCTGCCGCGCAACTGCAATCACTGCTTGAATCCGGCGTGCGTAGCGGCGTGTCCTTCGGGGGCAATTTATAAGCGCGAGGAAGACGGCGTTGTCCTCGTGAATCAGGATATTTGCCGTGGCTGGCGACATTGTGTGCCGGCTTGCCCTTATAAGAAGGTTTACTACAACTGGAAGACTAACAAGGCTGAAAAGTGCACGTTCTGCTTCCCGCGCCTTGAAAATGGTTTGCCGAGTGTTTGTACTGATACTTGCGTTGGGCGTATCCGTTACATGGGCGTCTTGCTTTACGACATGAACGCTGTACTCGACGCGGCGAAGACTTCCGAACCTAAGATGATTTATGCGCAAATGCTCGGCTTAATCAAAGACCCCAACGACCCCACAGTAATCGAATCTGCGCGGCGTGAAGGCGTATCAGAGGCAGTCCTCGACGCGGCAAAAGTTTCGCCGGTTTATCAGCTCATCAAAGGTTGGAACTTAGCACTGCCGCTCCACCCAGAGTTCAGGACGTTGCCAATGGTTTGGTATATCCCGCCGCTTAGTCCGATTGCTAAGAAGTTCGAGGACAAAGTTTATCTGCCGAGGTCAGAGGCAATGCGAATCCCGCTAGCGTATCTGGCGGAACTGTTCACGGCTGGCAACACGGATATAATCATGCGGACGTTGCAGAGGCTCCTTGATATGCGCACGGTCATGAGACGCAAGGAAGTCGGCGAGGCTCTTCCGCAGGGGCTGGAGTTCGACGCTTACGAATACGAGAAGATGTATAAGCTCCTTGCCATTGCGAAGTATTCAGACCGAATCAAATTGCCGGCGGGCTTGCAAGGTAAGACGCATGAACAGTTGCGCGAGCTTCAAGGCACGGCGGGTTATGCTTGTCCTGGAGGATTTTGCTAATGGACGAATACAAGACGACATTAAAGATTGCCGCATACCTGCTTGAGTATCCTGACGCCGCTTGGTGGGAAGAGTTGCCTGAATATCGCGCCGCTGTCGAAGAACTCAAGACGCCTCAAAGCCGCGATGTCTTCCTTGACTTGATTGATTATATTGAGCAGGTCGGACGCAAGGATTATGAGCGCGAATACGTCCGCAAGTTCGACTTCTCGCAGAACACCAACCTTTACTTGACGACGCACAATCGCACGGACTTTGGCAAGCAGTCAACAGAAATGCACGACTATAAGCAACTGTTCCTCGATAACGGCTATGACTTGCAGAAGGAGTTGCCCGATTACCTGCCCGCCCTCTTGGAACTGGCGACGATAGTCAAGCCCGCGCAGGCGTTAAAGATTTTGCAGACGGCACGCGGCAAGATTGAACTGCTCCGCGACCGATTCATTGAGGCGAAACTCCCGCAAGTCTTCTTGCTCGACATAATCCTTGCACAGCTCTCAACCTTGGAGGTGACGAATAAATGAGTGGATTCTTTTGGGGCGCACTGCCCTATATCGCGTTCACGACGTTGATTGTCGGCACGGCTTATCGATATTGGACGGGCGAACGTGGCTGGTCGACTAAAAGCAGTGAGTTCCTCGCCAAAGACAGCTTGAAGGTTCCGATTTGGCTTTTCCATTTGGGATTGGTTATGGCGTTCGGAGGTCACGTGATTGGCATTCTAATTCCAAAGGCGATAACTGACGGCGTAGGCATAAGCGAACACCTTTATCATATCATTGCCTTAGGCGGCGGCATTCCGGCTGGAATTTTATTCTTAGGCGGCTTCTTCCTGTTAATGCGTCGACGCTTCGACAATCCGCGCATGAAGGTCAACACCTCAACCTCCGACGGCTGGATATATCTCGTGCTCGGCTTGACGATAATAACTGGCTTTGGCGGCACGCTCCTTAACGCAGTCGGCTTGCTCGGCGACGAATTCAATTATCGGGAGTGCATATCGCCTTGGTTCCGTTCAGTGCTTGCCATGAGCCCCGACGTATCGTTGATGAGTGACGCGCCGATTATCTTTAAGTGTCATGTGCTGTTGGCAATGCTGACGATGATTATGTTCCCGTTCACGCGGCTAGTCCATTGTCTGAGTCTGCCTTTTGAGATGTTTTTACGCAGTCCAATAGTTTATCGCCGCAAATGATTTCTTCGCAACTTCACAAGTCGGGTGCAAGCTCGACTTTATTTTTTCAGCAAAGGAGAGGTTTTAATGGAAAGCAAAAGTTTTCTGTGCTATCAATGTTCGGATGCGCTCGGTGGCAAAGGCTGTACAAAGGTCGGCGTATGCGGCAAGAAGGCCGATGTTGCCCGTATGCAAGACCTGTTGATTTACACGACTAAGGGGCTAGCAGCCGTCGCAACTCAAATCCGCGCAGAGGGCAAGACGATTAAGCCGCGTGTCAATCATGTCGTCGTTCTGAATCTGTTCACGACGATAACCAATGCCAACTTTGACCGCGAATCACTTGTTGAACTCGTGGAGCAAACGCTTAGAACTAAGTCGCGGCTCTTAGCTGTGGTTGACGACAAAAATAATCTGCCCGCCGCCGCAATCTGGTCGGACACCCGCGAACACTTCGACGCTAAGGCAGAGCAAGTCGGAATCCTCGCCACGAACAATGAAGACGTGCGCAGTCTTCGCGAGCTGATAACTTACGGGCTTAAAGGTCTGGCGGCTTATCTCTATCACGCAAACGCCCTCGGCTACGATAACGATACGATTAATGCGTTCGTTCAAAGCACGCTGGCTAAACTCCTCGACGACAGCTTGACGGTTGCGGACTTGACTACGTTGGCTTTGGAGCTTGGCAAGTTCGGCGTCGATACAATGGCACTTTTGGACAAGGCGAACACTGAGACTTATGGCAATCCGGAGGTCACGAAGGTTAATCTCGGCGTCGGAAAGAATCCTGCGATACTTATCAGCGGGCACGACCTTAAAGACCTTGAACAGCTCCTTGAACAGACAAAGGATACTGGCGTTGACGTTTACACGCACGGGGAGATGTTGCCCGCGCATTACTATCCGAAGCTTAAGAAGTATAAGCACCTCGTCGGCAACTACGGAAATGCTTGGCACTTGCAGACGACGGAGTTTGATAAATTCAACGGCGCGATTCTCTTAACGACTAATTGCCTCATGCCGCCGAAGAGTTCTTATCAAGATAGAGTGTTCACGACGGGCGCAGTTGCCTATCCTAGTTGCAAGCGTGTGGAAGAAGTCGACGGCGTGAAAGACTTTGCTCCGCTGATTGAACTGGCTAAGAAGTGTCCGCCGCCCACGGAGCTTGAGACTGGAGAGATTGTCGGCGGCTTTGCACATGAACAAGTATTTGCAGTCGCTGATAAGGTCGTTGAGGCTGTGAAGTCCGGCGCGATTAAAAAGTTCGTCGTCATGGCGGGTTGCGATGGTCGGCAGAAGGCTCGCCAATACTACGCTGACTTTGCTAAGGCTCTGCCTAAAGACACCGTGATTCTTACGGCGGGTTGCGCGAAGTACAAGTACATAAAGCTCGGTCTCGGCGACATTGGCGGGATACCTCGCGTGCTAGACGCTGGGCAATGCAATGATTGCTACTCGCTGGCGTTGATTGCCCTTAAGCTTAAAGAAGTCTTCGGGCTGGACGACGTGAACCAGTTGCCGATTGTCTTCAATATCGGTTGGCATGAGCAGAAGGCGGTTACGGTCTTGCTTGCGCTGTTATATCTGGGCGCGAAGAATATTCATCTCGGACCGGTATTGCCCGCCTTCCTTAGTCCGAATGTCGCTAAAGTCCTCGTGGAAAACTTCGGCATTGGCGGTATCAGCAACGTCGCTGATGACATTAAGGCTTTAATTGGAGCGTGATAAAATGACTGAAGACATTTTGAAAACCCTCGGCGAAAATCCTTCGCGAAAGGAAATCTTAGCAAAGTGGGATCCCGAAAACGAAGCCTTCTGGAAAAAATTCGGCGAACGCATCGCAAAACAAAATCTCTATACCTCGACGTGGGCTTTAACGCTCTCGTTTGTAGTGTGGACGTTATGGGCGACGATTGCCGCGCAACTCAATCAAATCGGTTTCCATTTTACTGACGCGCAGATTTTTACACTCGCCTCACTGCCCGGACTTGTCGGCGCGACTTGCAGACTTTTCTATACGTACATGCCCGGTTTGCTCGGCGGCAAAAATTGGACGCTATTTTCAACCGCACTGCTACTCTTGCCGATAATAGGATTGGGCACCGCCTTGCAAGACACCTCAACATCATACGATACGCTTTTTATGCTCGTCGCACTTATCGGCATTGCAGGCGGGAATTTCTCCTCATCAATGGCAAATATCGGATTTTTCTTCCCCAAAAGAAATAAAGGTCTCGCACTCGGCATAAATGCGGGCGTCGGCAATTTGGGAGTCTCGCTGATTTATCTGACCGCGCCGATTTTGCTCGGCATGAGTTTCGGCGGACTGTTTGGCGACCCGTTAATCAATGTCAAAACAGGAGCCGAAGTCTATATTCAATCGGTTTGCTATGCATGGGCTGTTCCAACTGTCTTAACGCTCGTGCTGATTTGGATTTTCATGGACAACTTGCCACTGCCCAAGCAAAGCCCTAAAAGTATCCTCTCGATTTTCGGCAATAAGCACACTTGGTTAATGACATGGATTTATACTTGCGGCTTTGGACAATTCATCGGTTATTCAGCGGCACTTATGCTCTTGCTGAATCGCGAATTCCCCGAAGTAAGTATGGCATGGGGCGCATTTTTAGGACCATTCATAGGCGCGGGCATGAGACCTGTTGGCGGTTGGCTTGCCGACAAATTTAATAGCGGCTCAAAAGTTACACTTTATTCGCTCCTTTTAATGTTAGCGTCAATCGTTATCGTGCTTTTAGGATTGCAAGCTCATAGCTTTATAATGTTCTTCGCGGCGTTCCTGCTACTGTTTTTGACTACTGGCTTTGTCAACGGCGCATCCTTCCGCATGATTCCTTACATTTTCAACAATCCGTTCCATGCGTCGTTAGTCACAGGTTTTACTGCTGCGATTGCCGCTTACGGTGCGTTTCTTATTCCGAAAATTTTCGGCTGGGCTTATTCAAACTATAACCTTGTTACGCCTGCTTTTTACGTGTTGATTGTCTTCACCGTTATTACAATCGGCATAACTTGGTTCTTCTATGCTCGCTCGAATTCGGGTATCAAATGCTGAAATATCTTTCATCGCCGCAAAAATTTTCCTATCGCTTGACGAAAAAAAGTAACTATGCTATCATATTCGATAGTGATTCGGCGCCTTCGTCAAGTGGTTAAGACACCGCCCTCTCACGGCGGGTTCAAGGGTTCGAATCCCTTAGGCGTCACCAATAAAGAAACTAACAAGGGCGTTGCGTGCGGCAACGTCCTTTTACGTTTAAGGAGTGATTATATTGACAGAAGAACAAATCCGCAAAGCAATGGCACAGGCAGTCAACGAAGTGCGCGAGAAAAATCCTCTGGCACCGTCAATAACCAACACCGTCACCCAAGACTTTGTGGCGAATGCTCAACTGGCGGTCGGAGGTTCGGCGGCTATGCTTTATCTTGCTGACGAGTGCGAGGTAATGGCTAAGGTCGTGCCGGCACTCTATATCAACATGGGTACGGCTTTGCCCTTCTACGCCGACACCCTGCCGAGGACAGCTCAAGCCTTGCAAGCAAATCAAACGCCCTGGACACTCGACCCGGTGGGCATTGGCTTATCAAGTTTGCGGACGGACATCTTAAAGCAGTTCAAAGACTTTAAGCCGTCAATCGTTCGCGGGAATGCCTCGGAGATAATCGCGCTGGCTAAGCTGTGGGAACTGGTCGACACGGGCGGAACGATTCGCGGCGTCGACTCAACAGAAAAAGTTTCTTCAGCTAAGGTAGCGGCACTTGAGCTGGCGAAGTTCACGGGAGGAGCGGTTGCAGTCTCTGGCGCGGAAGACTTTGTCACCGATGGCAAAGAAGAAATTTTCTGCGCGGGAGGCTCGGAGCTGTTCACAAAGATAACGGGCAGTGGTTGCGCACTCGGCGGAGTCATGGCGATTTATCTTACGGTTGCCACCCCGTTTATCGCGGCATTGACTGCAACGACTATGTTTAACTTGGCTGGCTCTAAGGCGGCGGCTCTAGCCCAAACGCCCGCAAGCTTTAAAGTCAGATTCCTCGACAGCTTGTATGCTTTGACTGCCGAAGAGGTCGCGGACAAGTTCCGGGTAGTCGGCTCGTTCGATAAAATGTTTGACGCAATGTTTAAGGAGGGTTTGAATTGAACACGTTGATTGCAGTTGCGATTGCGCCAGTGGGCGTCGGCGATGAACTTAGCAAACACGTCGCCGAGGTCGTCAAGGTTATCCGCGAGTCGGGCTTGCCCAATAAGACAACCTCGATGTTCACGGAGATTGAGGGCGATTGGGATAAGGTCATGGACGTTGTTAAGCGTGCGACGTTCGTCTTGGCGGAAAAGGGAATTCGTACCGAGGTCGTCTTGAAGGCGGACATTCGCCCCGGCGTCGAAGGCATGATGGAAGGTAAGCTAGACAGACTTAACGAGGCACTCAACGATAAGCCGCCCGCCGAAGAAAAATCTGTTGAGGACAAGATACGCCAGACATTAGGACGGATAAGACGATGAACATACGCGAACGGTTGGATATTTCAGCTTACTTGGTTATTGGTCAAGAGAATACGACGCGCCCTGTTGAAGAGGTAGTCGCGGTGGCAGTCAGCGAAGGCTTTACTTGCGTGCAGATAAGGTCGAAGGTTGCCACTGCCCGCGAGATGATTGCGACGTTGGATAAATCTGCGCGGGCGATTCGTCAGCTTGGCAAGAGTGATTCGGTTGCTCTGCTCGTCGATGATAGGCTAGACGTTGTGTTAGCGGCGCGGGACGCGGGCATTAAGGTTGACGGCGTGCACGTGGGGCAAAGCGATATTCCCGTTGACGTGTGCAGGAGGTATCTGGGCGAGGATTCGATTGTCGGCTTGAGTGCACGGACGGAAGAGCTTATCGATTACGTTAAGGCGGCGGATGTGTCGCAGATAGATTACTTCGGCGCGGGACCTCTGCACGCTACGGAGACTAAACTAGACGCAGGCAAGACTTCGGACGGACGATTCATCACGCACGGTTTCAAAGAGCTTGCTGAGTTGGTTAAGGTAAGTCCGCGTCCGATTGTGGTCGGTGGCGGCGTCAAAGTCAAAGACATTCCCGCGCTAGCCGCCACGAACGTTGCAGGGTTCTTCGTAGTGTCAGCGGTCGCAGGAGCAGATAATCCTAGGCTTGCGGCACGCGAACTCGTCGAAGCTTGGAGGCAATGCCATTAACATTCTAAAAGCCGTCGGCTTGAAAGTCGACGGTTATTTTTTTCGTTGCTAACCTGAATAATTTCTGATAAAATCTTTTGCACGAAAGGAGGTCGATAGCTTGGAGACAACAACCGAACTCGTCGCGGAGGACACGGAATCAAAATCCGTCGTCGCGACGCTGGAAAAGATTCTTGAGCTTCAACAAAAAAACTCTCGGCAGCTGGAGCAATCCTTGCGCGAGAACGTCAACTTTCAAAACCAGGTGCGGCAAGGCATGCAACGCGAGCTTGAGAGCCTAAAGGAACAACAACGCGGCGAACAGTTCACGCCGATATTAAAAGCCGTGGCGGCGGTGTGCGTGGAGTATCGCAAGATGCTAACGGACGAATCAATATCGCGGCGGACGCGGCGCACGCTTAAATTGCTCTTCGACGAACTGGAAGAAATCTTATCGGAATACGACGCAGAAATCTTTACGTCGGAAGTCGGGGAGCCGCGACGCCCACTCCTAACCAAAATCGTCAACACCGTCACGACGAGCAATAAAAGTTTGCACAACACCATAGCATTGAGCCGACGACCTGGCGTCATCAGAGACGGGCGCACGCTTTATCGTGAGTTCGTCGACGTTTATGTTTATGACGCGGCGGCGGGCGGCAAGAAATCTGAATCAGTTCGCAGTGAGTAAAGGAGATAGAAACGTATGATAACTTATGGCATAGACTTGGGCACAACTTATTCATGCATTGCGCGCTTGGACGCTAACGGCAATCCCGAAGTCATCCGCAACAACGAGGACGACTCCAACACCGTGGCAAGCGTCGTCTTCTTCGAGAATGAAAACAATGTCGTCGTTGGGCAAGCGGCTAAGGAGAATGTCGAGACGGACGGCGAACGCGTCGTTCAATTCGTCAAGCGCGAGATTGGCAAGCGCGATACCCGAACTTATGAATTCGACGGCAAGACTTATACGCCCGTGGAGATTAGCGCGTTGATTCTTACGCGGCTTAAAAATCTGGTGGAGGCTCAAGGCGGCACGATTGAAGACGTGGTTATAACGGTGCCCGCTTACTTCGGGCTTGAAGAACGTTCCGCGACTCGGCAGGCGGGCGAGCTTGCAGGGCTTCACGTGCTAAGCTTGATTAACGAACCCACAGCGGCGGCGTTGAGTTATTGTGCCCGACAATTTCAGGAGGATAGGACGGTTCTCGTCTACGACCTCGGCGGCGGTACCTTCGACGTGACTGTTTTAAAGATGTCGATGACGCAGAATGATTCGGGGCGCGACGTTCAAAAGATAACTGTGCTGGCGACTAGCGGCGATGACCGGCTCGGCGGTAAGGATTGGGACGACAAACTTTATAATCATATCCTGCGGGCGTGCTGTGACGATAACGGCTTGCAACCCGAAGATGTGGAGGCGGAGACTCGGCAAGACATTCGTAGCAAAGTCGAGGAGGCTAAGCGCAAGCTCAGCAAGAAGCAGTCCGCTAAGGTTCGTATCGACGTGAACGGCTCGCGCACTGAAATTGTTATCAAGCGTTCGGACTTCGAGCAGATGACTTCCGACCTTGTGGCGCGGACGATGAACTTTGTTGACGCGACCTTAGAAAAAGTTTCCGCTGAGTCGATTGATACTGTCCTGCTAGTCGGCGGCTCGACTTATATGCCGATGATTATTGAGGCAGTCGAAACTCGTTTCCCAGGCAAAGTTCAGCAGCACGACCCTGACCAAGCAGTTGCTAAAGGCGCGGCGATTTATGCTAGCATGTTGGTTGAGGAAGTTGATAGCTTGTCCGCGCCGGGCGATGAGACTTCTGGCGGCGACACTCAACGCGCTGAACAGCTCACGAGCAAATTTACCGTCGAAGACCAAACGCCGCGTTCATTCGGGCCGGGCGTCGTCGACATGAACGGGGCTAAGCACAAATACGTTTTGGAGAACTTCATCAAGATTGGGGAGAAAATGCCCGCCGTCTTCACGAAGACTTATTACCCGCTTGAAGACAATCAAGAACTCGTGCGTCTGCGTGCCTTCGAGAACATGTCAACCGATGATACGCTGATTCCCTGCGTCGACGAGGAGGGCAATCCGCAAGCTACTGACCCCGCCCACAACGTTAAACTCCTCGGCGAACTTATCGTGAACTTGCCGCCCAATACCAGCCGCGATACCCCGATTAAAGTTACGTTCAAAGTCGACGCGTCGGGCGTGCACGTCGAAGCAGTCAACACTAAGACTAACGAGACCTTTGAAACCTTCCTGCGCACCGACTCCGACATTGACATTGAGCAAAGTGCCGTCCACCAACTGCGCATTTCTTCAGACTGAAAGGAGCTTTTGTTATGGAAAACTACAAAGTTAATCCGATTGACCTTCCTGACGAGAAGACAACCTTTTCGCCGCGTGAATGGAAATATTTTCTGGAAGAACTCAAAATGCGCGGGCTGGAAAAAATCGACACGTGCATTAACAACGCAAAATTCCTTGCCAAACTTGATGTTGCCGAGGAAGAACTTCAAGCGGGCAAAGGCAAATTGTTTACGTTGGAAGAATTGAGGAATGCATTTTAATGCCGAACGTATTTTTATCAGATAAAGCCCTCAAAGATTTCATGTATTGGGCGCACAACGACCGTAAGATTCTCGACAAGATAGATTCCCTCCTAAACGACATTGACCGCAACGGCGTGGCTAAAGGTATCGGCAAGCCTGAAAGACTTAAGCACCAAGAAGCTTATTCGTGGCGCATTGATGACGCTAACCGACTGGTTTATAAAGTTCACGGCGATGAAACTATCGTGCTATCTTGCAGAGGACATTACGAGGACAAATAATGGTTAAGCTTTACGATGAAGATATGACCGGCTACATTGAGGTTGAAGTCAAGGATTTCTACTGCAACGACTACCCGAACCACTTCGCACGAACCGGCAAGCAAACTTACGTCCGGTGGCTCGGCGAACAGATTTACACCGTGCCGCAAATGGTTAAAGGCAGTCAACCAACCGACAGCGGCAATCTGATTATCGAAGCGGCGGATTACGACGACTTCATAGCACGCGAACCCAAAGCTAAGAAATGGATTCGTCCTTACGTCGGCTCGCGGGAGTTCATTCACAGGTTGCCGCGCTATTGTCTGTGGTTAGTCGATTGCCCGCCCAATGAACTTAGACGTATGCCGCTGGTCTATCAGAGAGTGCAAGCCGTCAGAGACTTCCGCTTAGCGAGCAAGAAGGCGGCAACCCGTCGAGACGCCGCGACCCCGTGGCTTTTCCAAGAGCGACGACAGCCGACGACTAATTATCTGCTGGTGCCGAGTGTCAGTTCCGAACGCCGCGAGTATGTGCCGATTGGTTGGATGGACGCGAACACGATTGCAAGCAACTTAGTCTTGATGGTGCCTGGGGCAATGTATTGGCACTTCGGAGTATTGACGAGCTATCCGCATATGGCGTGGATGCGGGCGACGTGCGGGCGGTTGACTAGCCGCTATCGATACTCGGCGGACGTGGTGTACAATAATTTTCCGTGGCCGCCGTTCAATCGGGAAGTGGAGCTTACGGCGGCGGAAATACTCTTCGCAAGGAGCAAATATCCCGACGCTAGCTTTGCAGACCTGTATGACCCGCTGATTATGCCAAAGGACTTGCGCAAGGCTCACGAGGCAAACGATAAGGCAGTCCTTGAGGCGTATGACCTTCCGCTGAACATTACCGAGGAGCAACTGCAGAAGGAACTATTCAAGATGTACAAGAGCTTGCGAGACTTCGACGAGTTCTATCAGTCACTTTGAACTTTCGAGGAGGGTTGAATTTGGCGAAACGAAATATTTTTGAGATGCTCGGCTTGGAATTTGATCCTCCCGACAATGTGAAGAAAATCCGCGTCGCCTATGACGCGTGGAAGAAACGCCTAACGACCGAGCAGAATACGAGCGTAGACCCGGCACGCCTAGCAAAGATTCGCGAGGAACTGGAACTGCAAATGGACGGCTATATAGCCCGCGTCCTAGAAAATCCGATATTGCGGCAGGCGGAGGCGGACAAGCTCAAGCAACAACGCGTCGAGGCATTGCGGCTGTACATTGACATTCAGCGCGGCGAGACTCAAGGCACGTTGCAAGTTAATCAGTCGCAGATTCGGCAGGTGCGCGACAAGCTAAAGCTTAGCCCCGCGACAATCGAGGCGACGTACAAGGAACAGGGCTTTGAGATTAAGCCCGCCAAGACCGCGCAGACAATCCTTGCGACGCTGAACAACTTCTTCCTTGCCGACGCTGTACTTGAGGAGCTTAGAAGAAACTTCGCGGCATTCCAACGTGTGCCCGATGAAAAGAATTTCCCTTGGTCAGCGAACGTTCATGACCTCTACGAGCTAGCGTTTTATCTTGAGAATCAGATTGAGCATTCGTCGAGGTTTTATCATCAACACAAGACCGACGAGTTGCGCGAGATTTTCCGAGACGCCGCTAAAAAGTTCTCCGCGCCTATTCCGCAGTGGCAATCGATTAAAGCCTTGCTCAATCTGGCGCAAACGCAGGTATTCAACACCGACGACAACCGCTTTAAATATAATCATTCGCTGAAGCTTGAGACGCTAGCCGATTTCTTTAGCAAGATAAAGACTGCGCCCGACCTGTTCAAGCGCGACAAGTATTTTGCGGACAACTGCATTAATCGGATTCGGCGCACCTTCCCGAACTTCCTGACTTACGAATTGAGCGTTGCCCTCTATAACAAGGCGGCGGGGCTTCTGCGCGACCCTTACGAGGCGACTGGCGATACGGGCGAGAATTCTTTCTGCGTGACGTGCGCCAACTGCGGAGCCTTTGAAAGTTTCCGGACACGTGAGGAGGCGGAGCGAACTCGTTGCAAAGTCTGCGGCGAAAAGTTCTTCGTCGAGTGTCCGAAGTGTGGCAAGAAGATTCCCGTGACCGCCGAGCACTGTCCTAAGTGTAAGTTTTCCTTCGCCGAGCTGAAAAACTTTGAACGATACGTTGACGAGATAAACACCAGGCTTAACGAACTGGAAGAGATGCCCTTTGTCGAAGAAGCCTTTAACCATATCGCCGCGCAAATCTCTGAACGTCTTGCCGAAGCCAAATACCTTAAGCCCGAAGCCGAGGAGTTGGAAAGGATTATCGAGCGGCTTAAGAACATTACCGACGACCTAAAGCGCAAGACCTTTGACAGGTACGTTGACGAGATGAATACCATGCTTAACGAGTTGGAAGGCACGCCCTTTGCTGATGAAGCTGTTAACCTCATTGCCGCGCAGATTACCGAGCGTCTTGCTAAGGCTCAATCGCTCAAGGCTGACTCTCACGAGCTGTCGAAGATTGATTGGCGACTTAAACGAATTGCCGCCGACATAAAGAAACGCGAACTGTTCACTTGGGCGGAAAAGAAATTGCCGAGCATGTCGATTGCGCCCGCCAAAGCCGTCAGTGATTGCGTCGAGATTTTGCGCAAGCTACCGAACTACAAGCCCGCGATTGAACGTTTGAAACTTATTCCGCCGAGAAACCCTCCGACGATTGCCGCGACCCTTCGGGAAAATTATTCGTCCGTGCCAGTCTCGACGATAAGCAAAATCTCTGTTAAGGCAAAGTCTACGAGTATTGCCGCCGCGTCCGCCGAGCCGAATTTGATTTGCAACGTCTCTTGGCAAGCTCCCCTTGACATTGGCTTGACTTACACGCTGATAAAAAAGATTGGTGGCGTGCCGAAGACTTATCGCGACGGCGTGACTTTGATTGAAAACACTGACCGGCTTGAGTTCACCGATACCAACGTTAAGCCCGGCATCCTCTACGGTTATGCAGTCTTTGCCACGCGGCTGGGAACCTTTTCAACCATGACGACAACGACCGCCGTCCATTACAGCGACCTCGACGAAAAGAAGTTAATCGCTAAGACGGAAGACGGCTTCTGCAAATTTATATGGCGGCTCCCCTCGGACACTTGCCAAGGCATAAGGATTTTGCGCTCTGACAACGCGGGCAATAGTGTCGTCGTGGCGGAGTGCGTGGAGGATTTGTCCTTCGACGATAAGGCGGTTAAAAATCGTATGCAGTATCAGTATCGCCTGCAATGTGTTTATTACGCCGTGGAGGACGCCGCCGCCCTTAACGAGAAATATTTTTCGCGGCAAAACGATGAGATTGCGGGCAGGGTTTCGACAATCAACAGGACTTATAAATACAGTCACGGCTTGACGGTGACATTGACGCCTGAGAAGCCTCCTAAGCTTTTAAAGAACCTAAGCTGCACTGTGCGAGGTGGACGAGCCTTCTTTAAGTGGAAGGCGACTGGAGACTTTGCGATTTGGTTTAAAGAGGTCGTTAAGGACGCGACTCTTGACGGGAAACTTTTCGGGCTGAATACGGTTGATGAGCTGTTAGGTAGCGGCGTCGTCTATAAGCGGGCGGAGTGCATTGACGAGGCTTGCGACTTTGCTTTGAACGCCGATAACGTCAAGATTGCCGTAATCAGTGCAACGCGGGAGCTTGGGCTTGTCAATGAGATTGTCACTTGCGCGAACGTTGAGCCGTGCGAGATTGACGCGGATAAAACTCAGATTGACGCGGGCGGCTTAAAACTTGTCCTTAAGAGCGTGCCTGACAACCTTTATCAGATTCATTACAAGGTTAGCACCCGCGACGCCGACGAACTCTACGCGACGATTGAGACTGCTAAGGCGCGGCAGATGAATCGAATCACTGCGACGAAGTACACGCAGGACGCTTTTATACTACAGCCGCATTTGCCGCAGAAGGAAATCTTTATCACGGTCATTGGCGAATACAAGCTCAGCGACGGGACTTCAGCTTACAGCGAGCCGAGTACGTTGATGATTGACAATCGCCCGAAGGAAATCATTTCGTATCGGCTGGAGTGGGGCACGAGCGGTATCTTCAAGAAGGAAATTCATGCTAAGGATTGTAAACTGATAATCGAGAGTACTGCCCGTCCAACGCCGAAGATGTCTTTGGTCTGCCTACGTGATGGACGCATGAACATTAAGGCACTTGGCACGGTTAATGATTCATCAACGGGCTATCCGGGCGGGCGGCTTGAGATAAAGTTATCGGACGACACGTGGAAGGAAATTCCGCAGGACACACTGGTT
This sequence comes from Selenomonadaceae bacterium, assembly GCA_017534385.1. GTDB lineage: Bacteria > Bacillota > Negativicutes > Selenomonadales > Selenomonadaceae > Quinella. The sequence continues at coordinate 60,159 of JAFWCT010000068.1, forward strand.
AGGTTGCAGTTGACTTCCAAAGAAGATGAGCGGCGATACGAGCTTAAAGCATCGCGACCCGACAGCTTAAAGGTTCCAAAGAAGTGACTGCCTCGGAGGTTTTTATATGTCTATGTTCAGCAAGTCGGCGGCGGTTTGTCCGCATTGCCTCAGGGAAATAAAGTTAAGCGACATGAAGTTTTATTGCGTGCCTGACGAAGACAATCGCCACGAAGTCAAGCTATCGTTCGCTGACAGATTCAAAGGGCGGCTTCCCGTGTGCAAAAGAAGATTCTGCAGGAATCACGGCTTGACGATTCGCGAGGCGGCTTGCAAACATTGCGGAGAACCTCTGCCGCCGCAAATCCTCTTCCATGACAAGTTCTTAAGCTTCTGCGCGGTGGGCGTGAGTGGTGCAGGCAAATCGAGTTACATGACGACGCTTTTGCACGAGTTAAGGTATTCGGGCTTGCCGTGGGTATTGCAGGCAATGGACGTGGAGACAACTCAGCGCGCACAACTCAACGAGCAATATGTCTACGAGGAGCGGCAATGCTTAAAGGGCACGCAGTCAGGCGTTTCACCTAAGCCGCAACTTTGGACGATACTCGACAACTCTAAGAAGGGCGATAAGGTTCCGACGTATGCATTGACGATTTATGACGGCGCGGGCGAGGATTGCGAGCATATCGACTACACGCCGCTTGACGCAAAGATTAGTCGTTACCTTTCGGGCGCGAGAATGCTTTTGATAGTCTTCGACCCGCTGTTGTTGCCGAGTGTGCGCAGTGAACTTTCCCGCGAGACTTTGAACGCGTCAATGGCGACTGAACGTCAGACGAGTGCGCCAGCCAATATGGTTAGCATGGTCAACACGTTGGCGAATTATATCCGTCGCAACTGCAACATTCCGCCCGGCAAGAGGATTGACCGCCGCGCCGCAGTTGTCTTGACTAAGCTTGACGCCTTGACCGAGATGATTAACGGTTTTGCTTCCGGCTCGACGATTCTCAAGGAAAGTCCGCATGTTCAAAGTCGAGGCTTCGTTCAGTCCGATAGCGAGATGATTGATTTGGAGATTAGGGATTGGCTTACTCGGCAGGGAGAAACGGCTTTCCTCGGCGCGATTGACGCTAATTTTAAAGATGTGCGCGTTTTCGGCGTGTCAAGCTTCGGTAGTCCGCCTAACGCTAGAAAACGCCTTGCCAGAGTCCGTCCACATAGAGTTCTTGACCCGTTGATGTGGTTATTAGCCTCTGAAGGCGTTATCCCGATGATTTAAGGAGTGATTCGCTTGAAAAAGTTTTTTTTCGCCCTGCTAGCCGTGATTTTGTTCGCGACGACGGCTCAAGCGGCTCAACCTGTGCGCATTGCCCGCTTGCCGATAGTTTTTCAATGCTCCGTCCCCGATAATCAGACTTGCACGGAGCTTGAAACGAAAATCCAACGCGCAATACATATTCCGCTGAACGGAACACTGCAATTAGCCGATTATTTGCCCGAAAATCATTCCGCACAGGCTTTGAACGACATTTGGAACGAATTACGCTCGCAAAATAAAAAAGCGAAGCTAATCGACGCAATCCGACCGCTCGCCAATAAAATCGACGCTGATATTGTCGTTTGCCCTGTGCTTATCAACTACAGGCAACACGTTCTAAATCTATCTGGTTGGGGCGAAACCGTCGTTGATAGCTACGCTGAAGCCGAATTGATTGTTTTCGACCGCCGAACCGATATTTTGACTGATAAAAAGGCGTCGCGCATGTATCACGACATTTATACCTTGAGCGGCACCGCCTCGCACCTAGCTAAGGAGTGTTTTGATAAAATTATCGCTGAAAGTAAGCTCCGCGACCTCATTCGGGCTATC
>JAFWCT010000069.1 GCA_017534385.1 Selenomonadaceae bacterium
TCCCTACGAGTCGATTATTGCTATCGGTGAAGACGCCGTGACAATCACGCACAGCGAAAACATTTTGACTTTGGACGAGGCGGGCGATTATGAACGCTTGCTCGACGAAAATATCCGCGTCATAGGCACCAAGGCGATAACCAGAAATGGACGCATTCAAGGCAAAGTCACAGAAGTTTTCATCGGCGACGGCGGCAAGATTGAAAGATGCGAAATCACCGCGCCTGATGGTTCAGTCAATGAGGTTGGCTCCGAACAAATTTCCATATTCGGCAAGCAAGTCACGGTCGTAGACGTTGACGAGGAAAAAAAAAATAGTTTAACAGAGAAGCCAGCCTTTGAACCAGTGCAGGAGTCTTGGACGCCAGCAGTTGAAGAGCCGCCAATAATCCAACACGAATTGCCGCCGCCCGAAGTAAATACCACTTCGCCGGAGGAACAAGCAGTTTTAGAAGAAATCATGACGCCTGAACCTGTTGTCGAGGAGGTCGCCGAGCCTGTTGTCGAGGAGGTTGCAGAACCTGTTGTCGAGGAGGTTGCAGAACCTGTCGTCGAAGAGGTCGCAGAACCTGTCGTCGAGGAGGTTGCAGAACCTATCGTCGAGGAGGTTGCAGAACCTGTCGTCGAGGAGGTCGCAGAACCTGTCGTCGAGGATAAACCTTCCGAAGAGGACAAGAAAATTGCGGCGATGACTCAACAGGCGGAGGATTTAAAAGCGGCCTTGCAAAAGGCGCGGGCAAGTCAGCAAGGTACGTCTTCGGAACAACAAGCTCCGATGCTTTCGCAGAGGAAACAGGTTGAAAAGGCCGTTGACGAACGCCGCCGCAGAGTATTGCTCGGCAAGCACGCCACGAAGACTATCACGACGGACAGCGGGACATTGGTCGTTGAAGTTGGCGCGGAGGTCACAGAAGAAGTCCTGCAACGTGCGCGGCTCTCGAACAAATTTATCGAACTGTCCATGAACGTAAAGTAAACCTCACAAAAAAATTCCCACTCGGTTGCGTGCCGTGTGGGAGTTTTTTTTATAAGACGATGCCCGCCGCCTGTGCTAACTTCCTCAAGCGATAGACTGGGAGTCCGACGACGTTTGACCAGTCGCCGTGAATCTTTTCTATGAACTTAGTCGCGCCGCCCTGCAAGGCATATGAGCCGGACTTATCAAGCGGTTCGCCCGTGGCAACGTATTCGCTAATCTCTTCAGCTGTCATCTCTCCGAAGAAAACTTCAGTGACCTCCGCCGCCGTGAAAACTTTTCCGCCCGCGCAGATTGCTAAGCCCGTGATGACTTCATGCCGCTTGCCCGAAAGACGAGCCAACATTTTCTCTGCACCGTCGATACCGTCGGGCTTGCCAAAGATTTCCCCGTCAAGCACAACGATTGTATCCGCGCCGATAACGATTGCGCTAGGATTGTTCGCGGCAACGGAGATAGCTTTGAGCTTTGCATTTTCCACGGCTAAACTTTTCGGGCTATCGGCTTGCTGAACTTCCTTAGCGTCGCTGACTTCGATGACGAAATCCTTACAGAGCTTGCGCAAGAGTTCATGTCTGCGCGGCGAGCCAGAAGCTAAAATAATCATTGCGTCGCCTCCTTAACATCACACATTCTAGCACGGGCGAAGAAAAATTCAAAGCCACTTCCCTTTGACGGCGAAATTGGGTATAATCGGCGGCGGTATCAAAATTTTGTAAAGGAGTTCTTATGTTATGGCAAAACCTGGAAAAGTTTTTATCTTCTTCAACTGCGACGCCGACAAAAGCGAAGCGTCTATGAATATTTTTTACAATAAAGCCGTGTACAAGGATACGAAGACTTCACGCAAGAATCTGTGGAAGAAAGTTAAGGAAGAGTATGGCGCAGAACGAATTCAAATTGCGGCGGACAACCTCAAGACCGTCGAGCTTGCGATAACTGAGGGCGACCCCGTGGAGGCAAGCAACTTTATCCAATTCGGCGCGATTCGTGAGATTGAGTGCTACTGAGGCTTTTTAATGGCGGCAAAAAAAATCGCGCTCTTCATCGACGCAGACAACATCTCAGCTAAGTTCGGCAAGCAGATTATCGACACGCTAGAAAGTCGCGGAGAAATCTTTATCCGGCGAATTTATGGTAACTGGGAAAAGATTTCTCTGCACGGTTGGAACGAATGCATTCTAAACTTTTCTCTGCGGGCAGTTCAGCAACCAGACTTCGCGGCGGGCAAGAACGCAACCGATATGTCTTTGACGATTGACGCAATGGACGTGCTCTACGGCGGGCACGCGAATATCTTTGCACTCGTCTCCAACGACAGTGACTTTACTCCGTTGGTTATTCGTCTTCGCGAAGGCGGCATGAACGTTATCGGCATGGGCAACGATAACGCGTCCATTTCCTTCCGCAACGCTTGCAACGAGTTCATCAACTTGGATAAATCTATCGAGCCTCCAAAACCTGCTCCGCCGCTTATCACGCCTTCAACGCCAAAGGTTATAGCATCAAGCGAACGCAATAAAAAACTTCAACAAATCCATAATATCCTGCGCGAGGCGGCAAAAGTTCACGGCGACGCAAAAGGGTTTTTCCTGCTGAATATGGCGGGCATGGAGATTAAGAAGATTAAGCTAGATGTAAAAGTTCTCGGTTACGACAGCTTGCAGAATTTTGTTGCAGACTTTCCCAAGCTCTATGAAGTCAAAAAGTCTGGGAATGTTGTTTATTATCGCTGCCTGACGAGCGAGCCTAAACCTAAAAGTCCGGACGCTAAGTTGCAACCGATTCATGAGGTCTTGCGCGAGGTGGCAAAGGCTCATAAAGATTTAAATGACGGTGACGGCTTTACGGACTTAACTCGTGTAGGGCAAAAGGCTCGCGAAAAAAAGCTCAGCATAAGGGCTTTGGGCTACAGCTCGTGGAGTAAATTTGTTTCCAACTTCCCTAAGCTCTATAAGACTAAAAAGGTAGGGTCAATCCTTTATTACCGTTGTTGCTAGCACAAAATATTTTGAACAATCTGTAGACAAGCGGGCGGGCGTCGTATATAATTTTGAAAATATTTTTGCAAGGGAGGAGGCTCGTTTAAGGGTCATCCTCTTTTTGCGGGGAAAGGGCTATTTAGTCTTGGCTCCAAACATAAAAATAAATGGGAAGGAGAAAGTTTCACTCGGAAAACATTTTGGATTAAAGGTTAAGGAGGTTTTAAAATGAGTGAAGGAGGAAGCTCGGCATTTGCGGTAGCGCAACAAATCGGTAAGTCGTTGTTCCTGCCAATTGCCGTGTTGCCATTCGCGGGCGTCTTGTTGGGTATCGGTGCTTCGTTCTCGAACCCGACGACAATCGCGGCTTACGGCTTGGAGGCGGCTCTTCATCCGGGCAGTGCGCTATTCAGTTTTATGCTTATTCTTTCAAACGTCGGCGGAGCTATCTTCGGTAACTTGCCGTTGATATTCGCGCTGGCAGTTGCTTTAGGTATGGCGAAGAAGGAAAAAGGTATCGCCGTCCTTGGCGCAGCAATCTTTTATCTGGTTATGTTGACAACGATTCACGTCTTCTTGGGTCTGGACGGTTCCATTCATGCGGACGGTTCCATTGACTCCAGCGTTAAAGAAGGCGCGATAACCACAGTCCTCGGTATTACTACTTTGCAAATGGGTGTCTTCGCAGGTATCGTCACGGGCTTAGTTGCAGCTGAGCTTTGCAATCGTTATTATAAAATGCAACTCCCGCCCGCATTCTCATTCTTCGGCGGCACTCGATTTGTCCCGATTGTTTGTATGATTTTCGGCATTATCGTCGGTATCATCATGTACTTTGTTTGGCCGTTTATCCAAACTGGTATCTTTGCACTCGGCGGCGTCGTTCAAGCGTCGGGCTATTTCGGAACGTTCTTCTTCGGTTGCTGTGAACGTGCTCTGATTCCCTTTGGCTTGCATCATATCTTCTACCTGCCCTTCTGGCAGACAGGTCTTGGCGGTACTGCAGTTATCGACGGTCAAACGGTTATGGGTGCGCAGAACATTTTCTTTGCTGAACTCGCTTCCCCGAACACGGAGCATTTCTCGGTTGACGCGGCTAGATTCTTAATGGGTAAGTTCCCCTTCATGATGGCTGGTCTTCCGGCGGCGGCGTTCGCTATGTACACTTGCGCTCGTCCTGAAAAGAAAAAGGCTGCAGGCTCTCTGCTTTTCTCGGTCGGCTTAACCTCATTCCTCACCGGTATCACTGAGCCTATCGAGTTCACGTTCCTCTTCCTTGCTAAAGAACTCTTCGCAATTCACGTCTTCTACGCAGGTCTCTCCTTTGCAACCTGTCATATCTTAGGCATTGCAATGGGTACTACGTTCTCCGATGGTTTGATTGACTTTATCCTCTATGGCGTCCTGCCCGGTCAAGCAAAGACTAACTGGATGATGATGTTGCCAGTCTTCGCAGTCTACGCCGTGTTGTACTTCGTCACGTTTAAGTTCTTCATTATGAAATGGGATCTCAAGACTCCTGGTCGTGAAGCTGATGACGAAGAAATTAAGATGATGTCCAAAGCCGATTATCAGAAGGCTACTGGCGTTGGCGTGGCTGGCGGCGGAGCAGGCAGTGCAGCTCTTGCAAGCCTCACTCCTGACCAACAGAAGTCCGCGACTATTCTTAGCGGTGTCGGCGGCGTCGATAACGTCACTGAGATTGACTGCTGTGCAACTCGTCTGCGCTTGACGTTGGTTGACGGCTCCAAAGTCAATGAAGCTATCCTCAAGTCCACGGGCGCGGGCGGCGTCGTCATCAAAGGCAACGCAATTCAAGTTATCTACGGTCCTTCCGTCACGATTGTTAAGGCGAACTTTGAAGAATTCGTCGAAGACATCCGCGCAGGTAAGATTGACCGTTCTATCCTTGAAGGCGCAAGCGGTGGTTCCACTGCGGCGGCTGAGGAAGAGAAGCCTAAGATGCCAGATGCAACCTTCGGCGCACACCTTACCGGTCGTATGATGCTTATGAACGAAGTCCCCGACGACGGCTTTGCCTCTCGTGCTATGGGTGACGGCGTTGCAGTCGAGCCGACTGAAGGCAAGCTCGTCGCTCCGGCTGACGGCACGATTACTCTTATCTTCCCAACCAAACACGCAATCGGCATGGTCACGCCCGACGGCGCAGAACTCCTCATGCACATCGGCATTGATACCGTCAAGCTTAACGGCGAGAACTTTGAAGTTCACGTCACCGACGGTCAAGAAGTCAAACGCGGCGACTTGCTCGTTACCTTCGACATTGATGCTATTCATAAGGCTGGCTATCCTGTCACCACGCCGCTTATCGTCACCAACTCTGCCGCTTATGGCACGGTTCGTCCGCTCAAGACTGGCGACGTTAAGGCTGGCACTGATGACTTGCTGGAGGTTCTCGGCTAAGTCGTTTACTTTTCCAAATCGAGTGAATAATATTCTTCCATAACTTAAAGCCCGTCGACTTCGGCGGGCTAATTTCTTTGAGGTGATACCTTTGACCACTTACATAAAGACTGCGGCAATGATTACGCTTCTGATTTTCATTCCGCCGCTCGGCTGGCTGTTCATGTACAAGTACTCGACCTTCGACAAGAAGACAAACCTTGCCCTTGCCGCCGTGTGTATGCTGTTCTTTATCTACGCGAACATCTCCGCCGGCAATCTGGGTAATAAAAGTTTTGAGCAGAGTTTGACGCCCGAACAGTTCCAAGAGAAGTTCAACGCCTCTGCACGCAAGCTCGCCCCTAACTTAGACTTGACGATTGCCGAGCCGTTGACTGTGGCAGATAAAACTTTCCGCTATGACTTCTCCCCGACGCTTGAACTTGAAGGCACGGTTGAGGGCGGGCAAGTCATTGAGCTGAAACTTTTTGCCAAGCCGACCAATCAAGACGAATCCTTCCAAGTGATAAACGTCTTAGGACTTCTAATCGCCACGCTCAATCCTGAACTCGACGCTGAGGATAGAGGCGAAGTCATGCGCGATTTGCGTATGCTTAAAGAAGTCTCTACCGAAGGCACCTACGATTGGACGACGACTCGCGGACGTGTTACTTATTCCGTGCACGCCGATAAGGGCAAGTCGACCTTCACCGCCGCGCTTAGTAATCAAAGTTGAATGACTTCTACAAAGAAGCGATACTTAAACGCCATCTAGATTGAAATTCGGAATGAAGCTTTTGTCAGCAGTTTTGCCGACTTGCACGAAGCAGTTTTTAATCCCAATCTTAACCGCATGTTCAACGACAGAATTATATTCAAAGGTCGTTAGCGTGCGGTTTATCTTTTTGAATTCTTCAGCACGATAAAGCGGCGTATATTGATTCATGAGGCTGATAAAAATCTCGTCGCCGAATGTCGAGTAAAGCCAATCGATAATCTTAATGGCGTCGCGTCTGTGATTCGGCAAGACTAAATGACGCACAAGCACTCCGCGAATCATTTGCCCGCCTTCAAGGAGCGCGGAGCCGACCAGTTCAAACATCTTCCTTATCGCGGCGGAGGCTACGGCAAAATAATTCGGGGCGTTGGAAAAAGTTTTGGCGGCAGTGTCGTCGAAGTATTTTAAATCGGGCAAGAAGACATCCACACGCCCGCGCAAAGTCTCAAGCGTCTCCGAAGTTTCGTAAGCGTTGGAGTTCCAAACAATCGGCAACGTCAGCCCGCGAGCCTTGGCAAGGTCAATCGCCGCGCAAATTTTATCGGCGTAATGCGTCGGCGTCACGAGTTCGACATTAGCCGCGCCGCGTTCTTGTTGCTCAATAAAAATCTCCGCGAGCCTCTCAATCGAAACCTCTACGCCAAAGCCTTCGTGACTGATTGAAAAGTTTTGGCAGTAGAGGCATCGCAAGTTGCAGTGCGAGAAAAAAATTGTACCGGCTCCGCGTCCGCCAATAAGACACGGCTCCTCCCACTCATGCAAGCTCACCAGTGCCACGCGCAATTCTTCTCCAGCCTTGCAAAAGCCTAACCTCTTAACGCGGTCGACTTTGCAACGTCGCGGACAAAGTTCACATGCTTTCATCAAATCCCTCCTCTAAGCTATCTTAGCACAAAGTTAAACTTATTTAGAAGTTCGCAAATCATGTTGACTAAAGTTAAGGTACTGTGTACCATATGCAAGGTAACTTGATATTCGGGAGGTCGTTACAGATGCTAACGAGGAACAATTTAACGAACGCTTTACTTGAGACGTATAATCTAATGCGTTGCTATCACACGACGTGGTACGGGAAAAACTTCGACGGCTTAGACCCGTGGCAGGGGCAAGGGCGTATCTTGACGGCGTTGAGGAGAATGCACAGCGTAAGCCAAAAGGAACTCGGCAAAGTCTTGGGTATCCGTCCGCAATCGTTAGGCGAGCTTCTGCAGAAACTGGAGGTAAACGGATATATCACGCGTTATCGTTCGGATACAGATAGGCGGGCACTCATCGTGGAGCTTACTGCTAAAGGCGAGACCTTCCAACTGCGCAAGCCCAATTATGATGAAATGTTCATTGACCTCAACGCAAAAGAGAAAGCGACACTCAAGAACTGCTTGGAAAAAATTTCCGAACGCCTGAATGAACTAATCGAAAGGGAGAATGAGGACGAATTCTATTGACGCGTTGGCAAGGAGGGATTGCGAATGCTTAGGGACAAGCTGAAGTTCTTCAAGGAAAGTTATGCGGCGCATGGTAAAGCGTTTGCATTTGTAGTCGTCGGCTCGCTAATCGGGGCGGGGCTTGGATTGCTGTCGCCAATGTTGATTCGTCACGTCATGGACGAGCTTTTACCTCATGGGCTGTCTATGGAAATGATTTTGACAGCTGGCGCACTGCTTGCAATCTACGCGGCGAACTACTTCCTTAACTACAAAGTTGAAGTCGTCGGACGCGGCATGGGTGCTAAGATTGAATTCGCAATGCGTGAAAAACTCTTCCGCCACCTGTTGAGGATGGGCTATTCGTTCTACGACAACGCACAGAGCGGACAGCTCCTATCACGGCTCGTCAATGACATTGCGGAAGTCGGCGGGCTAATGTTCGCAATCCCACACCTGCTTATCACCTGCTCAATCACAATGCTCGGCTCAGTGGCGTTGCTGTTCTATCTGAATTGGCAGCTGGCAATCATCGTGACGGCTCTGCTAATCTTCAAGACGTGGCAGACGTTCCGCCTTAACCGCGATATGAAGAAAATGTTCATGCAGGCACGGGAGAATACCGGCGACTTAAGCGGACAGATTGCCGAAAGCTTGCAGGGGATTCGCCTCGTCAAAGTCTTCAGCAACGAGGACAAGGAACTTGATAAGATGCTTCGCGCTGGTGAGAGCCTCTTGACCGTGCAGAGGAATTCCTTTAAGACTGTCGGCAAGCTTCACGGCGGCATAGATTTCTTTTCCAACATCATGAACCTAACGATAATCGTCTTAGGCGGCGCGCTGATTAGTCTTGGGCAAATGCGAATCAGCGACCTAGTTGCCTTCCTGCTGTACATGATGCTTTGTATGCGTCCGGTCTTTCAGCTGATGATGTTGACGGAAGTTTATCAGCGTGGCATGGCGGGCGTTGAACGTTATCGCGAACTGATGAGCTTGCCCGAAAGTAGCGAACTGTCCGCCGAACGTGTTGCTAAGCTTGAGAGTGCCTCCGAGATTGAGTTTTCGCACGTGAACTTTGGCTACGAAGGCTCCGCGCAGATTTTTAACGACTTCAACCTAAGCATAGCGGCGGGTGAGCACGTCGGGATAGTCGGCATGACCGGCGGCGGCAAAACTACTCTATGCGAACTGCTCTTGGGTATGTATGACCTCGACGGCGGAACCATTTCGATTAACGGACGCGACATCAAAACCGTTAAGACTGACAGCTTGCGCCGTGAAGTCGGCATGATTCAGCAGGACACGTTCCTATTCTCCGCGAGCGTCAAGGACAATATCGCTTACGGCAAAGAGGACGCTACTGACGACGAGATTATTGAGGCGGCGAAGCTTGCCGAGGCGCATGAGTTTATCAGCGCACTGCCACAAGGCTACGATACGTTCATTGGCGAACGCGGCGTTAAACTTAGCGGCGGACAGAAGCAACGCTTGGCAATCGCTAGAATGTTCCTGCGCAACCCGAAGATTTTAATCCTCGACGAAGCAACCTCTGCCCTTGATAACGAAACCGAACGCCAAATACAAAGGGCAATGCAGAAACTTTCCGAGAACCGCACGACGATAACCGTTGCACACAGGCTAGCGACTGTTCGCAGTTCAAATCGGATTCTCGTCCTTGAACACGGCAACATCACTGAGGAAGGCACGCACGAAAACTTAATGGCTCGTCGCGGCGTCTATTACAACCTCTCGACGAACACAGCAGCTTGAACAACTGCGATAACAACCTCAACAGTTTCCTGCGTAGACAAAGTTTAAATGACGCTTGGCAACGTCGACAAGCTCATAAATCGTCTTGACTGGCGTGGGCGGGCGGTCAGTGACTTTATAACGCGGAAAGAATCGACTGATATGCAACGGCAGGTCTTTGGAGATACTCGCAAGCCATGCCGCCTCGGAGTTCATGTCTTCCGGCGAATCGTTCATCATCGGCACAATCAGCGTCGTAACTTCAACGTGGCAAGCCTTTGCGGCAAGTTCAATCGTCCGCCTAACCGTCTCGAAGTCTCCGCCGAGTTGCGTATAAATTTCTTGGCTGAAGCTTTTAAGGTCGATATTCATTGCGTCAATCAGCGGCAAGATTTTCTTCAGCGCGGCAGGTGCAACCGTCCCATTGGTAACGAGAACACTCTTTAAGCCCGACGCCTTGAGCAAAGCCGAAGTGTCGCGGACGAATTCATAACTGATAAACGGCTCGTTGTATGTGAACGCGACGCCGATATTTTTTTTGGGCACAAGTTCAGCGGCAAGGGCGGCAAGTTCTTCGGGAGTAATCTTGCGCGTGGGGAAGGTCGAATCTGCCATCGAGATTTCAAAGTTCTGGCAGAAAGGACAGCTCAAGTTGCAACCGTAGCTACCGACTGACAGAATCCGACTGCCTGGGAAAAATCTATACAGCGGCTTCTTCTCAATCGGGTCAAGGGCAATCGACGTTATCGCGCCGTAGTTCAAAGCTGTAACCTTTCCACCGTCGTTGATTCGTGCACGACACCTGCCGACCTCGCCGACTGCTAAGCGGCAATGGTGCGGGCATATCTCGCAAATCTTTTTATCCATGTCAATCACCAGCTTTCAAAGCGACGACCCTTATCCAAGCCGCGCATAAGTTGCATATCCTCCGCCGTCAAGCTGAAGTCGAATACGTTAAAGTTCTCCGCAATGTGCTCAAGGTTCGACGAGCCAGGAATTACGACGTAGCCCGCTTGCAACTGCCAACGCAAGATAATCTGCGCGGGCGTCTTAGAATACTTCTTTGCAAGGCGTTGGATAGTCTCGTTGCCGAAAATCTTTTGAGTGTTGCCGCGTCCGCCGAAGGGATACCAACTTTCCACGACCGTGCCGAACTGGGCGACGTAAGCTTGAAGGTCTTCATTCTGATAGAAGGGGTGATTCTCGTTTTGAATGACGGCGGGGACAATCGAGGCGGCGTTCCTAATCCTGTCGAAGTCTCGCGGCGTGTAGTAGTTCGATATGCCGATTGAACGGAGCTTGCCCGCCTTAACGCCCCGTTCCAAAGCCCGATAAACTTCCTCATCATTGTAGCCGGGCTGATGAATCAACATCAAGTCGATATAGTCCAAGCCGAGCGCGTTAAGGGAATTGTCAATGGCGGCGTCTGGTGAATTGTAGTTGCTGGGCATAATCTTCGACGTGATGAAAATTTCTTCGCGGGTGGCGATGCCGTCATTGATAGCCCGCCGAACTCCGCGACCGACGCCGACTTCATTGCCGTAGTATCTCGCCGTGTCAATCAGTCGATAGCCGACCTTGAGCGCGTGATAGACGCAAGCCTCTGCCGAAGAGTCATTAAGCGTCCACGTGCCCAATCCTAAGCGCGGCATGTTATACCCGCTGTTCAAAATCACAAAGTCTTTAGTCATTTGAGGAACCTCCTTTTGTGCGCCGCACGCCCCGAATAAGTTCAAGAACGCCGCGCAGGTTATCAACATAAAAATCTTCTTCATAACGCAACCTCCCGCCACAGAATAAATCATAAACGCGCCTCTAAGTCAAACGAAAATTTCCCCACACTTAACAACGAGGCATAGGGGGGAATAATAAGATTCAAGTATTTTCTTTAAGGAGAATGCTTTTATGGCAATATCAAAGTCTAATTGGAATGACGATTATCTCTTCAAGGGCAATTCCTCGGCAGAATTCATTTTCAATTACGGCTCGCAAGTCACAATCAACGCGGGCGACGGCAGGATACTTTATCGGGCGGCACGGGTAATGATTCACTCTTCGGCGGCTCCGAAGACGATACTCTTTGGGGTGGCAAGGGCAATGATTCACTCTGGGGCGATGATGGCGAAGACGTATTCATTTACAAGCCTGGCGAAGGCACGGATACTATCTTCGACTACACAAGCGACGACATGTTAAAGATTCTAAAGGCTGACGGCTCGGCGGGCACGTTCAGCAAGTCGAACTTCAGCGACGGCGTCCTCACACTCACGATTTCGGGCGGCGGCTCCGTCATCTTCGAGAACGTCAGCGCGGACGACTCCATTAAAATCAACAGCAAGACATACACCATAGGCGAAACCAAGCTCAAGTGATTTTGGGCAAAAAAAATAACCTCCGACAATCAATCGGAGGATTTTTTATTTCGCGTTGATTTTGGAGGCAAGCACACCCGCCCCGAAACCGTTATCAATGTTGACGACACCCACGCCCGAAGCGCAACTGTTAAGCATTGCCAAGAGTGCCGCAAGCCCTTTGAACGAGGCACCATAGCCAACGCTCGTCGGCACGGCGATAACAGGACGATTCGTCAGCCCGCCGACCACACTTGCCAAAGCTCCTTCCATGCCCGCCACGACGATTATCACGTTCGCAGAGGTTATCTCGTCAATGTGCGCGAACAGCCGATGAATTCCCGCCACTCCGCAATCATAACACGTGCTGACCGCGTTGCCCCAAAGGTAAGCCGTAAGCCTCGCTTCTTCGGCAACGGGTACATCACTCGTGCCCGCCGTCACGACTAAAATCTTTTTGCTCTCGTCGCGCTCAATCTTATCGCGGTCAACGTAAATCATTCGTGCCGTCTCGTCGAAGGTCGCCTCTGGTATCTCGTCGCGCAAGAAGTCGAATTGCTCACGACTCGCCCGCGACGCTATCAAGTTGCCCGTGCTCCGTTCGTAGAGGTTCTTAAAGATAATCTTGAGTTGCTCCTTAGTCTTGCCCGGCGAATAGACGACTTCAGGGAAACCTTGCCGAAGCTCGCGCCCGTGGTCTATTGACGCAAAGCCGAGACTTTCCACCTGCCACGAAAGATTCTTCAGCCTGGCAAGTGTTGCCTCCTCCGTCATGCGCCCCGACTTATAATCGCGCAGTAGCTCCGTCAAACCCTGCGCGGTCATGGTCTTAGCCTCTCAATGTGGAAAGTTCCAGTCTCTACTTCCTTGCGATGACAATGCGGGCATTCGTTAGCGATAATGCCGGTGTAGCCGCAGACTGGGTCGCGGTCGACGGGGTGATTGATTGAGAAGTAACCCATATCGGCATCGTGCATTGCCCTAACCAGAGCCTCGAACGCCGAGATATTTTTAGTCGGGTCGCCGTCCATTTCAATATAAGCGATGTGTCCGGCGTTGCAGATTGCGTGATAGGGAGCCTCGATACGAATTTTATCGCCCGCGCATATCGGAAAGTAAACGGGCACATGGCTTGAGTTGGTCATATACGGGCGGTCAGTCACGCCTTTAATCGTGCCATAGGTTTTACGATTGGCGCGTTGGAATTGTCCAGCTGTCGACTCTGCTGGCGTCCCAAACGTTGTCCAATTTCTTTTCTCGCGCTTAGTGTAATCGTCCGTGCGTTCGCGAAGGTGTCCGACAATCTTTAAGCCGAGTTGCTGAGCCTCGTCGCTCTGCCCGTGATGTTTGCCGATTAACGCAACCAAACATTCCGCCAACCCGCAAAAGCCGATTGAATAGCTTGCGTGCTTGAGGACGTCTTTAATCTTGTCCGTCGGCTTAAGCTTATCCGAATCCATCCACACGCCCTGCCCCATGAGGAACGGGAAGTTGTAAACGTGCTTTTCCTCAATCGTCCTGAGCCGACAAAGCAAATAGTCATGGCAAAGCGTGATGTACTTGTCGTAAAGCCTGAAGAACTCTTCGAGGTTGCCTTTAGCTTCTAATGCGAGCTTCGGCAAGTTAATCGTCACGAAGGCAAAGTTCCCGCGACTGCCCGACTCCTCACGCCCATTGACGTTAGACATGACACGCGTCCGACAATTACCAGAGTTAATAAACGACAGCGTGAATTTATCTGTTGTTGTCTCAAGGTCGTAACTGCATTTATCGAGACTGCCGAGCATTTCAATCGAAGTAACCGCAACAATTTCTGGAGTTTTAGTCAACGATTCAATGCCGTTCCACTGTGCGGAAGCTTTTTTGCCACTGCCTAGCTTAGCCGCGATTTCGCTACCCATGGAAAAATAGCTTTTAATTGTGTCGCCAACTTGCAGGGCGTTTACGGGAATTCGTCCTCGACTTTCCGTATAAAGCGGATGGTCTGCAGTTACGAGAAGACTGCGCCCGTTATCGAATTTAATTCGCGTCCAATTACCCGCGTCAGGATTCTTTACGATGGTTTTAACTTTGACAAAGCCGTTTTCACCGTCCCAAACTTCAAGTTCGACTGGAATTTTGTAATCGCTCAAACCTCGCTGCAAAATTTCAGTGTCGACACGTTCCCAAAGACGTTTGAGACCTTCGCAGAAGAATTTGCCACCGTAACGATAAATGACAATCTCATCACCGTCGGCACAACCCATCGTCGCCACGCAACTGTTATAATCGCCCGGCTTGTAGTACTGCAGGTTATAGGGCGCGTCGATGTTCACGAAGTTTGGGAAGAGACGCTTAGCACTGACCTTGCACGCTTGACGGAATAAATCATAGTTCGGGTCGTCGACGTTGTAATTGACGCCGCTTTTGAGTTGGAAGACGCTTATCGGGAAAATGGGCGTCTCACCATTGCCAAGACCAGCGTCGATAGCGTTTAGGACTTCGCGAATCACTAAGCGACCTTCGGGGCTGATGTCCATGCCGTAATTGATTGAGCTGAATGGCACCTGCGCACCCGCCCGACTGTGCAACGTGTTGAAGTTATGGATTAATGCTTCCATTGCCTGATGAGTTTCCTCTTCCACGTCCGCGCAGGCAAGCTTGTAAATCTTTTCCGCTAGCTTAGCCGAACCAACAACTTGCGCTAGGTTCTCGACGGCGGCGGAGTTATCTTCTTCTGAATAAGTGCAAATATTAAAATCAATCTCGCCCGCCGTTTGAATGCCGCATAAGTTGCAAGCGCGTTTGAGCTCGTCACGTATCGCCCTCTTAAAAGATTTCCTTACACCTTCAGCCATAGCATAATCAAAAGCGTTAATCGATTGCCCGCCGAACATATCGTTCTGGTTACTCTGAATGGCAATGCAAGCCAGCGACGCATAAGAACGAATTGAGTTAGGCTCGCGAAGAAAACCATGCCCCGTCGAGAAGCCTCCGCGAAAGAGTTTCAACAAATCGATTTGGCAACAGTTGAACGTTATCAGGCTGAAGTCCTTGTCGTGAATGTGAATCCAATTTTCCTTGTCCGCTTGCACAAACTCTTCTGGCAAAACATAGTTATCGACGAAGTACTTGGAACTCTCCGCGCCGAGCTTTAGCATAATCCCCATTGAAGCATCGGTGTTGATATTGGCGTTGTCGCGTTTCAAGTCCACTTTCATAGAGTCCGTAAAGAAAATGTCGCGATAGGTAGTCATCAACTTCTTCTGGGCAACTCGGCGTTGTGCATGTTTCTGCCGATAGACTATGAACTGCTTAGCCACGTCGTAAAAGCCATGAGCCATAAGCGACTTTTCCACTTGGTCTTGAATCTCCTCCACGCCGATAATCTCGTTTGAGGCAATCGCCTGCTCCACAGAGTCCGTCACGCGTTCCACGTCATCTGCAGAAAGTTTGTCGGAAGGTGTCGAGGCATCACGATTCGCGCCAGCTATCGCATTGAAGATTTTCTCACGGTCGTAATTCACCCTTTGCCCCGAACGCTTCCGAACTTTTGACAGCCTCATTATAGCTCCCTCCTTTCAAGATAAGTAGCGCGATTATATCATTTGCAAATCCTCTTGAAAAGACAGCTTGAATTTGGCGATAAGACGTAAAAGGCAATTAGTCAAGGGCTTAACTATGCGTTGTAACAAAGTCGACGCTGGAAAAATTTTTTGTAAGCTTACAGCTCATTGACAAGCAATTTAAGTATCGCTTCTGTGTGGTTGCCACTCGACTTGTATTTTAATCTCCTCGTCTGCATTTACGTTCAGGATATGTGAATAAGGTTTAGAGCACCAAGCAGGAGTCAGCGTGTCGAATATCGTCTTATCGTTAATCTTAAGCTTAGTATAGTCAATCCAGTAAGGAATGAGCTTGCGCTCTTCTGTTTTGTCGGGGATAAACGCACCAGAAAGACGAATTATAATTTGCCCTGCCTCGGCGATTTTGGTGACGATTTCTATATTCCCAGTACAAGAATCAATCATGTAGCAAAGCCCTTTATTTTGTGCGCCATTGGGTTTAGAAACCTTAGCTTTTCTATCCGTTATTGAAATTATCTTAATAGCTTCTTTATTCTTCTTATCTAAGGCTTGAATGAGTATCTTGCCCTTGAGATAAAGTATAAACTTGTTTAATATAGCTTCTTCTTCGGGAATGTCGTAAGAGTCGCTTTCAAGAAAATTCTTCATGTCTTGATATAACGGACGATTACGATTACTTATCTGCACGTCTTCCAAAACTTTCGCAATTCCCAAGAAAGGATATATAAAGCTGAATTTGTCAAAAGTACGCGTCTCATGTTTTTTTGACGCAACACGATAAAGATCGTCATCAAAATATGCACTAAAAAGACCATGCGTTTTGCGAGAGTAAAAAACCGCCTGTAAAAAACTCCTGGGCACTTCGGCAGGGAGTTCTTTGTTATTGTCGCCGCGATTGATAACATGTTCAACATAAGAATCATGAGGATTAATATCAAATCGTTCCGGCAATGTCTTGTTATTTTGCATACGTGGAAAACGCTCGTTAATCTTCTTTGCATACTCGATTGTTTCGGGCGCAATGAAGCGTTTACTATCAAAAGGAAACTTCAACAAGTCGGGGTCATAACGCACAAAGAGCAGTGCCATTAATAGCTTTGGGTCGGGGCATTGTGGCGTTTCAAGTTTCAGCGTCCGAACTCCAGGATCAAGGGCGGGCGACAAATTTATAATATTTCTTAGGTAATTTCCCACCATGTTCTTACCAAAATGATTTCTGCAACGTGTTTCTTGATACAGATATTGAACAAGGTAATGCGAATTCTCATCTGTAATCTTATATTTATCGCTAATGGCTTGGAATGCAGATTCAAAGATAACTTTGGTGGAATGCGATAATTCGCGATTCAAAGACAGAGAATAAGACGTTGCTCTTTCCTCTTGACTTTTTATGAACTCTTTGGGCGACTGATTGAACCTAAGCCAGTTTCCTCGAATTATCTCACCAGCTCCGCCCGTGACAGAATATAATTTATCAAGATATTTTTGCTTCAAAGATACGGAAGGATATTTCTTAGTGATTTGCTGTTGATAAAGGTCAAGGCTGAGAAGGTCGGATAGGCTGTAGTTCAAAAACTTTTTCTTAGGTAATGGCTGATTTAATTTCAAGCCGTAATGTGTTGCTATCTGGGAGGCAATCTCATAATCCTCGGCGTAAGTATGAAAGTTGCCTCTGATAGAATTAAATTGTATTCGACTACAATCTATGCCTGAATGAAACAATAAGAGGAAAGTAACACGACTATCAAAACCGCCAGACAAGTCCGTTGAGATAAATTTTGTATGCTGAGCCAGCCCGCGAAAGATACTTCCCCACAAATCAACCCATTTATCTAATCTAGCAATGCCCGCCTCCGAATCAAGCGGAATGGTGTTTTCTTGATAGTTAATTGGTTTCGTTTCTAAGGTCTTCTTTGTCGTGTCAATGTGGATAATGGCATTTCTTTCGACGAGCTGAATTTCATTGACGGCGGTTTCCGAATAGGCATGACTAACCAGAACACTTATAATCAGATGATGGCAGTAATCCCGATTGACGGTCAGAGGATATTTAAACTTAACGTGGTCGACTAGGCGGAAGAACGAATTACTAAGCGCAAAGTAATCACCATAGCGGAAAAGGTAGATACCCCACGAGCCGTTCAAGTCCTGCTTGATTGTAATTTGCCCGTCCTTGACTTCGACATAGACATAACAGCCGCGCCCGTCTAAGCCGTCAATAGCCTCTGCCGTCAAGTTGTCGTCCTCATAAATGCCGCTTTGTTGAATCGAATAGCCGTAAAGCCTCGAACGTACCCGCGATAGATTGTCCGAGTCAAAATCCATAGAACGAATATCTTGCCTGTCTATGAAATCATTCAGCCGGGGGCGCACTTGTGGAAGATTATCCGAATCGATAAGGAAAAATTCTTTCTCCACGTCGAAATAGTTGACGCTGTTTTTTTCAAGCTCGGCGAGTTGAGCCAAAAGTTTTTTACGTTCGTCGGCGTTTATCATGTGCATCATCCTTTCTGAGCAATGTATATCACACGGCAAGCAGCTTGTCAAAAAAAGAACAACAGTCCCGTTCATAAATCGGAGCTGCTGAACCTTTAAAGATTATCGAGTATTTTATTGGGAAGTGTCGTCCCATTGAGATTTACGCGAGAAATTTTGCGTAGTCGACGTATTCAATGCCGAGAGCCTCCGCAACGTTCTTGTTTGTCAAGTTGCCGCCGATTGTGTTCAGACCTTTGGCAAGTCCGAGGTCTTCTTGGCAAGCCGCTTTCCAACCTTTAGCCGCGATTCTAAGGGCATAAGGCAACGTAGCATTGGTGAGGGCAAGCGTCGACGTTCTGGAGACTGCGCCGGGGATATTGGCAACGCTGTAATGAATGACGCCGTGTTTAACAAAGGTCGGGTTTGTATGCGTGGTAACTTTGTCGCAGGTGGCAATGGAGCCGCCTTGGTCAATCGCAACGTCAACAATAACCGAGCCTTTCTTCATAGTCTTAACCATGTCTTCAGTCACGAGCTGAGGAGTCTTCGCGCCAGGGATAAGCACTGCACCGATTAGAAGGTCAGCTTGCTTAGTCCATTGCGCGATATTGTAGCTGTTGCTCATGACTGTGCAAACGCGTCCGCCGAAAATGTCATCAAGGTAGCGGAGCCGCTCAATCGACAGGTCAATAATCGTGACGCGTGCGCGCATTCCAACAGCAATCTTAGCCGCATTAGTGCCGACCACACCGCCGCCGATTATGACGACTTGCCCAGACTCAACACCACTCACGCCGCCGAGCAAGACGCCGCGTCCGCCGTATTGACTTTCAAGGAACTGCGCTCCGAGCTGAACTGCCATACGTCCGGCAATCTCACTCATCGGCGCAAGCAAAGGTAAGCTTCTGCCGTCACGACCGACAACCGTCTCATAAGCAATGCCCGTGACTTTTTTGTTAAGCAAAGCCTTGGTAAGCTCCAGTTCGGGCGCAAGATGCAGATACGTAAAGAGGATTTGTCCTTCGTGAAAGAGGTCATATTCTGGTTCAAGCGGCTCTTTGACTTTGATAATCATCTCTGCCTCGTCGAAGATTTTTTTCTTGTCCGCGATAATCTCAGCCCCTACTGCCTTGTAATCGTCGTCATCGAAGCCAGAACCAATACCCGCCGTCTTCTCGATTAGGACTTTGTGCCCCACCTTAACGAACGCATCAGCACCTGCCGGCGTCAAGCCCACGCGGTTTTCATTATCCTTAATCTCTTTCGTTACGCCGATAATCATACTGCTATACCTCCTCTAAAACTCTTTGCTACACATGATACACACGCTAAAAAGATTGTCAAGCTTACTTCAGGGCGATAAGGGCGGCGATTCGTCCTGTGCGGTCAAGTCCTTTCCTCTGCGCGGCACGGTAGGAGAAATACCACGAACTTTGGCAACAAGTGCACTCGCCCGCCACGTCGATATTCTCTTCAGGCACGCCGACTTCCATGAGCTGTAGGACATTCGCCCGCCACAAGTCCAGATAAATCTTCCCGTCACGATTAATCAACAGCTCGCCGTGATTGTTAGGGAACGTCGCCTTGCATTTGTCGATAACCTCGCCGCCGACCTCGTAGCAACACGAGCCTATCGATGGCGCAATCCCGATAAGACAATCCTTAGGACGCGTCCCAAACTCTTCTTGCATACGGAGCAAAGTCTTCGCGGCAATCTTCTTTAGTGTACCCTTCCAACCGCCATGAGCTAAGCCAACCGCGCAGTTCTCCACGTCGACAAAGAAAATCGGCACGCAATCAGCAAAGCATAACATCAACGGCAAGTGCGCAACGTTCGTTATCAAAGCGTCGGTTTCGGGTATCGAGTCAGCATAATTTGCACAGCCACACCCGCGATAGTTCTCGTCCACGCGGAAAACTCTGTCGCCGTGAATTTGATTGGGCGTGACAATATCGGCAACGTCAAAGCCTAACGACTGGACAAACCTTCTGCGATTGGCAAGGACATCATCGGGCGAATCTCCCACGTGCAACGCAAGGTTCAAGCTGTCGAAAGGCGGCTTACTCACTCCACCAAAACGCGTCGACACCGCATGAGTTATCAAGTCCTCTGGGAACGTCGAGAACTTCCCATGCCAAAGATTATTCTCCGTGCGTTTCAAAAAGTAACTCATATACTCTCCTCCTATGGCAGTTCAGGTAAGTTGCGGGCAATCGCCGAGTTGTGAACGATTTCTTCTATCCTCTGGTCAAGGACAAGCTCTTGCTTATGTAAACTCGCCGCCTTGTCTAAGTCCGCCGCACTGTTATCCATTATGCCCTTAATGTACGATTGCCACGCAAGGATTGTGATTCGCGTAGACTCCTGCCTAAGGCTTGCTAAGAACTGTGCGCCCTCTGGGATTGGAACTTCATCAAGCTCCGCCTGCCGACTCTCTAGCGAAGGTATTATCGTGTTGGTGATATAGCTAGTTGTCTCTTCGCGCTGATTGGCAAGCATGATTCCATAGGGCGACCTCTGCATTGATATGAAGCTGTCCTGCTGTGCCCTGAACGTTTGATTATACCGATAAACAATTTCCTCCGTGGCGTCAATGTAGTCAGCCAAATTCTTCTTGAGTATCGGCGACACAGCATCGAGGTAGCCGCGGTAGTTGTCGACGCTTACGACCTTCCAATCACTGCCGCCAAGGTTGAACGTCAAGCCGGGGAACTTTAGCTTTCGTCCGAAGAGTTCAAACTCATTGCCGCCGACGTTAAAGCTCTCGTTCGCCAAATCCTTTAACGTAACCTTTAGCGTGAACGGCACCTTTGAATACTCCTCGACAATGTTAAAAGTTGCCGTAGCCTGCTCGCCGTGATGAGTTACCTCCTCCAAATCAATCAACGCCGTATGCCGAATCAAAGACCGGTCAAGCAGTAAGTCATAGTCAATGCCAAGTTGCCGACCCTTGAGTATCCCGCCAGGCAACGTCCATTGCCGCGTGTCTATGTAGGTGTTGATAACTTTGACTGCGCCCTTGCACATCTGCCGCCGAATCAGCACGTAGAAATTTTCAAACAAGCTCCGCTCGGCGTCTGAAAGTTGCGTGTCGTACTTGAATAAGTCGCTGGTCAAATCGTCGTAAGACGCAAGCGTGATTGAATCCAAGTCGACGTGACGGCGGAAGGTTTTCGCGTCACCAGCCCGGTAAGCCTCGACCATCTCGCGCATTGCGTATTCGGGCGTCTTCGTGTAAACGGAAAAGTATAGGAACGCTCCAATCAAAGCCATAATGAACAGTGCTAATACAAACAATCGCTCGCGCCTTCGACGACGCCTGCGCTGTGCAAGTCGTTTCCTCCAAGTGTAATCGTCCATTGTCAGCCCCTAAAGATTTTACGTAACTCAACAATCGCCTCGTAATCGGCGGCGTCACAGTGCAACGGCGTCACGGAGACAAAGCCGCGTTCGGTGGCGTAAATGTCAGTGCCTTCGTCCGCGTCTAAGTCGTAAATAGTTCCGCCGATTCGGAAGTAAGCGCGTCCCTTGTCATCAATTCGGCTCGTGAACGCATTGATATAATCGCGTCGTCCTAAGCGCGTGCTTATGAACTCAAGCTTATCTGCGCGGAAGGTCTTCGGGAAGTTTATATTGTGCAGGAAAGGCTCAGGCTTGAGAGCTAAAAGCTTTTCCAAGTAATCAATCGTCGTCGCCGCGCAGGTTTGGAAGGGAATCACTGAACTTTTATCACGCGATACGGCAAGGGAGGCTATGTCATGAAGGAAGCCTTCTAAAGCCGCGCCGACCGTGCCGGAGTATAAAACGTCCGTGGCGAGGTTCGCGCCGTCGTTTATGCCGCTGATAACTGCATCGAACTTGTCACCATTGCTCATGCCCTCAAGGTAAATCTTAACACAATCAGTCGGCGTGCCGTCGAAAGTCCACGCCACATAGTCGGGTTCGTCGAAGCGTCGATATTCAATTTCACGCATGAAAGTAAGGGCGTGGCTCATGCCGCTTTGTTGATTGAACGGGGCGGCGATTATGACTTCATGCCCGCGACGTTTGATTTCCTCTGCCAAAGCCCAAAGCCCTGCGCCATGTATGCCGTCGTCGTTTGTCAATAAAATCCTCAAAAGTATCACCTCAATGATTCGCCGCCTTGCCAAAAGATTTCGTTGTGATAAACTGCTTAAAACATTCAAGGAGGCGCGATGTATGAAAAAATTTTTGTTGTTGCTTATGATAAGCCTGATAACTTGCGGCGTCGCCCATGCCGAGGAAAGAATCTTCGACGATGCCAACGAGATTCAGCTGGAATATCTTTCGGGGAACTCGTTCAATCAACGCCACGTGAACAATTACAACGTCCACTACTTCGAGAAGGTCACCGATAACGGCGTGATAAGTTATTGGCGGGGGCTGACGTTTACGCGAGCTATCGGCTACACCAACCCTAAGAAAGATGGCGGCGTTCATCATGATAGCCAAGGCGTTGGACTGGGAGCAGCGTTCATGTTGCGTTGGGATAAAAAGGTTTCGGGAAAGTTCCATGCGGGCGCAGACTTCACAGGCTC
Source organism: Selenomonadaceae bacterium (assembly GCA_017534385.1). GTDB lineage: Bacteria > Bacillota > Negativicutes > Selenomonadales > Selenomonadaceae > Quinella. The sequence continues at coordinate 22,268 of JAFWCT010000069.1, forward strand.
CTTTATGCTGTATAACAAAGCGCATCCCTACGACGGACGCGCCTACGGATTTTTATGGCGATTAGGTCCGCGCCTCACGTGGCAATTTTGCGAAGAAGATTCAATCAGCGTGGGCTACTCAATCAGTCACTTCTCGAATGGTCTACGCAAGCACAACCCCGGCTACAACACGCTCGGCTTTTCCATTGGCTACACCCACAACTTTTAAAGACAATCAACGTAATATAGGAGCCGTCAAGGATGACGGCTCCCGCCGCGCTTTTTACGTGATGTAAAAAAGCGGCGCACCAGCTTCGATTGTCGGTGACGCGTTCGCAGTCATGACCTTTGCGCCCCTGCGAGGCGTCCTTTTCTTTTGTAACTTTTCTTTTGGACGCGCAAAAGAAAAGTTATTCACAGACCGAATAGTGCATCAGCGAATTCCTTTGCATTGAACGGACGCAGATCATCGAGACGCTCTCCAACACCCACCCACTTGACCGGGATATTGAGTTGTTCCTTTATGCCGATAATCATTCCGCCCTTAGCCGTACCGTCAAGCTTGGTTAAGACAATGCCGGTTATGCCAGCCGTCTTTGAAAACAACTCCGCTTGCCGAAGAGCATTCTGCCCAGTCGTAGCGTCGAGGACAAGCAAGACTTCATGGGGCGCACCGTGAATGCCCTTGCCGAGTATGCGATTAATCTTCTTAAGCTCTTCCATGAGGTTGAACTTATTCTGCAAGCGTCCAGCAGTGTCGACTAGTAGCACATCAATCTTTTGCGCCAAAGCAGAGCGTGCGGCGTCGAGTGCCACGCTTGAAGGATTGGAGCGTTCGGAGTGCTTGATAAACGCTGAGCCAGTCCTCTGCGCCCAAATCTCTAACTGGTCAATGGCACCTGCGCGGAAGGTATCAGCCGCTGCCATCATGACGCTTTTACCTTGAGCCTTGTAGTAAGCCGCAAGCTTGCCGATGGTCGTAGTCTTGCCCGCGCCGTTCACGCCAATCATCAAAATCACTCGCGGCGGGTCGACTTGAACAGTATCGCCTTGCTCCTCCGTCAAAATCTCCCGAATCTGATTCGAGAAAAAGTTCTTAACGTCATCGGTTGAATTAATCTCAGCCTTGCGAACACCCTTGCGCAGTCCTGCGATAAGCTTTTCAGTCGTCGCCATGCCAACATCAGAAGTTATCAAAGTTTCCTCCAGCTCGTCAATCAAGTCGTCGTCAATCTTCGTCGAGCCGTGGAGGATTTCGTCTATCTTGTCAACAAATTTCTCGCGAGTCTTAGCTAAGCCCGCCTTTAGTCTGTCAAAGAATCCCATGACCATTCCTCCTTGCCGAGTATTTTAGCAGATTGTCCTACGCGTTGCAAAAAAAATCCCCCGCACATCGCGGAGGATTTTTTTTATCGCTTATCTAACTTCTTAGCTATGGTGTTGCCGACGAACTGCACCGCCTGAACCAAGACAATCAATACGACGACAGTTGCAAGCATGACTTCGGGGCGGAAGCGTTGATAGCCGTAACGAATTGCCAAATCGCCTAAGCCACCACCGCCGATTGCTCCAGCCATTGCCGATTCGCCGACCAGAGCAATGATTACCGTCGTCAACTGCGACACGATACCTGGCATTGCTTCCGGCAAGAGGACGCGACTTATGATTTGCAACGGCGTAGCTCCCATTGATTGAGCAGCCTCGACTAAACCGGCGGGCACTTCCTTGAGCGAGGTTTCCACTTGCCGACCAATGAACGGTATCGACGCGATAACTAGCGGGACGATTGCCGCCGTCGTTCCGATTGCACTGCCCACGATAAATCTTGTCAAAGGTATGATTGCCACCATGAGGATTATAAACGGGATTGAACGCACCGCGTTGACGACCGAGCCGACTGTTTGATTGATAAAGACGTTCTCAAGGATTTGCCCCTTAGCCGTCGTGTGAAGCAACACGCCTAACGGTACCCCGATTGCCGAGGCGATGACCATTGAGACTACGACCATATAAACCGTCTCGCCGAGGGCTTTACTCAACAGCGGCAGGATTTCTGCGAACATAGCCAATCACCTCCACCCGAACACCTTCGCCGCCGAGGAACGTCAGCGCACGTTGAATCACATCATCTTCGCCGCTCAAGCCGACAATGAACCGTCCAAAGGGCACGCCATGAATCTCAGCCAAGTTGCCGAAAAGCATTGTGCATTCCAAACCCGCGCATGAACGAATCATCTTGGCAAGCACCGGGTCATCAGCCCTGTCGCCGAGGAATATCAATCGTACTAGTAGCAGACTGCCGGGCGTCTTGTCCTGTGAAACCTCATTGCCACGGAAGGCGGCGGGTAGTTCGTTCGACAACAGCACGCTGATAAATTCCTTAGTGATTCTGTGCTGAGGATTAGTGAACACGTCCAATACCGAGCCGTGCTCCGCAATGACGCCGTCGCTTATGACTGCCACCTTGTCGCAAAGTTCCTTGATGACTTGCATTTCGTGAGTAATGACGACGACAGTCAGCGACAGGTTATGATTGATGACTTTGATGAGGTCGAGGATAGATTTAGTCGTTTGCGGGTCGAGGGCACTTGTCGCCTCGTCGCAGAGCAAAACCTTCGGGTCGTTGGCTAGGGCACGGGCAATCCCGACGCGTTGCTTTTGTCCGCCGCTAAGTTGAGAGGGATATTGATTAGCTTTGTCCTGCAAGCCGACTAGTTCCAGGAGCGGGCGAATCTTTTTATCTATGTCAGCCTTACTAGTGCCGGAGAGTTTCAGCGGGAAGGCAATGTTATCGTAGACGGTCGCCGAGCTTAAAAGGTTGAAGTGTTGGAAAATCATTCCGATAGACTTGCGCGCCTCCCGAAGCTGACTTTCTGTCAAGGTCGTCATGTCTTGTCCGTCGACGATGACTTTGCCCGCAGTCGGTCGTTCAAGCAAGTTAATGCACCGGACGAGCGTCGACTTACCTGCGCCGCTAAGACCGATTATCCCGTAAATCTCGCCGCGTGCAATCTCCAAGTCAATGCCTTTAAGCGCGTGCACCTTACCCGACGGGCTGTCGTAAATCTTTTCAATGCCAGAGAGTTTTATCACAAGCTCACTTCCTTAAATGACGATACAGAGCACCCAAAAGGTTTGCGTCGTTGTGATACTTGCAGGCGACAACTTCTGGGCGCGGCAGATAGGGCAGGGCATTTTGGCTCAGCTCGTCTATCTTGTCCTGCACAGCATAGAGAAAACCTTTTTGCACACTGATTCCTCCGCCGAGTGCAAAGCGTTGCGGGTCGAAGAGCATTTGCAGATTGAAAATCTTAACCGCTACGCCGTGAGCAAACTTATACAGCGCGTTCAACATGTCGTCATCGTTATCGTTAATCAGCTTGAAAATCATCTCGCCAGTCACCTCTTCGGGCGGCAGTCTTAATATCTCTGCACAAGTTCTTTGGAAGGCAACTGCGCTTAAGTCTTTGCCGTAAAGGTTATCCTCGTTCATGGTGGCGTTGATACTCTTCAACGTGAAGGCAACCTCTCCGGCGCAATGATGAGCCCCGCGATAGATTTCTCCGTTGTGAATGAATGCCCCGCCTACACTGCTACCGAAGACCAATACGAACGCGTCCTTAACGTCAACGAGACTGCCCGACTTGACCTCAGCGATTGCCGCGCAGTTAGCATCGTTCTCCACAGTCACGGGCACGCCGCACAGTCTTTGAAGTTCCTCAACTATGCAATGACCATTAGCAAAGTTCAACAGCCCGCTTGATATGCAAATGCCCTGCTCCGTGTCGATAAGCCCCGGCATTGACAGCGCAAGCCCTTCCACGTCGTCATTGGCTTTAAAGATATTCGTCAGGCTCTGCAAGAAGTCTTCGTGACCATTCCTCTCCGTCGGTATCTTGTCTCGCTTGAGGACTTTAAAAGAACGTGCGCCCGTCACGACTGCATACTTAGTGAACGTGCCGCCGACATCTACGGTTAAAATTTTCCTCATCGTGCCTTGCCTCCTCCTAAAAAAAATTTCGCCTCAACAATAAGTCAAGGCGATTGGCTTTGTCAATGATTTTTATAGTTCAAGCTGACTTCTTTAAGCTCTTTTTCTTGAGCGGGAGAATCTGTGGGCTATCTTCGCCCTTTATGCAAGCCTCGGTTATGACGACGCGGCGAGGTTCGTTTGTCTTCGGGATTTCAAACATGACATCAAGCATCACGTCTTCGATAATGCCTTTGAGGGAACGCGCCCCCGTCTTGCGTTCGATTGCCAGCTTTGCCACGTGCCGCAGTGCTGCCTCCTCGAACTCAAGCTTAACGTTGTCCATTGCCAAAAGTTTTTCGTACTGCTTAACAGGCGCGTTCTTTGGTTCAGTCAAAATCCTAAGCAAGGCGTCTTCGTCAAGAGTCTCAAGCGTGCAAATGACTGGCAAGCGTCCGATAATCTCCGGAATAATGCCGAACTTCATTAAGTCTTCGGGGCGCACTTGATGAATCAGCTCATTGAACTTCTTATCGGTGTCTTCCTTAGACGGTATCTCGGAGCCAAAACCAATAGGCGATTCATTTTTCTTGAGACGCTTTTCTATAATCTTCTCAATGCCGACGAATGCACCGCCGACTATGAACAAAATGTTTTTAGTGTCAACTTTAATCGTCGGGGCTTCAGGGTGTTTCCGTTGCCCGCGTTCGGTGAATTCGACTTGACTTCCTTCCAACATCTTAAGCAGTCCTTGCTGAACTCCTTCGTGCCCAGGGTCAGCGGTTATCGAATTGTTCGCGCCAGACTTGCGGGCAATCTTATCGAACTCGTCAAGGTAAATAATCCCATGCTCTGCTTTCTCAATGTCTCTGCCCGCCGCGTAGTAAAGATTTCTCACAGCTACTTCCACGTCCGCGCCGACGAAGCCTGCCTCCGTCAAGCTTGAAGCGTCAGTCACTGCAAAGGGAATGTCTAACAGCCGCGAAAGGTGACTAAGCATTGCAGTCTTGCCGCAACCCGTCGGCCCCATGATGATGACGTTCGACTTTTCTATTTCCTCGTCGCCGCCAATGTTTTCCAAGTCATACTTCATGCGCTTATAATGATTATACGCCGCCACGGACAAAATCTTCTTTGCTCTGTCCTGCATGATAATGAACTCGTCGAGGTACTGTTTGATAAGGTGCGGCTTGTTCCGCTCCAACATTTCGCTAAGTTCGTCGTTGAAATGTTGCTTATGCCTGCGGAGAGTATTTTCTTCTTCTTCCTCGATGTGTTGGTAAATTCTCTTTATGCAACTCTTGCAAATAGCAAAGCCCGTGTTCAAGTCAAGGACAGGCATATCTGAGCGGCTCTGCATTTTGACGCGTCGCCCGCACATGCTACAATGATAACTGTCAAACGCCATGTAAGTTTCTCCTTTGTAAAAAACCTTGCAATTAAAATTCACAGCGCGTATAATACACCCTGCGCGGTTTTCGCGTCAACTATTTTTAAGGGCGGTGATTGCTGATAAGCGGGACGAGTGTCTTTGATGATGATTGGTATCCTGAGTTCTGCTACTTTGCCTCACGACACGAGGACGCCTTTAAGAACTTCAAGCGGCATCCGGTCTATAATCGGGTGGTCGAGTACATGTCGCCGGAGGTCGGGCAAGCGTGCTTTGAACTTATCTTAAAGAGTCGCATGAAGTTTTCGGAGGACGAATGGCTTTTCTTCCTGCGTAATGATTCGGTTGGCAATCCGTTCATCGCCGAATACAATTCCCAAGGCTCAATGATTATCAGTTCGCCGACGACGCTCTGTTATGTCAAAGTCCTCGTCGATATATTGACGGCACTCATCTTTATCACGACGCGCCCTGCGACTTCTTCGCAAGCTACGGTCTCTACAGCGGCTACACGTTAGAATAGTTCGCCAGCATGATTCCAAACGCGAAGATTCTGCCTGAAGAACCCGTAACAACTTCCCCCGACAATCGGCTTGTCGTCTGGGGCACAGATTTTAGTATTTAAAAGGAGGTTATTCTTATGGAACAGACAAGTATTTCTGATAATAATCGCTATCCTGCGTATTGTTACTCTGCTTCTAAGAATGATGCGGAGTTCGTAAATTTCAAGCAAAACCCTATCTATCGTAGAATCCTTGAACACGTTCCGCCACAACAAGGAAGCGTTTATCTCGAAAAAGTTTTGGAAAATAAAGAACTCCATTTGTCGATTCAAGACTGGGAATATATTTTGCGGAATGATTCAATCGGTAATCCTGATAAGGCTCAATATAGCATTGTTGATTTAAAGTTTGAATGTTCTCCCACCACTCTGCGTTATATGAAAGTCCTCTCTGATATTTCAAAACTCTTCCCAGAAGATATACTGCGGGGGGGGGGGTATGTGAAATTGGTATAGGCTATGGCGGGCAATGTAGAATTTTAATGCGTGCTCTGCCGCTTACCCAATATAATCTCGTTGACCTTCCTGAAGTCCTCGCACTCGCCGAAAGATTTTTAACTGAGCTTAACACCGCAGGCGACATTCGATACCTTGACGGCACGCATCTTTATCATGACGTTCCCTGCGATTTGTTAATCAGTAATTATGCCTTCTCCGAGCTTGCTAAGCCCGTGCAGGACATTTATATTAAACGAATTCTCAGCAGAGCAAAAGCAGGTTATATTACTTGGAATCAATCCGCCCTGCAAAGGGCTGGCTGGGATAAAGGATATCCTTTGGAAGAATTCTTACCAATGATTCCTGGAGCAACGACAATCCCTGAAGAACCTTTGACGGCTAAAGGAAATTGCATCGTTGTCTGGGGAATCAAATAGAAAGTGAGGTGCTTAAGCATGAAGGAAAAAATTCATCCGCAATACTTCGAGGCAACAGTTACTTGCGGTTGCGGCAATACTTTTAAGACCGGCTCCACCAAAAAGGAACTGCGTGTAGACGTTTGCTCGAAATGTCATCCGTTCTTCACTGGTCGTCAACGCGACGTTAAGGCGGGCGGGCGCATTGAGAAGTTCAATAAGCGTTATAAGAAAGGCTAAGAAAACATTTTCAGGCAGGGTGCTCGATTGTGCCCTGTCTGTTTTAATTTGCAATGGAGGACAACTTATGGATAAACCAATCGTCGGCGGGCAAGCGGTGATAGAAGGCGTGATGATGCGTGGCTTCGGCAAGGTGGCGACGGCTGTCCGTGAACCCGGCGGCAATATAAATGTTCAAGTCAAGCCCGTCACGTCGATTGCCGACCGCTACCCTGTGTTGAAATTGCCAATGCTACGCGGAGCCGTCAGTCTGTTCGAGTCGCTGATACTCGGCATGAGGTCGTTATCATTCTCGGCACAGGCGGCTGGCGAAGAGGATGAGCAACTGTCCGACCGTGAACTAATCGGCACGATACTTTTGGCAATAGCTCTAGCGTGCGTGCTGTTCGTGGCGATACCGACCTTTGCCGCGAAGTTCTTCCACACATTAACCGACGACCCAATAGCTTTGAACTTGGCGGAAGGATTCTTGCGGCTGATAATCTTCCTTGCGTATCTGTTCGCAATCTCACGCATGAAAGACATTCAACGCGTCTTCCAATATCATGGGGCGGAGCATAAAACAATCTTCTGCTATGAGGCGGACTTGCCGCTGACTGTCGAGAACGTAAAAAAATTTCCGCGCCTTCACCCCAGGTGCGGAACTGCCTTCCTATTAATCGTCATGCTCGTTAGTATCTTCGTATTTGCATTCCTAGGCTGGCCTGACTTGTGGCTGAGGATTTTATCGCGGATAATCTTACTACCAGTGGTGGCGGGGCTGTCTTATGAGATAATCCGATTCTCCGCCCGTTCGCAAAATTCATTCGTCAAGCTAGCGACATTACCAGGGCTATGGCTACAGTACTTAACGACGCGTGAGCCTGATGATTCAATGATTGAGGTTGCAATTAAATCTTTGGAAGCAGTCACACCCGAATCAACAACATAGAATCAATCGGGAGGTTGAGCGATGAAGATTATTTGGAATATGCGCTTCAAAATGTTTCTAGCGGCACTCTTTATAAATGTTCTCGGAATAATTTTTGCAATGCTCCTGTTTTACTACTACGCTACTGAACATTTTTATTCGGAGTATGCAGCCTCGCTTTATGAACGCATTTACATTGGCGCGAAGAATGCAGACTTGGGCTTTCAAAAGATTTATCGCATGACGCTAGACATCTCCTTTGACGCACAAATTATTGACTTGATAAACCGAGGCGACTTTGCACAGCTTGCAATACGTCTCAAAGAATATCGCGAGAGAAACTTTTTATCGGACGACATTTACTGCTACATTCCGACGAAGAAAATTCTGGTGCGCTCAGAAGAATATAATTCGGTTCAGAAATTAGACGACAAAACCGCCGACACTTGGCAAAGAATCATAGAACATCAAGAGGGCTTGCGCCCGCTTTTTATCGAAAATATCTTGAGTCCTGCTCCCAAAAATGTTTTCCTCTATAAAGCAGAGGTCGACGGCGCACAAGCCTTTATCACCACGCAAATCAGCGAACGTGGACTTTATTACACTTACCTTGACGACATCGGCACGGCGGATTCAAGTCTGATTGTCATGTTCGATAGCAAGGGCAATGTCGTTTCGCAAAGTCGTGCCCTTGACGAAAAAAATCTTTCCGCACTCTTAGATAAAGTTCATCAGAAAAGTTCTGAACTCTCCTTGACCTTTGCCGGCGAAGAATTTTTCGGTACCTTCGTGGAAATGCCTTCATCGCGTTGCACCGTCTTGCTTCTGGTCAACAAGAAAAAGATTTACGGCAAGATAACCTTCATGCAAATCCTCAGCGTGCTGGGTGTCATCTTTATTTTGCTCCTGTCGACCTTTTTTATTTACGTCCTGTCCGCCAAACTTAATGAGCCAGTCGAAAACCTAGCGCAGGTTATGCAAGACGTTGGGCATGGCAATTTCTCTCTGCGTGCTAAGGTCGAGGGTAATGACGAAATCGGCTACCTTGCCACCCGCTTTAATAACATGCTTGAACACATGGAAACATTGATTGACAACCTCGCCAACGAAAGAGTTTTGAAACGTCAGGCTGAACTCAACGCCCTGCAATATCAGATACGTCCGCACTTCATCTATAACACGCTCAATTCAATTCGATTCGCCGCAATGATTCAAGGGGCAAAGAATATCGGCGAACTACTTGCAAACTTTATCGAACTCCTGCAGGTCAGCACCAATCGCGAGGGTGAGTTCGGAACTTTGGCGGAGGAAGTCGGCACCCTAAAGAAATATATTGCCCTCCAAGAGTTCCGGCTGATGAATTCGTTTGCAGTCGACTTTGAACTTGCAGAGGAAAGTTTATCGTGCCGAGTGCCACGCTTGATTCTGCAACCGTTCGTCGAGAACAGTATCCTGCACGCGCCCAGCCCAGAGAAAACTTTTTGCCGAATCGTCATCCGTTCTGAACTGCGCGGCGACGAGTTGATTATCTCTGTTAAAGACGACGGCAAGGGCATGACGCCTGAAGTACTTAAGAGTTTGTCTTCCAAGCCGACCGATAAGAAAACTCACGGGGGCTTTTCGGGAATCGGCGTTGCCAACGTCAAAGAACGATTGCGGCTTTATTACGGTGAGGCTGGCAAAGTTATCTGCGACAGCGACGGCAAGAGCTACACAAAGATTTCAATCGTCCTGCCCGTCGAGGTGATGTCATGACAAAGTTTATCGCGCTGTTCTACACGATGCTTGCAATGCTTTTAATCGCGGTCGCGTCTTACTCAATACAAAAGTCCGGCGAAACGTTCTCACCGCCCAAATACACAATCGGAGTCGTGCTAAAGGCAATGGACAGCGAGCATTGGTTATCGGTTCGTTCGGGCATGACGGAAGCTGCACAGAGGAATAACATGCGCCTCATCGTCATTACCGCCGAGAATGAAACCGCCTTCGCCGAGCAGAATAAAATCATCAGCGACCTTTTGGACAACGACATTGACGCCTTGATTGTCTCGCCGACGAACATCAATCACACGAAAGAATTCGTCGACGCGGCACGGATTAAAAATATCCCAGTCTTCTCGATTGACGAGGAGATTGACGGCATTGTTTATATCGGCTCGAACAATTATGCGGTCGGCTCTATGGCGGCGGCGTTCATGAGTAAGAACTTGCCCGACGGCTCCGAAGTCAGCGTTATCTCTGGCAGTGCGAATCAAACAGCTCACACTCAGCGGACGGCAGGTTTCGTCGACTACGTGGAAAAGAATTCCTCACTGCAAATCGGAGCAACTATGGCGGCGGAAACTCAATACCGGCAGGCAATGACGCAAGCCGAAAAACTTTTGCGTTCGCGACCCAATACTCGCGGAATCTTCGTTACAAGCGCGATTATGACTTTGGGCGTTATCGAGGCGACGGAAAATTTTCCAGTGATGATTGTCGGCGTCGATACTCAAAATGATGCATTGGTGGCGGTCAAGAACGGTAACATTGACGCTTTGATTTCGCAGGACGGGCACGAGTCAGGAAGATTGGCTATCGAAGTCGTTGCGGCTCACTTGAACAATCAGCCCGTCAACGAAAAGAATTTTATCCGCAACGAACTCATAACCGCCGATAACGCCGAACAATTTCTTTTGCAGGAGGACTTTTGAACGATGAAACGGGTTTTGATTGTTGATGATGATTTCCTCGTGCGCACTTACCTTAAGCAGATGATTGCTTGGGAGGAGCACGGCTTTTATATCGTCGGCGACGCAAAGAACGGTCAAGAGGCTTTGGAACTTTTACAGCATGACGGCGCAGACATTGTGATTGCTGATATGTCAATGCCAATCATGGACGGAATCGAATTGACGCGGCGGGTTAAGAAAGTTTCGCCGCGCACGCACATTTTGATTTTGAGTTGCCATGATGATTTTGTTTACGTCAAGGAGGCGATGAAGCTCGGCATTGATGACTACCTGCTGAAAAATAATTTGACGGAAGAGACGTTGCTTGAGGCGTTGAATAAGATTTCGTTCGAGGCGGAAGAAAGTTCTGATATGGAGCGGCTTGCACTTATCGGACGCAAGAAGTTGCAGGAAGATTTCTTTCAAGCGTTCGACGCGGGTAACGACCTCGATAAGCTTGCCGACCTTGCCAACGACGCCGACTTGAGGACGACCTTTCAAACTGCAACGGCGTTGATGATTATCCCGAAGAATTGGACTGGGCGCGAGCAACTTCTATCTGACATGGAACGCGAAAATTTTCTGTCTGCCTTCGCCGAGATGACTTTGAATGCTTGCAAGAACACGTTTGGCGATAAAGTTAGTCCGATGACTTTTGTCTCGCGCAAGGACGGATTTTTTCACTGGTGCTTGATAGTCGACGCCGATAACGCTCGCGGGATTGCCGAACGTCTTCAAGCTTTCGCGAAGATGTATTTCAACTTAGAGCTGAAGATTTTCCCTTCGCCGCCTAAAAAGACTTTCGCCGAGTTGTCGAGGGCATGGCATAAGCTTTACGAGGCTCGCACGAATTCTTTTTACTCCGACGCGAAAATTCTTTCTGCAGAAGACTTGCCGCCGTTGGAAATAAAAATCCCCGACGAGTTGAAAACTTCAGGGGGCGGACTCGTCGAGGCGTTGAGTTATATCGACGAAGATTTTTCCATTGCTTTGAACTCCTTCCGCGAACGTCTTCTAGTCGCGAGACTTCACCCCGAAATTTTATCCGTGTTTATCGCTGAGCTTTTCTCCGAGGAACGAAATCTCTTGCCAAGCCCCTTGCAAGCCGAAAACTTTTCCAGTTGGTTCGGGTAGCTAGAAAACTTCTTAAGCACGTTGCGTTCTCGTCAGGGGAAAGATTATTTGCCTCCGGCGATTCGGTTGGCTCTGCGATATATCGAAGTCCATTACCGCCAAGACATTTCTCAATCGGACGTGGCGGACGCCGTGCACCTAAACGCCTCTTACTTCTCGACGCTGTTTAAAAAATCTGTCGGCAAAGGGTTCAGCGACTACTTGACGGATTTGCGGATTGAACACGTCAAGGAACGACTTGCCACGACCTCTGAGAAGATTAAAGACATTTCTACGGCGGAGGGCTTCACCGATTACCAATACTTCTGCAAGCTGTTCAAGCGGCTCACGAACTTGACGCCCAGTCAGTATCGCCAAAAATTTTTGCACTGAACTAGAAATTTTCCACGTCAGCGAGAAAAATCGCGGGCGTGTATTTTTTTTGGGCGGAACTGTCAATCAAAGGCAACGTCATCAAAAAAATCTGTGGCTGTGACAATCCCACGCAATCGGCTATCATTATGGCAATAGTAAATGGTTTCTTAAAGTTTAGGGGAGGTTTTAACATGAAGATTGGAGTTATCGGAGCAGGTAGGATTGGTAAAGTTCACATTCGCAACATTAGCTTGTTCGTGCCGGAGCTTGAGATTAAGACGGTGGCTGACCCGTTCGCCAATGAGCAGACCGAAGCTTACGCCGCGCAGTTCGGAATCAAGAACGTCACTAAGAACGCCGACGACATCTTCAATGACCCAGAGATTGAGGCGGTCGCTATTTGCTCTTCAACCGACACTCATTCCAAGTACATCATCGAGGCGGCTAAGGCTGGCAAGAATTGCTTCTGCGAAAAGCCGATTGACTACGACCTTGCCAAAGTTCATGCGGCAATCGAGGCGGCTAAGAAAGCTGGCATTAAGTTGCAGATTGGATTCTGCCGCCGCTTTGACCATAATCATCGCGCCGTTTATGACATGGTTCGCGCTGGCAAGATTGGTAAGCCGCACATCATCAAAATCAGCTCGCGTGACCCTGAGCCGCCGCCGATTGCTTACGTTAAAGTTTCGGGCGGCATCTTCTACGACATGATGATTCACGATTTCGATATGGCACGTTTCCTTGCTGGCGATGAGGTCGAGGAAGTCTACGCGGCGGGCGCAGTGCTCGTTGACCCGGCAATCGGTGAGGCGGGCGACGTTGATACCGCAGTCGTTACGCTCAAGTTCAAGGGCGGCACCATTGCCACGATTGATAACAGTCGTCGCGCAGTTTACGGTTATGATCAGCGCGTCGAGGTCTTCGGCGATAAGGGCGTGGCTATGAACGGCAACGACATTCCCAACACTGCGACTTTCGCGGATGCCAATGGCACGGTCGGCGGCACGGCTTTCCAAGTCATGTGGGACAGGTACGAGCAAGCATTTGTCGCCGAGATGAAAGCATTCGCCAAAGCAATCGTCAACAACGAGGAAACTCCCGTCACTGGCGAGGACGGACTTTATCCGGTGCTTATGGCGGCGGCTGCTACTAAGTCTTGCAAGGAAGGACGCCCCGTGAAAATCTCTGAAGTCGACGTGTAAGGAGGCGTTGGTCATGTTGAAACGTTGCGCATGTATTGATACGCTTTACACTGAAAAGGATTTCTACGAGAGATTTGCGGCGGCTAAGGCTGACGGCTTCGAGGCGGTTGAGTTCTGGGATTGGAGAATCCGCGACCTCGATAAAGTTCGTGACGCGGCTAAGGCGGCGGGCATTAATATCAGCGGCTTCAATGGCGACAATGATTTTTCCCTCGTCGACCCCACGCACAAAGAACGCTACCTTGAAAACCTCAAAGCCTCCCTCGACGCGGCTAAGAAGGTTGGCGCACAGACTGTCACGATTCATTCAAACGCACTCGGCGACGGCGGCATTGTCGTCAATCACTACGACGACTTGTCCGATACCGTTAAGCTTTGCTCCATGTACGATACCTTGCTTGCCTCGGTTAAGCTCGCCGAAGAATATCAAATACGCATGAACTTGGAAGGCTTGAACATAAAGGTTGACCACGTCGGAAACTTCCTGCAGACAACGCAAATGGCAGCAGAGGTTACGCGCCTCATCAATTCGCCTTACCTGATGATTCTGTTTGACGCTTACCATATGCAATACAATGAGGGCGCACTCTGCTACAACATTGAAAAATACTTCGACCAAATCGGACACATTCACATTGCTGATTGCCCCGGTCGTCACGAACCTGGCACTGGCGAAATCAACTATCACGCCGTCTACGAAACTCTTAAACGTCTCGGCTACAAATATCGCGTCGGCTATGAACTCTTCCCACTCACAGACACTGCGACGGCGGTTAAAGCCATTTTCCAAGACTAAACCCCTTCACAAAAAAATTTTGTTCGGGCGGGCTACCCAAAAAGAGCGGCTCGCCTTGAACATATCTTGAAGAAAAATTTCTAGGGAGTCAACTACTCCACGCGATAGTGGCGGGAGCTTGCAGCTAGACTTTCATCCGCCGCGTTTGGCTGGTTGACTTACAGCCCTGCAAATATTTCTACTTGCAGCATTGAGGTTTCCCAACATCGGGTGCCTTAGCGGAGTGTTCACGCGAACCGTTTTCCCGATAATATTTTTTGGCGAATCGCCGAAACACTTTATAACTTAATTAACAGAAAAAAGCAAGAGAGGAGTGCGCCTTTCCTCCCTATGAGGGGCATCTCGGCGCATTTTGGTGAATAAAATGAGTACAGCTACACCGGGTGTTTCGCCTGCTGTTGATGAGAAACTGTCGTGGTTTACTCGAATCTGCTACGGCTTCGGCGATACTGCCTGCAACGTCGTCGCGGGCGCAATGACTATTCTGACGTTCTTTTACACCGACTATGCCGGCGTTGAGCCTACTACGGTCGGTCTTGTAATGCTCTTATCGCGTTGCTTTGACGGCATCTCCGATGTCATAATGGGTTTCATAGTTGAACGCACCAATTCCAAATGGGGCAAGTCGCGTCCTTGGGTATTGTGGTCGAGCATTCCTTTCTGCGTGTCGATTGTTCTGATTTACTGCGTGCCTCAGGGCGTTTCGGACTTTACGCAGTTCGTCTACCTGTTCATAACTTACAACTTCTGCAACACGATCTGCTATACCGCATTGAATCTGCCGTATGGTTCATTGTCGGCGATGATGACTCGTTCTTCACACGAACGCGATATGCTCTCGGTCACTCGTATGGCACTCTCGCCGATTGGCAAAATTATTTCTATCTCGGCGACGCTCCCGCTGATTAAAGTCTTTGGCGATAATCAAATGGCGTGGATAATCGTCATGAGTATTTGGGCAGTCCTTGCACTGTTTCTGTTGCTGTTATGCTTTAAGCAATGCGAATAGAAAGTTGTTATCGAGGCTCGCAAGAAGGAAGATAAAATCCCCGCTGGCAAAGCGATTAAATGCTTGATTATGAACAAATACTTCTTGATGGCGGCGTTTATCTGGATGATGCAGTGCATAATTCAGATGGTTACAGGCACCGTCCTGCCGTATTACTGCAAATACATTTTCTTCGACGATTCACTTTTCAGTTACCTATTGCTGTTGGAAGTCGTAACGACGATTGTTACTACGGTTCTTTTCTGCCCGTTCTTGCTTAGGAAATTCGGTAAACGCAATATGTCAATGCTCGGTTGTGCGCTTGCTTTGATTGGTCATTTGATTTACTGCACGCACCCGACTGATTTTAACTGGGTTGTGTTCAGTTGCTTTATCCGCGGCGTAGGCTTTGCTCCTTTGAACTCGGTTATCTTCGGCTTCCTCGGTGATTGCGTCGAGTATGGGCAATACAAGTTCCACATTCGCACAGAAGGTTTGATATTCTCTGGTGGCTCCATTGGTTATAAACTCGGCACTGGCATGTGCGGCGCGTTCATTACGTGGTTGATGTCCATGAGCGGCTATGTTGCTTCCACAACTGCCAATGCCGTTTAACCTCAAAGCGCGATTGATATGATCGTCAACATTTATATTTTCGGCATGATAATTATCTGGGTCTCGTTGCTGATAGTTCTTTCCATGTACAAGCTTGATAAAGAATATCCCGCGATCATGGACGAACTTGCAAGACGTGAGGCACGCGGTGAAATGTAAATCCTATTCAGACTAAAAAAACTAAAACTCTTTTGATATGCTGGTTAATAATCCAAGCATAAATCAAAAGAGTTTTTCTTATTTATTTTGTCATGCTGACCTTGCACTAATTCTTCGCTGAGGCACGATTATTTATGCATGATGTATCCTCCGTAAGTTCATTCAAGAGAACCTCGCAACCTTTGAAGATTGCCGCATAAGCTTTTGGGAAGTCGCCCGTATCCCAAGGGTCTTCAACCTCAAGCAGACGAACTTTGTTATCGGGGTCGCCTTTGGAGACTTTTTTGACGCGTGCAAGGACAGCCTTATCAAGAGCAATGACGCGCTTAAAGTTGTCGTACTCGCGCTTTGTGAAGGGCTTTGACACGTGCGTTTGGAAGGGGATATTGTTTTCAATCAGTTCGTTAAAGGCACCGCGACTCATATACGAGCCGCCGTCGCTATTACAGCCCGCCGAGTCAACCGAGACTTCCTTTAGCCCAGCCTTAGCGAGCAAGTGCCGCATGATATATTTAGCCATGGGCGAGCGACAGGTATTGCCACTGCAGACAAAGATTATATCGCCTGGCACGTCGTCATCACTCTGGTAGTACTTTCCGCTGATTATGTCGACGCAGGATAGCCGCCCGCCGCGAGTATAAGCTCCCGTGTCAACCATGATGATGTTCTTGCCGGGGACTTTAAGTGGGCGCGGATTGTTAGCGTCGTAGTCGAAGTAATACCTAACTGGCGAATGCCCGCTGATGATTACGTCTTCGCCGTCGTATTGATTAAAGAAGTCACTGCGCGACCACAGCAAGAAATAATCGGTCTGCTTATCGAGCGGCTTAGTTGAGTCAACGCCCGCATGACAGAAGAAATAATTCCGTCCGCCGACCTCAAGCGAATAAGCATGCGGCAGTTTCTCTACGAAGTTCAGAACGTCATTGAACGGGATAATCTTCTTTGAGTTCAGCTCCCGCAGAGCAAATATCGTAGCCTTGCCGCCGTTTATTATCCAAGTGATCCTGTCCGTGCCGTTAGTCTTTATAGCGTCAAGCATCATCTGTTCGTGATTCCCGCGCAGGAAGATGTAATTGCTCTTGTCCTTGTGCTCCATGACCCATTTGAGGACGTCCGCCACGCCGTCGCCGCGATCTATGTAGTCGCCCAGTGCAATGACCAAATCATCCTCCGTGATAGAAACCTTCTTCAGCAGAGATTGAAGCTTAGAAAACTGCCCATGAATGTCGCCGATAGCAAGGATTCGTTTATAGGGCGTGTCGTTGACCTTAGGGATAATATCCGCCGCGTCGTCGAGAAAATATTTTTCGTCGCTCATGTTCAAAGCCTCCTCAAAAAGAATTGCCGAGCGTCTACACTTACAATAACACTCAGCAATTATATCACAGGTTGAAAGTTTTACTTATGGCTCGCGCTTGCTCCAATAGGCAGCTTCTTCTTCGCAGAACTCCAAGCAAGTCTTCATTGCGTCAACGTCTCCCGCAAAAGCTTTCTCGTACACGCTGGAGAACTTCAGCCGCTCGGAAGTCTTTATTTCTTTGTCGTCCACGTCCTCACCAGCAATTCTCTTCCGCCAATAGGTTGCTTGCTCTTGATAAGACTCCTGTAAGTCATACACCGGAGAAGGCGCATTACGCTCCGCCGCACGCAACCACATTGCCTCGGAAATCAGCGGGTTATCCTGCACGCAAGACAGATAATCGGACGCTTCAGGGTCTCCGAACTCCTCCGCCGCCGCGAAGAACTTTTTAGCCAACGTTAAGTCTTCGGCAGTTCCCTTGCCGCCTTGCCAGAAGTAATGCGCAATCTCGACAATCGCCCGCAAATTAGCGGCGCGGGTTTCCTCGTCCTTCAAAATGAATTCGCCAAGAACCGTCAACGCCTTCTTAATCTCGTCGTCAGTGCCGTTCACGGTCAATTCTCTGTCGTCGCCTATCGTCAAGGTAAATTTGTTCGCCATGTTTAGTCTTCCTCCTTATCAAGTTTGCGCAGTTCCTTCCAATGCTCCTCCGCCTTAGCCGAATCCTTATCAACGAATTCGCCGAGCTTATAAATCCAACCGAGCTTCGTCCGAGCCTCAAAGAAATATTCATGGCTAGGATACTTGCCCGCCTCCTCGTAGAGGGCAATAGCCTTAGTCACGTCTTGAGGCACGCCGTCGCCGTAGAAGTAAGCGTCCGCCATCTTGAGTTTCATTGCCTGATTGTTGTAGTCCTCCGACGCCAAAGCATACCAATGATAAGCCTGAGCCATGTCGCCGCGCCGAGCGCAGATATGACCCATGTACTCGCGGGCGACGCCGTTAATCCTGTTGACGAACGGAAAGTTTTCTCGGTGATTGGCGGCGTAGTCGAAGTACTTTTCCGCCTCATCAAGCTCCCCACGGTCGTAAAGCAATCTGCCGCAATGAACCATACCTTTGATATATCTCTTGCGTGCCGCCAGCCTGTAATACTTCAACGCCAAGTCGTCGCTTTGAGTGCCAGTCTCGCCGGTGTAGTAAATGTTGCCAGATTGAACAAGTGCTTCCGACAAGACGTCTTGATTGTAACCTTCGGGGTCGCCCATGCCAGCTTTGATATAAAGCTCCAATGCCTCAGAGAACTTCTGCTCCGCCGCGTAGACGTCTGCTTTGTACTTCAGGGCAAGCGCGTCGCCGAATTCAATCAGCCGGTCGAGCCACATGATTTTATCGTCGTCACTACTTTGGGCTAGGTCGTGAAGCGTGCTACGATAATCTTCGTCGCTTAGCTTAGCGAGCCACTTATCAGCCTCCGCCAAGTTCTTATCGGTGCCTTTACCCTTTGCGTAGCACTTAGCGACTTCACGTGCTGAATTCTCGTCGCCGAGTTCAGCCGCCTTGAGGTACCAGCGAAAACTCTCCGGCTCATTCTTCTCGACGCACAATCCGCCGTACATGTAAGCCGTAATCCTCATCGCGGGCACGTAGCCTGCTTGCGCGGACTTGAGATACCACTCGAAAGACTTCTTGCCGCGAGACTTCCATTCCTCGTCCTTGCAACAGCCTATCGCGTCGTAGATTCTGTGCGCAACCTCGTACATGCATTCGGGGTCGCCGAGCTGTGCTCCGCGCATGAACCATTCAAAGGCTTTTTCTTTGCAAGGCTCATTCTCTTCCCTTTCCATGTTCGCGAAGAATTCACTAAGGCTGATACTCTCTCCGACGTTCGGTTCATCAGTCCAACGTCCCGACGCCTTATCGTAGCGTCTTGCCAAAGCTTTAATCGCTTTAATGTTGCCCGCCTCAGCACTTCTTAGTAAAGCTTTTTCGTTCCTCATCATAGTCAATCAAGCCTCCTTAGCTTTGAGTTGCAAAATCTTATTCCTAATCCTACGGCGTTCGACTGCCTCGCCATATTGCGGCGTATACTCTTCCACTCTCATGCTACCAAAGGCAAACCTTCCCGCACTCGTGATGTAAATATTGTCGTAGCGTTTATTGATGTTCTCAAGCACGAAGTCCAAAGTTTCATTGTCGTTCGGGAACAAATCAATCAGCACGTTCATTGCTTTAACGTCGCCAAGCTCCACTGCCTTTTTGTAGAAGGTAACGGCTTCGGGCAAGTTGCCTTCGTCGTGAAGGATTCGTGCCAGATTGATTGCCGCAGGTCGATAATTCTTATCCGCCGCCTGCGCCAGAAGTTTCTTTGCCTCGTCGAGTCTGTCTTCCTTAATGCAAAGTTCCGCCAGCTTAATCATAGCGTTCGGGTCGCCAGCTGATGCCCATTGCTCAATTAACTCTCTCATTAGTGTCGTCCTCCTTATGTCGTAGCTGTCGGGGACGCCGTTTGACGCCCCCCGCTACCCAATCACGTCTTAGGGATTTCCCTATTGTCAAAGTCTATGCATAGACCTTGCCTTGCATTTTTGAGCTTAGAGCCGCTCCGCTTGAGTTCCTACCGCCGCTACCCTATAAGCATTCCCCCTTTAATGGCGTCCATAATCAATGATAAGGGATATACAAAAGTCCTCTAGCTTGAAGGTTTTGAGGCACGTCCAACTTAACCAAAGCTTTATTCACAACCCAATTATAGAACTCGGCTTTGTTCGTGTTAGTGGCGTTATCGTACCAGTAGTTTGATATATAGTAGATTTCATGCTCACAAACGACGGCGCGTTTCTTATAATATTTGCCAGGACTACCCATTGATAAGCCTTTTTTGCGAAGGATACCGCCTACAGGGTTCATAGGATAATAAAACTCTTTCCTGCAACTGAAACTGTCATTAAGGAAAGCCACGTTCGCCAGAGTGATTAGCCCGCAGTCCTTAAAGAAGGTAAAAAGCTTCTCGACAAAGACTTTGTTATTGCCTTTGGCAGGAATCTCCCGTTTAATATCGTCGCAACACTGCTTGAGCTCCTCGAAAGTTCGCGGCGTATATTGCGGGTCAGTATCAGCGACCACGAACGGAACATTCCTGGAGAAGTGTTTAACGTCAATCAACATAGTAAAGGCTCCTTTCTTGACACAAGGCGTCTTCAGGTATATACTTCATCAATCTTAAATTTTCAAAGAACATGAAGGAGGTTAAGGTATCATATGAATTTCAACCAAACGTAGTGTAACACATTTCAGCGGCAGTTTTAGTAAGTTTTCGGCAACGTGTATCAGATTTGAAGGTAGTAATAGCTCTTTGATAAACAAATAGGAGGACATTATGGCGGATAACTTCATTAAACACATCCTTATGGTTGAATCGTTGAAGAAAAGCTCCCACGAGGCTCCGAAGACTGCAAAGCAAATTCAGGGCGAAGTGGAGCGGCGTTGGAAGGAATTTTTCCCGAACGAGCCTGCCAATAAGCCAATGAGCTTGCTGACGATACACCGGCAAGTTAAAGCCATAAGGGCAAGCGGTCTCTATCAGATAAAGAATCATGAAGACAACAAGAGAGGCTATTACAACGCAGAACATGTCCTATCGACGGCAGAAGCGGCTATCCTCAGTGCGGCGGTCTATCAAATGGCAAGCCTCACTGTCGACGAGAAAAACAAAATCCTAGCTAGATTGAAATCCGCGACTGATACGGACGGCAGTTCAATTATTTACAGCTTTGAACGGCAGATAAGGCTTGAGGGTAAACCAAATGGGAGACATCAACCGAGCCTGCCGAAGATAAAAAGCATTTGCCGAGCCATCGTCGAAGGTAAAACGATAAACTTTTACCTTAGGCAAGACAGCGTGGTTAATGACGGGCAGAACGTCATTGCGTCGCCGGAATTCATTATCCGCAAAGACAATGAACTTTATCTAGTGGCAAGTGTCGACGGTTCGCAAAAAGATTTTAAGATAGCATTGATGAGCAACATTGAAATTCGCGAAGAAGGATTTCAATCGGAAAAGAGATTTTCCCTTAAGCGACACCTTAGCGGCTCCGTTGAGGGTACGCCGCTGATTGATTTAAAACTTAGCTTTCCAGAGAGTTTTATAGAAAATGTCGTCGAGAGATTCGGACTTAATCAAATCATAGGTCTTGCGCCAAATGGACGCGTTGAGGGCGGAGAAAATCAATTTCGCGTGACGATTCGTATCGGTGAGAACGAAGGACTTTACCGCTGGCTTCGCCAACACTGCAACAAGGTAAAAGTCACTTGCCCCGACGGCGTCAGAGATAATTTGAAAGAACAACTTTCAAAGGCTCTCGACAGATTGTAAGCTAATATCAGACTGAACATAAAGAAAAGCTCCTTCCGGATTGGAGGGAGCTTTTTTGATTGCTAAGGTAGAAAATTATTCCTCGGTGTAGAATTGAATCACATTGCCGAAGCGCAGACGTGGCGGACGCAAACCTTTGACTGCGATTTGACCAGGCATAGTTGCCTCGCCGTTTACGACTATGGTGCAGTGACCTTCCTCGCGCAAGTTCTGATTGACTGCGTTGCCGACGAAAGTGACATCAAATTCGCTCTTGCCGACCTTGAGTTTATCGCCGACAGCAATATCAGCTACAAGCTCGCCGACCGTGTGTTCAACGACCATATCAGTCAGTGTGGGGCGAATCTTCTCGTTCATCAGAATAAACGCGCTGTTGCTCGAAAGATAAGTTGGTGCGTCTTTGCCAATGCTAGTCATCTTCACTTCGTATTTAACCATGTCTATCAACCTCCCGCGTGAATAATACCACAACTGCGCAAGAATATTCAAGTTGCGATAAAGTTTTTTATGGCGATACTGATAGGCAACTATGTCCTGAAATCTTTCGTGAAGCATTGCAAAAACGCAGTCGAATAACTATAATGCGTTACAAGGCGGTGGACGGCATAGAAAAAGTAAGTGTAGGATTTGGGAATCAGGCAATATTGACAATATGTATCGTGACAAAAGGCTTGTTAAGGCTCTTGATAATGCCCTCCAATGCGAGGGCAAATTTTTTAGGCAGAGGAGCAAGATATATTCATGAGAAGCGATTACCACATGCATTTTGAGTACGGAGACTACGACGCAACTTGGGCGGAAGGTTTCTTCACGGCGGCGAAGGCTCACGGACTCGACGAGATTGGCATAAGCGAACACACGCACACTTTCCCAGAATTCAAGCAGCTTTACTACGACGACTTGACGCTTGATGATTCGCCCGTTGGTCAGTTTCAAAAGGTCTGGCTCAAGTCGAATAAGTTCAAGCACACGCTGAAGGATTACTTTGACTTCGTGGCACAGCTCAAGGAACGTCATGCAGTCAAGATTGGGATTGAGGTCTGCAACTTCCGCAATCAATCTGCCGTCAAAGAGATTCTTGACGCTTGGGACTTCGATTATCATATTGGTTCAGTGCATTTCCTCTGGGGCTGGGGCTATGACGCCTCTAAGCTTATCGACGAATGGACGCGCCACGACTTGAAGGACGTTTGGGAAGAGTATACCGCGCAGGTTGAGATGTTAGCGGCGAGTGGCAACTATGATATTCTTGGTCACCCGTTCAACGTGCGGTTGTTTAATCACTTCCCCACATTCGACGCGACGCCTTACCTTGAACGAGCCGCCGCCGCTTTAAAGCAAGCTGATATGGCAATCGACGTGAACACTGGCACGCTTTACCGCTACCCAGTCAAGGAGATTTCGCCCTATGCTGACTTCATGAAGGTTGCCGCCGCGTATGACTTACCGATAACGATAAATTCCGATGCGCATCAGCCGGAAGACTGCGCAAGGTTTCATGAGGAGGCGTCGGATTATGTTCGTGGCTTCGGATATAAAAAAGTTGCGCGCTTCGATAAAAGGCGGCGTGAACTTGTCGACTTGACTTGAAATGTTTGATATAATCGCGGCAAAAAGGAGGCGTGCGCTCATGAAACAAGTAGGGATATTTGGCAAGCGCAAGAGTGGTAAGTCCGCGCTGATGTATGCGTTGACGAGGCAGAAGATAATTCAAGACGCGGCATTCAGCGCAATGGAGATAAGCGGCATTCAACGCGTCATGCTGGTCGATACCGTCGGCGTGGACGTGGAAGACGACTTAACCGCAGAGCAATCCGCGCAGAGTGTCGAGGTCGCGTTAATGTTGATAACAGATGATTCTTTTGAATTGGAACTGGCGTGGATAAATAAACTACGTCGGGCGGGTTCGTCGGTTATCGTCGTCATAAGTCAAGCGGACAAGTTCGACGACGGCGGTAAAGCATTGGCGGCGGCAGTCAAAGAAGTTTCAGGACTGGAGGCTCTTTGCGTGAGTTCTATAACGGGCGCAGGCGTCGTGGAATTGGACGAGGAAATCAATCGCAGACTTTCTAACAATTAGGAATGTGGAATGGGGAATTAGGAATGAAGAAAATATTTTTTGCGCTTGTGATAATCTGCGCGGCGATGTTTGTTGTTCCTAATGACGCTTGCGCGGAAACAAATTGGTTTTGGCTGGACTCAAACGATAAATACAGCAAGTACTTCGAGCCGGAATCCGTGACGATAAAAAAGAAAGTCGTAACCAATGACGGCAGAGAGATTGCCATTGAGATTGAGGCATGGACTAAGACGACTTACAGCTATGAGGGCGCGGCGGAGACTATCAAGAACTATGGCATAGCGAATATCTTGCCCGACCCGCGCAATTTGACTTACAGCTTGGCATTGCTTAGGGTTAATCCGCAAAATCGAACGCTTCAATACGTCCGCGAGGATTTTTATAACGCCGAGCATCAAATCGTTTGGTCTAAGGAGGAAGGACGCATTAAGGAGATTAACACTCGTTCCTTTGATGAGGAATTCTATTGCGCGATAGTCGATGAAGTCTTTCAAATGGGCGAACGCGACCGTAAACGCGCTCCGACTGCTGAACGTTGGCTTGACTTGTGGACGTACACTGACAGCGAAGGCAATACGACGAATTTAACAGCTGATACGACGACCATGAGGCTTAAGGGCACGAACTTAATCCTTTGGGAGTGGCAAGCTACGAAAGATTCACGTGGGCAGACGATTGAAATCCGTTTCATGAAAAAGGCAGTAAACTTGACGCAGGGCACCGAGGTCATCAAGGACGGGCAGATTTGGACGCCGAATAACTCTTGGCAGAAGCTCCAGGACGAGTACGACGGAGCCTACCGCATGATTCGCAGTGACGACCCCGACTACAAAGGGCTTGTGCGTCTTCGTGCTTACGTAAAAAATAATTCGCGCTGGGTCACGCGCTATTCTCTAGATTGAGAGGTGAATCACATTGCCGATAAAGATACCGAACAACTTGCCTGCAACGCATATCCTTGAGGGTGAAAATATTTTCGTCATGGACGCCGACCGCGCTTATGCTCAAGACATTCGCCCGCTTAAAATCCTAATCCTCAACCTCATGCCGATAAAGCCCGTGACTGAAACGCAACTGCTTAGGCTCCTTGGCAATACGCCGTTGCAAGTCGAGGTTGATTTCATTTACACGCGCACTTATACGCCGACTCACACGCCGAAGGATTACCTAACCGAGTTTTATGGCACGTTCGACGACGTGAAGAATAACAATTACGATGGCTTTATCATGACTGGCGCACCGCTTGAGCTTGTCGAGTATGAAGACGTTGCTTATTGGCAGGAGCTTTGCGAAATCATGGAGTGGAGCAAGTCTCATGCTTGGTCGTCGTTTTATATTTGTTGGGGGGCGCAGGCGGCGTTGTATTACTTTTACGGCGTGCCCAAAGTCTTGTTGCCGGAGAAATGTTCTGGCGTGTATGCTCACCGGCTCTGCGTTCAGCATGAAAGACTAATGCGCGGCTTTGATGATGAATTCTTCGTGCCGCATTCAAGATATACTGGTACACGCCGCGAAGATATTGATAAGGTTCCGGAGCTTACGCTTTTATCGGAGTCAGATGAAGTTGGCGTTTATGCTGTAGCTAATCTGGAAGCTCGGCAGTTCTTTATCACGGGGCACGCTGAATACGACCCTAACACTTTGAAGAACGAATACAATCGCGACGTGCTAGCCGGGCTTAATCCGAACGTGCCGCAGAATTATTTTCCGAACGACGACCCGACTAAAGAACCCGTCGTCAAGTGGCGGAGTGTGGCGCATTTGCTTTTTGCCAACTGGCTAAACTATTACGTCTATCAAGAGACCCCCTACGAGCTTGAGGCAATCAGCAGTAAGTCATTCCTATAAGACGTTTGGCGCGGTTATAAATTAAAATTGCCGAATGCTAAAACGCGTCCACTGTTTGGTTACTTTTCAAAAGTAACCGCCCTACGAGCTTGAGGCAATCAGCAGTAAGTCATTCCTATGAAACCTTCGGAGCGATGCTAATGCGTCGCTTTTTTTATGTTTGCATTAAATAATTGAAAGATACTTGAAAGATTTTTGCACTTTGATATAATCTTTAAGAGATTTATTTAAGTTTTTTTGTAGTGAAAGGATATGATAACCATGAACCCATTAAATAATAGCCGAGGTCAAGTCGCGGTGCTTTATGCATTGCTAATCCCGATATTCCTTTTTATGGGCGGAGTGGGGCTTGACCTTGGCTGGTACTATCTGAACGTGTCGCGTCTTCAAAACGCGGCGGACGCATCTGTTCTTGCTGGTGCTGATAAGTTGATTGAAACCAATACAAAAACTTTTAAAGATTACAAAGCTAAGCTTGTCGATAAGTTCCCTGCCGATAAGCCTAAAACGACTATAAGCACAACGGCAGGCGACGATGTTGCTAAGGAGTATGCCAAGAAAAATCTTGAGGGGGATTCCACAGCTTATGCGCCGCCGAAACTCTTTTCCGTTGCCGAAGCAACTGATTATTCCTTGAAGGATGGCTACACCAGAGGCAACAATACAGTCAAGATGACGCCTAGTCTTTATCAAAAAGGCGACGATTATTTTTACGTCGTTGGTCTTAGCGAGGATATTCACCATTTCTTTATCGGCTTCCTCGATGATATGAATGCTGGCGTTGTAGCTGTCGCGTTGTTGTCTAAAACTGGTGACGACAGCAGTAGTGGCGGCGGTGGCGACAACATTGGCGGCAATGATCCTCCGAGCGAACTTACATTAAATTTCGATGCTAATGGCGGTCACTTTAAAGACAATACACTAACTGCCACTCTTGGACAAACACTTGCGCCACCAAGTCAAATGGAAGACGACGAAACTACACCGCCTATAACCCCCGACAAAGGCACGCCGACAAGAGAAGGCTATACTTTTAATGGCTGGGCGACAGAACCTGACAAAAACGGTAACGTCACATATATTCGGGACGGAAAACAGCTGAATAAAAATGAGCTTGCGACATTGTTCGGCGACAAAGCGGAGGTAACTTTGTATGCCGTGTGGAAAGAAGATACTACTCCTGTAACGCCGCCAGATACTCCCACGATTAAGCCGCATAACAATAGAACGCTTTGGGAGCAAATGCAGTATCTTATCGCTAAAAACGTTTACAATGATTACTGGTACGCCTCTACAAATAAGTATGGTAAAGATCCTAATTACAGTCAGTTCAGCACTATCAAGACTTATAAAAATGGAAATAGTACAGCTTATTATACAGAAACAGCCACACCGACGAGTAATGGTATCGACTTTAGCAAGACAGAACGTTGTTATATTGATTTTCAGACGAAATGGCTCATAAATCCTAGTGGTCGTAGGGCACACTCTTTATTTAATGTGAACGCCGCCTATGAGGTTCGTTCTTCTCATAAAAACAAAGATGATGACCCAATATATTTCCGTATTGAAGCAGAGCCATATGGGGCTACAAGTAATTGGTATCATACGGATATTCGCCAGATTGTTATCAACATAAACCAGAGCAACCTAGATGACAAATATCGTCCGTTATTCTTCTACTATGATGGACCCGATGCCGCCGCGAGAAACAATGACAATACGCCCTCTGAGCCAAGACCAGAAATGGCTAAGCCCGTTATCTTGAATCTCAATGCAGACTTTAAAGGCGTGCTGTGGATGCCTGATATACCCGTCGTGATTAACGGCAATGGTTACAAGTTCGAGGGCTTTATCGTCGCCAAAGAATATCGCTATCTCGATACAAGCCGTGGCTTGCAAGTTCAATACAGTTCAACAGGTAAAACAAACACCACTTATTCAGATAATAAAATTCACGTTGACTCAAGCACTGGCGATGTTTATAGCATACTGGCAACCGGTGACGAC
The DNA here is from genome assembly GCA_017534385.1 of Selenomonadaceae bacterium. GTDB lineage: Bacteria > Bacillota > Negativicutes > Selenomonadales > Selenomonadaceae > Quinella. Next base: position 49,748 of record JAFWCT010000069.1, read on the forward strand.
GCAATCGAAATGTACGACAACAATGCGCTTGACGCGAATAAATTCAATTTGAGTTCGGCTTCTAAGTTCAGAACGTTCCATGCGGATAGCGGCGTTGAGTACATGTACGTTTATTATGGTTACGACAATAACATAACAATGGACGAAACTCCCTTCCATGAGTACTGCGACCTTAGCAAACCATTAATTCCGCTGTATAAGCTTGTAAACGGCAAGGAAGTTCGCATTATGAAATGGGAAGACGTAAATCTTTATGACAAACCGAGAACGGACTCGACTAGAAGGCTGATACCTAAAAATCTATCAGGTAACAGTAACAAAGGAACCGTTCGACTCACGAATGGCACCCCGTCGCCGCTTTATGACGAGGCAGGCAATCCTATTTATTTCTGCGAGGATTATGTCCGATTGACAGGGACGTATGAAGTGCTCACTCTCGATAGGGTAGCGGACGGCACACGCGACCCGAAAGAATTCTTGCTGACTAAGACTGATAACTTGAACGTATCTGACACGAAAGAATGGATTTGAGTCTTAGTTCACGCGTCGCGAGGAGAAATCCTTGCGGCGTTTTTTTATTGCGTACGAACGCGGCTTAAACGTCCGAATTATTGATGACTAAGGCGCGACCTCTGGGTCAAGCTTGCAAGCTTGCGGCACGTTGCTTTTTTATTTGCTTTGAATCCTTGAAAGATTTTCGCGCTTTGATATAATCAGAAGAAAGAATTGTTCATGTGTTTTTGTAGGGAAAGGATATGGTAGCCATGAACCCCTTAAAAAACCGCCGAGGTCAAGTCGCTGTACTTTATGCTCTGCTCGTTCCCGTACTTCTTATTCTGGGCGGAGTGGGGCTTGATTTAGGCTGGTACTATCTCAACGTATCGCGTCTCCAAAACGCAGCGGACGCGGCTGTTCTTGTCGGTGCAAACAAATTAATCGCGGAACATGACACCTTCAAGGGCAAGAGCTTTAAAGCTAGGCTCGTCGATAAGTATCCTGCTGATAGCCCTGCATATGACACGACGGACAGTTCTACTAAAAATGCGCCTAGTAAGCTAATAGATACAAAGATAGGCGATGAAGAAGCTTGGACTTATGCCAAGAAAAATCTTTCGTGGTAGTGTAAAATGGATTGTGTAAGTAAGAGAGCACAATCCATTTTTTTGATATAGGAGAGAAAAAGAGATGAAAAGAAAGAAACGAGACACACCCGGCAGGAGAATTGCTCAAGCCATTATCGCCCAGTACAAGCCCCA
>JAFWCT010000070.1 GCA_017534385.1 Selenomonadaceae bacterium
TCGACAACCGCCGCTTTGAATGCCGCTTGAATGTTCGCGATAAAATTTTCTCTGTCCGTCGTCGGGACAAGTTCAATCGTCATGTAATCACCTCATAACCTTTTCCATTGCAAGATAAGCGTCCTGTTCGCCGTAAATCGAAAACGCAACGAACCCGCACTTGTTCAAGTAGAAGTGGACGTTGCGTCTATCAAGCCACGGCGTCGACGCGTACCAAACTTTTGTATCGGGATAAAGCCGTTCAATCGCTTGCCACGCCGCAAAGCCGATGCCCGAATTCCTCTTGCCCGCGTCCACGAAGAACAGCGATAATTTATTGTGCTTAGTCGCGGCGTTTATAATCAGGACTGCGCCGCCGACGATTTTTTTATCCGCGATAATGTCTAGGAGCGTCGCCTTCATTTTGTCGAAGAGATTGGGCAAGTCCTCTGTGCGAAACTTATTCTTGCCGTCAGCGCGGCGGAAGGCGGCTTGCAAGCTATCGATAAAGCGTTCTCTATCAGTCGTCGTGGCAAGTTCAATCGTCACAGTCTCTCCTCCAACTTCTTCAGGTCAACGGCAATGCCCGCCACCGTCAAGAAGACTTTATCGGCGTTTGCGGCGAGCATTTGATTGGCAAGCCCGGCTAAGTCTCTGAACCTTCGCGCCAATTTATTTTCGGGGACAATTCCTCCGCCGACCTCGTTAGTTACAAAGATTATCACGGCGTCCGAACTCAACGCGGCGTCGATTAGTCTTTGAATCATCTCGCGCAGATTTTTATAAAGCTCAGCTTCGTCGTCGAGGTCAGCCGCACAGAGGAAGTTGCTAACGTAAATCGTCACGCAGTCAAAGAGAATCGCGCCGAAGTCTTTCGCCGCCGTCGAAATCTTTTCCTCCGCATTGAACGGAGCCTCAAGCGTCGTCCAGTTCATGCCGCGTCTTTGCTGATGAAGTTTTATCCGATAAGTCATCTCGTCATCGAAGGCTTGAGCCGTAGCAATGTAAGCTGCCCGCCCGTCGCCGAGTTTGAGTGCGAGCCGTTCCGCGAATGAACTTTTGCCGCTACGAGCCCCGCCCGTCACTAAGATTATCTTGCCCAAGGTGTCACCTCCGCTTAGCTGTAAAAAATTTTTCATTCTACCTCCATGACGATAATCCCTACTGCGCCGCCGAAAAAATTTGACTAACGATAAGGCGTGAAGTATAATCAGCGCGTACAGATGGAGGAAGCAAAATGAAATCGAACGTTGAAAATTCTTTCGAGAGCGAGATTGCTAACGAGTACGCTAAATATGAATCACTCACCGACGAAGAGCTTATTGTTGAGATAAAGGAAAAGAACAATCCTGCCGCAATGGACTATTTGATTCATCGCTACAGGAGTTTCGTTCGAGCTAAGGCGCGTTCCTATTTCCTAATCGGCGCGGACAGGGAAGACATCATTCAAGAGGGCATGATTGGTTTTTATAAAGCTGTGCGCGACTTCAAGAGCGATAAGCTATCGAGCTTTCACGCCTTCGCCGAGCTGTGTGTCACGCGGCAAATCATCACGGCGATTAAGACTGCTACCCGTCAAAAGCATATCCCGCTGAACTCTTACATATCGTTGAACAAGCCGATTTATGATGAAGACTCCGACCGCACATTGCTTGACGTGATAAGCGGCGTGAAGGTTGCCGACCCAGAAGAGCTTATCATCAGCCGTGAAGAGTTCTTAGCTATCGAAAAGAAAATGTCCGAGATTCTCAGCCAGCTTGAATGGGAAGTGCTTATGGCTTACCTTGACGGCAAGTCTTATCAGGAGATTGCGATAAGTTTAGACCGTCACGTAAAGTCCATCGATAACGCCCTGCAACGAGTCAAACGCAAGCTTGAACGCTACGTTGCCAGTCGCGGCGAGGCAATCGACATTGGCACTGTCTATCGCGGGTTGTCAACCCTTGAACGGCACATGAAGCAACCTGCCACATTGAAACCGACCAGCTAGGCGTCCACCGAGGACGCTTATTTTAATTTGGAATGAGTAAGGAGGAATGAGGAATGCTGAATAGAGATAAGCTTTTGAGTTGCGGCTTTGAAGTCGACGGAGATAATTTGATTCGCCGCCAAGAAATTTTAGACGAGCTGACGTTGACAATTATAATTGACACTCAAGGCTCTGTCACGACGAAAATTTTCGACGCGGACGGCGAGCCTTACACGTTGCACTTGGTCGAGGGTGCAAGCGGCAGTTTCGTCGGGAGCGTCAAGGCGGAGTGTGAACGCCTCTTAAATGACATTCGCGAGCAGTGTTTTGACGTGGAGAACTTCAAAGCCGCGCAGACGTTGCGATTGGTTGAACACATACGCGAGACCTTCGACGATAAGCCGGAGTTCCTCTGGGAAAAGTTTCCAAGCTATGCAGTCTTCCGCCGCAAAGACAATCGCAAGTGGTACGCAGTTATCATGAACATTGCACGCAATAAGTTACAACTCGGCGGCGACGAGGAACTTGAGATACTCAACGTGCGCACGAAGCCGGAGGAGCTTGATAGACTTGTTGACGGCGTGAAATATTTTCGCGGCTATCACATGAATAAACGCTCGTGGCTGACACTTCGCCTTGACGACTGCTTGACGGACGAGGAACTTTGCACGCGGCTTGAGCGGAGTTATCAGCTTGCCGCCCGAAAGTAACTGTGCTATAGTCAACGCGAGGTGATAGACATGAAATTGATTGTGACAGTCGTCGGCAAAGACCGCATAGGGATAATCGCCAGCGTGACGAAAATCCTTGCCGATAACAACGTAAACATCTTGAGCATCAACCAAAACATCTTGAACGGTTTCTTTAATATGATTCTGTTCGCCGAAGCGTCGGAGAGTAAGATTAAACTCGTCGACCTGCAAGCAAAACTCCGCGAACAGGGCGAGGCTATCGGCGTGGAGATAAAGACTCAACATCAAGACATCTTCGACGTAATGCACAAGGTTTGAGGAGGCGCGGCGTTGATAACGATTGAAGACATACTCGAAACGAATCGAATGATAACCGTCAACAAACTCGACGTTCGGACGATTACGCTTGGCATATCGCTGAGGGACTGCGCTCATCCGAACCTGCGCGACTTCTGCCGCAACGTCTACGATAAGATTACGAAGACTGCGGAATTTCTCGTTAAGACGGGCGAGGAGATTGAAGCTGAATACGGAGTGCCGATTATCAACAAGCGCATATCCGTCACGCCGATTGCCATTGCCGCTGAGGGTTGCAAGGCTGAAAGCTACGTGCCCATAGCCGAGACCCTCGACCGCGCCGCTAAGGAAGTCGGCGTTAATTTTATTGGCGGGTTCAGCGCGTTGGTTGAGAAAGGTTACACGCCTGGCGACAGGATTTTGATTGAGTCGATACCCCAAGCCCTTGCGGCAACCGATTTGGTTTGTAGCTCCGTTAATCTGGCGTCGACGAAGGCTGGCATTAACATGGATTGCGTTCGTGAAATGGGCGAGGTCATCAAGCGGACGGCGGAGCTTACACGCGACCGGCAGGCTATCGGCTGTGCTAAGCTGGTTATCTTTGCCAATGCGCCTGAAGACAATCCGTTCATGGCGGGAGCGTTCCACGGCGTCAGCGAACCCGATAAAGTCATCAACGTCGGCGTTAGCGGCCCTGGCGTCGTCAAGCACGCGTTGGAAGATTTAAAAGGCGCGAACTTCACCGAGCTAGCCGAGACGATTAAGCGGACGGCGTTTAAGATTACTCGTGTCGGACAACTCGTGGCGCAAGAGGCTTCGCGGCGATTGGGCGTACCGTTCGGGATAATCGACTTGTCATTAGCACCCACGCCCGCAGTTGGTGATTCGGTCGCACGTATCCTAGAGGAAATGGGGCTTGAGGCTTGCGGCGCACCTGGTACGACGGCGGCACTTGCTCTACTCAATGACGCTGTTAAAAAAGGCGGACTCATGGCTAGTTCGCACGTCGGAGGCTTGAGCGGAGCATTTATCCCAGTCAGCGAAGATGAAGGCATGATTGCGGCGGTGAAGTCTGGTAGCCTGTCGATTGAGAAGTTGGAGGCGATGACTTGCGTCTGTAGCGTCGGCTTGGATATGATTGCGGTTGCTGGCGACGTGAGTGCGGCGACACTTAGCGGGATTATCGCGGACGAGGCGGCTATTGGCGTCGTCAATAACAAGACGACTGCTGTTAGGCTTATCCCCGTGCCCAATGCCAAGGTCGGTGATGTCGTCGAGTACGGAGGCTTGCTTGGCTATTGTCCTATCGTGCCTGTGAAGAATCAATTCAGCTCGGAGGCGTTCATTGCACGCGGCGGACGTATTCCGGCACCGGTTAGGAGCTTGACGAACTAAATGGACATTACGATTAGGAAAATGCAACGCGGCGACGCTGAACTTGTCCGGGACATGATGCGCAAGTTCTACACCTCGCCTGCAGTCATAACCAACGGCTCGGAAAAGATTTTCGCGGCGAACGTTGCGGCTTGCCTAGACGATTCAACCTGCGAGGAAGGTTTTGTTTTCGTCGAGGGGGGGAAGGTTATCGGCTATGGAATCACGGCGCAGGGTTACTCTACGGAGTTCGGCGGCGAATGCGTTTGGCTTGAAGATATTTACGTTGAGGCGGACTATCGCGGACACGGAGTCGGAACGAAGTTTATCAATCACGTCAAGGAGATTTACCCCAATAAGATTCTGCGTCTTGAGACTGAGGCTGACAACGCGGCGGCTTTGAAACTTTATGAACGCTTCGGCTTTAAGAGGTTGCCTTATCTTGAAATGGTTTGCACGGGTGATTGACATGGACGAACGACTTAGGATATTGGAAGAGACTTATCGCGGGGCAATGCCTCAGCTGAAGTTCGATTCGGCGTTTGAACTGTTGGTGGCGGTGATATTGTCCGCGCAGTGCACCGATAAGCGCGTCAATCAAGTCACGCAAGTTTTGTTCCCGATTGCCAACACGCCCGAAAAGATTTTACAGCTCGGACAGTCGCGGCTTGAGGAGATTATCCGACCGTGCGGGCTGTCGCGTTCAAAGTCTAAACACATCGTCGAGACCGCGCAGACTTTGCTTGACGATTACGGAGGCTCCGTTCCTTCCGCGTTCGACGAGCTGATAAAGTTGCCGGGCGTCGGGCGCAAGACTGCTAACGTCGTTATGAGTGTCGCCTTCAAGACGCCCGCCATCGCCGTCGATACTCACGTATTCCGCCTGGCCAATCGATTGAAGCTCGCCGAAGGTAAGACGCCGCTTGAGGTCGAACTCGGCTTGCAGAAGATTATTCCGCGTGATAAATGGTCGGACGCTCATCACTGGCTGATTTGGCATGGGCGTGAAGTCTGCAAGGCTCGCAATCCCAAATGCTCGGCTTGCCCGCTGTCAAAGGTCTGTCCTGCGTCGACGTGTTAAGAGATGATTAAAGCCCTCCGATAGAATTTCTAAAGGAGGGCGATTTTTATGTCTGGCAATGCGATTCACTTGGACAACGTTTATATCGGCGGTGCCGTGTCGCTTATGGAGGATTTGGAGCGGCGCGTTGAGAACTTTCACAAGCAGAAGACTTACGACGAGATATTATCGGAGGCTCGCGACGGTCTCAAGAAGACTTCGCCGCAAGAGATGACGCTTGACGAGTACAAGGCTTATATCGAAGGTCAGTTGCAGAACATCCCGCGCAACCTCACCCGCTACCGCGACGACGTGACGATTGTTATCAGCGACGCGGGCTATCAGGCTATGCAAAGTGATTCGGCTTACGAAGCGTGGGTTCTCGACCGGGTGCGCGAAGAGCTTGCCTTCCCCGATTACTTGTGCTGTTATCCTGGCACCTATGGCCGCCACGAAGTGATTCAATTCGGCGCGACTAAGGAAGACTATCGCGGGCAATCGTCAGCTATTCACAAGAATGACTCACCGCACGTCGAGGAGGAAACTTATTGGGAACGGCGGCTTAAACGTCTGAAGGCACGCCTCAAGGCTGAGCAAGAACTCTTTGAGCATGAACAGCTTTTACAAAAGGTCAGCGACGAGTCCGCGCAGGTCGAAGCCCTTCAACGGGCAAAGGAAGGTTTGGTCGACCCGTTCGCGCCACAGAAGCCGCTTATCGGAGTTCCCGCACGTTATCTGCTTGCAATGTTGGACGCCGCCACTTAATCAGCCGTGATAATCTGCACGCCTAACTTATCAGCCGCAGTCGTGAGTGCGTCGGAGAGTTTCGCCTCGGTTATGATACCAGTGACTTTATCGAGCGTTGCAAAGCTATAGGTGCTTTCGACACCAATCTTGCGTGACTCGGCGATTACATAAGAAGTCTTGCTAAGTTCAATCATTCGCGCCTTGTGGACGCCGGCAACGGTATCCCGCGAGGTCAGCGAATTTTTTTTGATGTCGACGCCGAACGAGCCGATAAACGAAATGTCTGGGCGGAAGTTCGATAGGAACGTCATGTTGAGCACGTCCGAGAAACCGTCGCGGCTCTGATTAATCTGCCCGCCCGCGAAGAACAAATTTATCTTCGGGTTACGTGCGAGCATTACGAGGACGTCAACCATGTTCGTCAGGATTTTATAAGGCGTTTCAGTCTTCTCAAGTATCTGCGCGATGGCGATGCTTATCGTGGATATGTCGAGGAAGATTAAATCTTGCGGTTGCATGAGCTTGACGGCGGCGGCGGCGATTTTCCTTTTAGCCTCAACGTCGGAGATACGTCGCCTATTCGCCTCGGTCATTTGGAGTTTCTCTTCTATCGACACTGCGCCGCCGTATGTGCGTTTCAATTTCCCGTCAAGCTCCAGCGTACTTAGGTCTTTGCGTATCGAATCTTCCGTCACGGAGAAAATCTCTGCCAGTTCTTTTACTAAGACTTTGCCGTTGCGTTCGAGCATTTCCAATATCTTTGCTTGTCTCTCTTCTAAAAACATTTTCTCCACCTCTTTTAATAGTTTGGTTTATGATACAACAGAGCCGCCGCCATTGCAAACGAAAAGCCCCCGTCGATGTCAACGAGGGCTTTTTGTTACCGAACCGCGCAAGACGGACAAGAGCTTCAAAAATTATCCGATAGTAGCAAGATAATCCCTAATCTTGTCGCCGTCTTCAAGCTCCATAACTTTATCGAGTATCTCTTTCGCCTTGGTGAAGGTGATATTGCGAATGCGTTCTTTGACACGTGGAATGGAAGGTGCGCTCATTGACAATTCTTTAATGCCCATAGCCATCAAAATAATTGCCGCGTTCGGGTCAGACGCCATTTCGCCGCACATCCCAGCCCATTTGCCTTCCTTGTTGGCGGATTCGATCGTGCGCTTGATGAGGCGAAGCACTGCCGGGTTGAAGTGATTGTACAGGTAAGAAATTTGTGCGTTGCCTCTGTCGACAGCCAGCGTGTATTGAACGAGGTCATTGGTGCCGATTGAGAAGAAGTCAACGTACTTTGCGAGAACCGGAGCCATAACAGCTGCCGCAGGAGTTTCGACCATGATACCGACTTGAACGTTATCGGAATACTCTTTGCCTTCGTGGACGAGTTCCATTTTAGCTTCTTCGACGAATTGTTTTGCCGCGAGGAACTCATCGACGTTGATAACCATCGGGAACATAATCGCCGCTTTACCGTAGACGCCCGCACGCAGGATAGCTTTCAACTGCGGCATGAACAAATCTTTGCGGCGGAGGCTGATACGAATTGCACGATAGCCGAGGAACGGATTCTCTTCCTTGCCGACCTGGATATAGGGCAACGGTTTATCGCCGCCGATGTCCATTGTGCGGATAACGCAGAGACCTTCGCCGTGAGTTACGCTAGCGCAGTGTTCGACAGCTGCTTTGTATTCTTTGAATTGATCTTCTTCCTTCGGGACGTCAGTCTTGCCCATGAAAACGAATTCGGAACGGAACAAGCCAACACCTGTTGCGCCGAAGTTCTTAACAGCCGCATCAGCGTCAGCAGGGGAACCGATATTGGCAACGAGTTCAACTTCTTTGCCGTCAATCGTGATAGCGGGTTTATCCTTGAGTTCGGCGTAATGCGCACGGAGTTTTTCTTGCTCTTTAATTTTTTCGTTGTAAGCTTCGCGCTCTTCATCACTGGGACGAATCAAGATTTCGCCAGTCTCGCCGTCGAGGATAACAGGGTCGCCGTCCGCAATGTGAATAATGCCATCGCCCACGCCGACGACCGTCGGGATAGCACGCGTCTTAGCAATGATAACAGCATGAGCCGTGGTGGAGCCGACGCCGAGGATAACACCCGCGATTTTATCCGTGGGAAGTCCTGCGATAACGGAAGGTTCAATGTCTTTGCCAGCGACGATAACTTTACCTGCGATTTCGGGTTCTTTGATACCGAGCAAATATTTCGCAATGCGTTTGCCGACGTCGCGCATGTCGACAGCACGTCCGCGGAAGTATTCGTCTTCCATTTGCTCAAAGATTTGCGCGTTGGCTTCGTAAGCGTCGAGAACAGCTTTGGGGGCGGAACCGCTTATATCAATCTGTTCATCAATCGCGCTACTGATTGCGGGGTCTTCGACCAAAAGGCGATGTGCTTCGAGAATGCCTGCCTGCTCTTTGAGACCTTGATCGGTGAAGTCTTCGATGCTCTTCTTGAGATTTTCTGCCACGGCGACGAGTGCTTCAGCCGCCTTTTTCTTTTCGGTGCCTTTGGAACGCGGCTTATACGCTACAAGGAAACTGTCGAGGTTTTGACCTGCGAGCAGAATGTTGCCGACCGCGATGCCAGAAATTACGCCTTTGCCTTTAATTTTCTCTGCCATAATATTTCCTCCAAGACGTTACATAAAAAGGGAGGCGGAAAAAATCTTTTAGCCAACCTCCCTTGAGTTTGCAACAAAATGAATGAATTACGCTTCGCCGAATTTGCTGTCAACGAGTGCTTTGAGCTGAGCAACGGCTTCTGCTTCGTCCGGACCGTCAGCAACAAGAGTAATCTCGGTGCCTTTGCTCAAGCCCATGCTCATGATCATAAGAATGCTCTTCGCGTCGACGGTCTTGCCCTTAGCCTTAATTTGAACCTTCGACTTGAACGAGGACGCCTTCTGCACGAAAACCGATGCGGGACGCGCATGAATTCCAGTTGCGTTTTGAATGGTGGTTGTTGCTTCAGTCATTAATAACCCTCTCCTATCTTTGTACGAATCATTTTTAACGGCCGTCACCCTCGCGGGCAACTTTTACAAACCTGCTATTCGCCGCCCTTTTTCATGTTCCTGCTTGCTGAGAAAAAATTTTCTAAAAATTTTTCGCGGGCGTCACGAAACGTACCCTAATGCTTTTGCTTTGTTGAAAGCTTTAATTGCCTCCAGTGTCGACGGTTATTCCCTTAAGCTATTGTTTAAATCTTTAACATGAACATCATTGCAGACAACTTTACAAGATTGCTATTTGCCGTGCCTTTTCACGTTTCTACATGCTGGTGAAAAGATAAAAAAATTTTTTTGGGAAAGGTATTGACAAAGGAGGATAGTGGGTGTATATTAAGCAAGCTTGATTCACGGGGCTCCTTGAAAACTGAACAGTGCAAATGCTAGATGTGCGGACGAAAGTAATTTCGAGTCAGAGAACTCA
>JAFWCT010000071.1 GCA_017534385.1 Selenomonadaceae bacterium
AAGGCAGACGGCTTAATAGGTCCGGCGACCTACTCGGCTCTTTTGGGCAAGGATATGCCCGACATCACCAATCGTATCGGTTACTTAGCCAACAGCATCGTTTCGGCGTCGATGAATTATATCGGCGTGCCCTATGTCTTCGGCGGCACAAGCCCCTATGGCTTTGATTGCTCTGGCTACGTGCAATACGTCTTCGCAAAGGCGGGTATCTCCATTCCGCGCACAGCTGATGTTCAATACGACTTCGGCACTCCCATTTCTACGACCGACCTTGTCTCAGGCGATTTAGTCTTCTTCAGCACCTACACTTATGGCGCGTCGCACGTGGGAATTTATCTCGGCGACAACCAATTCATTCACGCCAGCTCTAGTCGCGGTGTCACTATCGATTCTTTAGGAAGTTCTTATTGGAGCTCGCACTACATTGGCGCACGCAGAATTTTATAAGGCTGAAATGCCTTATCCAAACAAAAAATGTCCCCCGGTTAGCCGAGGGGCATTTTTTTTATCCGAACGTCTGATAACTTACTTGAGCTTGCTACCGCTTATGGTATATGTCTTGCTGTTGATTTTAACGGTGTCACCCGCGTTTACGTTCTCGAAGATGACAGAGCCGCCGCCGTCAATGGCAAGAGTAAGCGTGCTGTTTTCGAACGAGTAATCGTTAAAGGTGCCGCCCGATTTGCCGTCTGCGTTTAGAATCTTAAGCATGTCGCCCGCCTCGTAGTCGAAGATAGTATCCGTGCCTTCGCCGGGTTTATAGATGAACGTGTCCTTGCCGTCGCCGCCATAGAGCGTATCATCGCCTGCACCGCCCCAAAGTGAATCATTGCCCTCGTCGCCCCAGAGTGAATCCGCACCTGCGCCGCCCAAGAGCGAATCATTGCCTTCATAACCGATAAGAATATCGTTACCTGCGTCGCCGTAGAGTTTATCCTTGCTTTCGCTACCAGAAAGCTTATCTGCTCCGTCACCGCCCCTGATTGTCACTTTATCGCCGTTGTTGTAAATGGAATCGTTGCCAGAGCCGCTGTTTATTGAAACTTTATCTCCGTAGTTGCGAATGTAATCGTCGCCCGCGCCGCCGTTTATTGTCACCGTGTCGCCATTGCTTAAGATGTAATCGTTGCCCTCACCAGCAATGATTTTGACTTTTCCGCCGTAGTTAATAATTTCATCGTTACCAGAGCCGCCATTTATTGTCACCGTGTCGCCTCTGTTGTTGATTGAATCATTACCCGCGCCGCCGTTGATTGACACGTTACCGCCAGCGTTGCTTATGGTGTCATCTCCTGCATAACCCAAGACTGTGACCTTGTCGCCGCCGTTTTTAAGCATCTCTCTGCTTGCCGTGCCGCTGACTAAAGTGCTGTCCACGCCGTTATAGAGGTTGTCGACCATTTTAAGCGAGAAGTTCAACGCCTTGCCCTTCGAGTTGACGACTTTAAATTTACTAAGGCTAGCCGCGCCATTTACTCTGATTGTATTCTTGCCGACGCTTATGAAATAATCCGTGCCATTCGTGGCGACGATAGAATTAAACGTGCCCGATGCAATTCGCAGGGTGCTCGTCTCGTTGAAGCCGACGATAGTGTCATTGCCGCCGCTGTACTTGAATAGAACGTTCGTGCCGCCGTTGGAAATGTAATCGTTGCCTTTGCCGCTGTCGATTGAAAGATTTGAGCCGTCACTATTGTAAATGTAGTCGTCTTCGTCCGTGCCAACAATTTTAACCTCGAATTTAACCGTCTTGCCCTTCGAGTTGACAATATTTACCTTGTCGAGAGAAATTGCACCTTCCAGCGTGATTGTATCGTTGCCGACAGCCAAGAAGTAATCCTGACCGTTTGAAGTGACAATGGAATTGAGCGTGCCCGATGCAATTCGCAGAGTGCTCGTCTCGTCGAAGCCTGCGATATAATCATTGCCGCCGCTGTACTTGAATAGAACGTTTGAACCATCGTTAAAAATGTAATCGTTGCCCGTGCCCGCGTCGATTGAGACATTGTCGCCCCAGTTATCAATGGAATCGTTGCCTGCACCCGCGTTAATTGAAACTTCCGAGCCTCTGTTGTAAATGGAATCGTTGCCCGTGCCAGCCGTGATTGTCACGCTGTCGGGGACAAAATATTCATAGTCTTCCGTTTCATATTCGTCATTATTAATGGTGTCGTTTCCCGCGCCCGCATTGATTGAAACTTTCTCGCCGCCGTAATTTTCAATGAAATCATTGCCGCCGAGTGCGCTGATTGTCACTTTCGAGCCGTAATTGGTGATGTCGTCCGCCGAAGACGTTCCCTTTACAAGTTTTCCGTCATCGTAGTTAGTCTTTGTAGCCATGTAATCATCTCCTTAAAAAACAATACTTTCCCGCTAATTATCCCCCCCCCCCATGCCCCGTTGTCAAGCTTTTTGCAAAAAAAAATCTCGACCGTAGCCGAGATTGAAAAGCTTTGTCACGAATACTTCATGACGACGCCGCGAATCATATCCGAAACGCGCTTTGTGTGGTCGAGTGCCTCTTCCACGTCCTCTAAGATATCTTTCCACTTAATCAAATGGATAACTGCGCGGCTAGCTCCGTGTTCCTTAGCAGCCTCCGCCGCCTCGTCGAATAGTATTCCAATGTCCGCCCGATAAATCAAATCGCCGCGGCTCTCGTTGTCCGAAACCTTGTGCACGGCGTCGAGTATCTCGCGCTGATTCTTTTTAACGTCAGAGAGGAATTTGAACGCCTTAACCAACTCATCAGTGCTTTCCAGTAAAAGTTTTGTCAAGGCGTGGGAACGTTTGGTTGAGTGCCCCGCGTGATACATGATTATCCTCTGCAACGCGCCCTGCAACATATCTACGCCCTTATCGAGTTCGTTGGCTATCGCGTAGATATCCTCGCGGTCAATCGGCGTTATGAAGCTCAGGTTCAGCTTGTTGATTATCTTCTCGTTGACTTCATCTGCCGCCGACTCCAAGCCTAGAATGTCTTCTATCCTCTCCAATGCTTGATTAGGGTCTTTAATCACGTCGTCGAGTAGCTCCGCGCCCAAATGAAAGAACTTCGCGTTCTCCAAGAATAAATCGAAAAACTCCGTGTCCTTCCGTGCAAAGTTGAATACGCTCACTTTATCTCCTCCTTAGTTAAACCATGTCATGACCTCTTGAGCCGCACCGCGCAGGCAGAATAGTATCGTTCTATCTCCTGGCTCAAGGACTGTGTGACCATTGGGTATCGCCGCCTTATTCTTGCGAACGTAAGCGCACACTAAGCACGACCTCGGCAAGCGCACCTCCATTAACTTTTTACCTGCAACCTTCGCGCCGTTCTGAACGATGACTTCGACTGCCTCAGCCCGTGCCCCTTCCAACATTGAGACGCTAACCACTCCGCCTCGCCTAACGAACGCTAAGACTTCACTAGCCGACAAGAGCCGCGCCGATATTACTACGTCAATCCCGACCTTTTCTATCAAGTCCGCGTATTCCGTCCGATAAACCCTGACGACGGTTTTTTTTGCGCCGAGGTGCTTAGCTAGCAACGCAATCATCAGATTAAGTTTATCGTCCTCCGTCAAGCAAACAACTACGTCCGCCGAGGCAACGCCCTCTTGCGTCAATAAGTCAATGTTCGTGCCGTCGCCATAAATCGCTATGCTCTCGCCCGATAAAAGCTGTGCAATGTCCTCGCAACGGTCGCGGTCTTTCTCTATGACTTTGACTTTGACACCCGCCTTTACAAGCATAACCGCCAAAGTTTTTCCAATCCTCCCCGCGCCGATTATCATAACCCGTTCAAGCTTGCGTGAGTTGCGTTGAACAAAATTGGAGCTGAATTTCTCTATCGCGTCGGGGAAGCCGATAAAGTAAGCATTGTCGTCGACTTGTAAGGCGTCATCGCCGTGCGGGATTATCATTTCATGGTCGCGGAAGATTAGCCCTGCTAAGACACCTTCGGGCAGTCGCAACTTCTTAAACGGTATGTCGATATACTTGCTATCCTTGCGTATCTTGACCTCGAAGAGGCGAACCTTTCCGCCCGCGAACTCGTCAACGTCTAATGCCGCCGGCGTCATGAGTATCCGATAAATTTCATGCGCGGCAATCATCTCAGGATTTAGCATAAGGTCTATATCGAAGTTCTTCTTGAGGTAGTCCTTTGCCTCGCTTAGGAACTGCATGTCGCGGATTCGGGCAATCGTATGTTTAATGCCGTGTTTCTTGGCAAGTATGCAAGCGACCATGTTGACTTCATCAATCGCCGTGACTGCAATGAATACGTCCGCGCCATTTACGTCAGGGTCGTTCATTGTTATCGGGCTTGCACCATTGGCGGTTATCGTCAGCACGTCCAGATTGTTCTTGACGGCAGTAAGTTGGCTCTCCTCGTGGTCAATAACCGTAACCGACATTCCCTCGTTGCTTAGAAGCTCCGCGATTGTGTAGCCGAGCTTGCCAGCCCCGACAATTACCACACGCATTTAATCACCCCTCACACACGCCGCAACGCTTGCAACCGTCAAAGCATTTCGGCGTTGACTTTAAAGCCTTCGCCCGATTGAACTCGTCGCGCAGATATTTTTTGCTGAAGCCTTGGTCAAGGAAATCCCACGGCAAAGGCTCTTCCACATCTCGCCCGCGCAGATAATAATCCTCGTCAAAACCCGCCGCCTTGAAGCTCTGCCGAAACGCCTTATCCGTCTCCGATTGCAAGACGACTTCCGAGATTTCTTTATTGCCGCGTGAAAGTATCGCTTGCACCTGAGCCGACCTTATCGACTCCGAAATTATTTCCACGCCGTGCATTGATTGTAACCTGCCGCGCAAGATTTTAAAAGCCGCGTCCAAATATTTTTTCCCGGCGAACGGCGACCATTGAAACGGCGTAAAAGGTTTGGGCACGAACGGATTAACACTCAACGTCAGCCGCCCGCCGCAGAACTTTTTTACCCGCCTCGTAAGCTCCGCGATTGCCTCAACGTCGTCAAGCTCCTCGAACGGCAAGCCTATCATGAAGTACAGCCGGAAACTTTTTATGCCCGCCGCCAATCCCAGTTCAATCGCCGTGAAAATGTCCGCCTCAGTGATTCCCTTGTTGACTACGCGGCGCATCTTTTCCGAGCCGACTTCGGGCGCAATCGTCAAAGTCTTTAAGCCACTGGTCGCCAACGATTGAACAAGTTCACGCGTCACAGAATCTGCGCGGAAAGATGCAACCGACATTTGCAAGCCCTCGCCGAGAATAAAGCGGCACAGCTCATCAATCTGCGGATAATCGGAAATCGCCGCGCCCATTAAGCCGACCTTCTTGCCGAATGGTTTAGCGTCGAGGACTTGCGCCTTAAGCACGTCAAGCGAACGATTGCGCGGACGCCTAAAGCAATAACCCGCCATACAAAATCGACAATGCCTCCCGCAACCGCGAGCCGTCTCAATCAAATACATATTGAATTCGGCGTCGTCAGTCAAAATCGTCGAGTGCGCGGGGTAAGCGTCCAAATCCTCAACCCATTGCCGCGAAACTTTTTTAGGGAAGCTCGGCACGTAGACGCCCTCCACTTGTGAAAGCCTTTCCAAACGTTGACGGCGTGGCAGATGTTCGGCGGAAAGAATTTCCTCGATAAGTGGCGGCAAGATGACTTCGCCCTCGCCAATGATGAACGCGTCGAAGATTTTGCTAAGAGGCTCCGGATTGAACGTCGCGCACGGTCCGCCAGCTATGATTATCGGGTCAAAGTCAGTCCTTTCAGCGGCGCGAGGATTTATCTTGCCGAGCTTGAGCATTCGCACGACGTTAAAGTAATCTGGCTCGAAACTCACCGCGAACCCGACGACTTGAAACCTATTCAGCGGCGCGAACGTCTCTTGGCTTAGGAGCCTGTTACCTTCAGGCAAAAAAAATCTCTCGCAAGAAATGTCCTTGTGAGCGTTGAGTAACTGATAGATTATGTGAATGCCGAGGTTGCTCATGCCGACGCGATAAAAGTTCGGATAAGCCAACGCGAACTTCAAGCGTCCGCCCGACCTCGCGCATAAAATCGTTTCTTTGGCAAGCAGTGTCCGTAAATCGTCTTCGTAACGTCGCGTCATGAAAGCCCTCCAGAAATGTCTGCTTAAATCAAAAAAGCCCGATGGTCGGTCGGAACTTTTTTGTTTGGATTTGCTGTGATCGTTACCGTAAATAATATATCACAACATAATTAATTCTTCAACATTTTTTGTCGCGTCGGATTAAATGCGCGGCATCGGCGAGGCTTTGGGCAAGGTAAGGAGCGTGCCTAAATATTCGTCGGTGCCTTCGGACTTGTAAGAAAAATTCCCTGCGCCCGGCGTGAACGTCATCTCCCCAAAATAGACACGCCCGCCAATTTCGTAGAAGTCAACGCGAACATGAGCAAAGCCCTCCGAGAGTTTGGCGGCAAGTGTCTTCATAAGCTCAAAGTTCTTCGGCGGCGGAATCTGTTCAGGGTGCTCGCTGTTCGGTTGATTATTTTGCTCAAAGTTCATGTGTTGCCAATTCATATCAAAATAATCTAATCGTGGGGATTGCGTGCGCTCTGTTATGACTTTGCAATAAGTCGGCTTGCCGCCGAAGCACCAGAATTTATAATCGGTGAGGTCGGGAGCGTCGCCGTCTTGCATGAACTTTTCGGCGATAATCTTCCGGTTAATGCGCGTGTAGTGAAGCTCCAAGAACAGCAAGGCAAAATCCTGAGCAAGCCAAGCGTTGAATTTCTCGCGGGCACGTTGCTTATCAAAAGAATGTTTATCGCGAACAACGACGTTCATGGCGGAACCGTGATTGCACTTCAAAACAAATTGGTCGGGCAGTGCATTAAAGTCAATGTCGTCGAAGCTATCCCACACGCCCAAAAGAGGAATCAGATACTGTGCGCCGATTTTCTCCGTAATCCAACTGCGCACGAGGAACTTATCAGCAAGGCGGCTCTTGAGCGGCGTGGCGTCATAAAGCTTTATCCATTGCATTTTCTCGGTAAAGGTCTGCAGGTTAGCAAAGTCAAGCGGCTTACCCCTCCTTTGTTGAAAGTCTTGCGCTAAGACAGACGGATAAAGCTTTGGGTTTATGTTCCTGCACGCCCGGATTCTTCTAAACCTACTAAGCGTGTTGTTGAAAAAGTTCTCGTCGGCTTTGTTTTGAATGTGAAACTCCAAGCCGTTTACGTAGACAATCCGCATATTATCCGAGCTTTTAATCTCGAAACTTCCAAAACCGTCCGCCTCGTGCCAAAGAATAAGTTTGCGGACGTTAAAGCCCTGCTTGAGGAAAAAGTTAATTACAGAGTCTTTTGCGTCGGAATCGGTGATGATAACCGCGTCGATGATACGCTGAACGAATTTCGGCAGGCTCTGCGACGGAAGAATATCAAGTTCCTTGCCGCCCCGCACGATTGATACTTTATCGAACGACTCACTCAAGATAGCGGCGACTTCATAATCAAAGCTGACTGCATCGGCAAAGAATTTCTGCAGGCTATCGGGCGTGCCGTGAACTAAAACTTTTTTCTTCTTCAAGATAAGACTCCTCCTCCGAAAAGTTTTCTTCATGATAACAAAAAAGTTTCGCGCTGAAAAGAAAAATATTTTGGCAAGGCGGCAGGTAAAATCATACATTGCCTAGAATTTTAATAGGAAGTTTATACGCGAAGGGAGATTGATAAAGTGGATGCAAAACTCGTCAATCCGATAATCGATGCATTCATAGAGATAATGCCGCAAATGGGCTTCCCGATACCCAAGCGGCAGAGGATTTATTTGCAGGATAGAAACGTAATCGGCAACGGCGTCATGCTCGTGGTCGGCTTTACCAAACAAATGCAAGGCAAGGTCGTTTACAACATGACGGCGGACACAGCGAAATATATTGCGTCGACGATGATGATGGGCGTGCCTGTCACGAAGTTTGGCGAGTTGGTGCAAAGTGCCCTTCGCGAAATGTCAAACATGTTAACTGCCCGCGCCGCCACGAACTTTACTGGGCTTGGGCTTGAGGTCGACATAACCACGCCCGAACTTATCATCAGCGAAGACCATACGATTAAAATCAGCGACGCACAATATCTGACGGTTGAAATGGAAGTTGGCGGTCACATTGTGGACATTGCCTTAGACGTGAACCGCAACGTTTGAAATATCTTAGCAACAGAAAAGCTCCCGCGCAGGGAGCAATTTTTTTATGCGCCGAGCATATCGACAATCTCGCGGAGGGTCTCAACCTTGCCGACATTGCCGGGAAAGATTATGTAGCTCATGCCGGGGAATTTGCTTTCAGAGCCGAGCTGCCAGACTGGAATACCCGCCGCCACTTGTCCGAGTACCAGAGCCTTCTTGACGCCCAAACCTTTTGTACCCACGTCACTTGAGGTTATGCCGCCTTTGGCAATCAAAAACTTCGGGCGAACGCTCAGCCGCTTAACAATACTCGTCAAGGCGTCGGATATGCTAACACTTGCCGCAAGGTTTTTCTCCGCCGAGCCAACGTCCAAAACTTCGCGGCTTGTGTAAATAGTCGTCGTCCGTCCGCGTGAAAGATTTTCCTCCGTCTGCTGAATGATTCTATCGACTGCGCCGAGGTTGCTTACGTCAAATTCAATGAACGCTACCGCCGGAAGTTTCTTAAGCTCGGCAAGTTGCGCGGTAGTCTTTTGGACGTGTGAGCCGACGATTATCAAGCCGCCGCCTCGATTGCCCGCGTCGAGGAGTTCAGCGCGATTGAGTAAAGCTTTGTCTTCAACGCCACCGATAACTTTCGTGAATGCCGCCGCCGTCCTGAAGATGAAGTTCTTGCCCGCCGCCAGAGCTTTAATCAGAGCCAAGGAAAAAATTTCCACGTCGACATAATCAACGGCATTGACGATAACTTTGTTGAAGTCGCGGACGCTTTCTAGGTTAGCAGAGATTTTATTGACATTGCCGCCGCGCAAGTCCTCAAGGCTAATGCAAGTGACTGACTCCCGCTTGAACGCGCCGCAAGTTTTCTCTTCGACATAAGCGGCAAGGTTTGAACTCGTATAACCGAACGTCTTATCTTTGGCAAACTCCGTCTCGCCCGCCGGGATAAGGTAGTTGCCCTCCTGCACGTAGTGAACGTTGTCGATTGTGAATCGCCCGCCCTCCTTGAAGAACGGCATCAAAATTTCTCCGTCGACTTCAACGCCGCAAGCCTCCAACGTCTCGCGCAAGGTTTGAGTTTCAAGCGGATAATGTCCGCGCAAAGTCGAATCACTGCGGCTGACAAGCACGAAGTCTTTGCCGCAAGCCTTAGCCGCCGCGCAGATACGTTCGGCGATTTGTTTATGCTCGGCACGCGTTTTATCGGCGGGGAAGGCTCGCGAATTCGTCAGGATAAAGAACATGGACTTATCCTCCGCGAAGCCCGCCGCAATACTCGCCGCAGTCCAGTCCGTGTACACCGAAATCCCGTTGACAGTCTGCACTCCGGTCGGGTCGTCGTCCAGCACGATGATTTTCTTATCAAAGCTCCGCAACGCCGCCTTGAGTCCGTCACGGAACTTCTTGTCGTCGACGCTCGGTATCTTATCAAACAGCTCAGCTTTTAATACCTTAGACATGTAATCGCCTCCTTGAAAACTTTTTCTTTGCAATGCCGCCAAAAACCTTTATAATGGTTAAAAAAGATTGTAGCTAATTTATCGGACAGTGAGGTTTTGACTATGAAAAAGATTCTGATTGTCGACGATATGGATGTCAATCGCGAAATGTTTGCTTTCATGCTTATGGGGCTATATGAAACTGTCTGCGCGGGTTCGGCAGAAGAGGCAATGGAAATTTATCGCAAGGAAAAGCCCGATATGATCCTGTCCGATTTCCGAATGCCGGGTATGACAGGCTACGAAATGCAAATCGCCCTGCAGAACGAGTTCCATAAAAAGATTCCGTTCATGTTCATGACTGCTGACAAAAGCGAAGAGGTCGAGAGCAAAGGCTTTGATAATGGTGCGATGGATTTTATTCGCAAGCCCTTTAAGCCCGAAGTCCTTCAACGGCGCGTGGCAAATATCCTGCAGACTGTCGGCGAGATTCAAGACCTAAAGAAGACTTCTTCAATCGACAAGCTAACGGGGCTGTTCAATAAGGGTTCGTCGGAGGAGGAGCTTAAGAAGGTTTGTAAGAAGTCGCACGGTTCGCTGATGATGATTGACCTGGACAGCTTTAAACTCGTCAACGACCTGCACGGACACGCAATGGGCGATAAAATTTTGATAGCGTTCGCGGACATCTTGCGGGCGGCAATGCGTTCGACGGACTTAATCGGGCGCATGGGCGGCGATGAATTCGTTGCCTTCTGTCACGGAATCAGCGAGGAGTCGTCCATTGCGGCTAAGACCCAGTTTATCAACGAGAAGATTATCGAGGCGGCTAAGAAGCTCATGGGCGAGGATATGAACATTCCCTTAGGCGCGTCAATCGGTTGCGTACTTGTTCCTCAGGCGGGCACGGATTTTGTTGAGCTGTACAAGAAGGCTGATAAGGCTCTGTATATCGTCAAGAAGAACGGCAAGCACGGTTACAATATCTTCAACGAGGACGCCCCTGAAGAGAACGTTGAGTCCGTTGCCACGCTTGCGCAAGTCGAAATGATTCTTGCCGAACGCAACAAGGAGCCTGGAGCTTATATCCTGCCCTTCGAGAGTTTCCGCAACATTTATCGTTTCCTGAAGCGCACGCGTGCTGGTTATGCTAAGACGATTTGCATTGTACTGTTTGCACTCAAGCGGACGGGCGAGGATAAGAGTTTGTCCTTGAAATATGCCGGCGAAAAGTTTATGGAATGTCTGCACGATACGTTGAGGCGCGGCGATGTCATTTCGCAGAACGGCACGAATCAATTCTTAGTCCTGCTCACCAACACCGACGGGCACCACGACGTTACACGCGCAATCAGTCGTATCGTCGAGAATTGGGGCAAGCTTCCCGAAGGCAAAAGCTTTTACTTTACCAATGAATGGGCTGTGCTCGACGCTTAATCAATCATAAGCTACCAAGAAGGCGGCAAGGGTTCTCCCTAGTCGCTTTCTTTTATTGAGGATGAGACTATGCTTGAGATTCTTTTGAAAGACCGAACGACCGGAGGCAATATCATTTGGGCGAATGCTGAACACGGTAGGCAAGAGATTACAGCCGACGATGTTAAGTTGATTCGTCCGCGTTGGCAAAAACTTCGTGAACAGCAGAGGCAACGCACTAAAGACCGCGCAGAGATTTTCACGCCGCCTGAAGTCTGCAAGCTACAAAACGAATTGATTGATGCTGACGAACACGATTGGCAGGCTTACGTCGGCGCGAGGTTTTTAGAGATAACCTGCGGCGAGGCTCCTTATCTTGTCAACAGGTATAATGCCGTCACGGGCGAGCCGATTCCGATTAAAGAACGCGTCGGCTTGTTGGATAGAAAGTTGCGCGTAGTCGATAAGGAAACGTCCGCGCCGAAGGATTGGATAGATTATGCCGTTCGTGCAGTGCAGAGCGTCTACGGTTACGAGTTCCAAGGCGATAACCTGTTCCTTGCCCGCCGAAATGTTTTCGAGACCTTCAAGGATTATTATCGGCAACGATTCACACGCGAGCCGCCCGAAGATATTCTGCGTGAGGTCGCGGAGGTTATCTCGTGGAATTTATTTCAAATGGACGGGCTGAAATGTTCGCCGCCGTTCACGGAGGAAGTAAATCTTTTCGGCGGCGTGTATTGTCAAATCAAAGACTGGTTTACGGGCAAGACGTTTGAATTTATAGAACTCACGAGAGGAGGACGACGATGAAACTTTTTGACGACGCCTTTGCACACAAGCTGATTTATATCTTTGCGATTGACGACGCCAGGCACAAGGGGCTTTTGAAAATCGGAGAGGCGACGATAAAGAACCTCCCGCCGACCAAAAAGAACTTGGAACGCGCCGCCTGCAATCGCATTGACCAATACACGCGAACCGCCGCGATTGATTACAAACTCCTGCACGCTGAACTTGCCATAACCGACGACGGAGGCTCCTTCCGCGATTATGATGTTCATCGCCAGCTGAAGAAGTATCGACACCCCGTTAAAGGTCGCGAGTGGTTTAAAGTTGACCTCGACACCGCCATTAAAGCTATCAAAGCCGTCAAGCACGTCAAGCCGAAGCCCGAAGCCTTTTCCGCGAAGGATTTCCGCCCTGAACAACTCGACGCCATTAGCCTTACTGTCAAGCACTTCCGGAAGGGCGACAAGGATTTCCTCTGGAATGCTAAGATGCGTTTCGGCAAGACGCTTTGCGCCCTGGAAGTCGTCCGCCGCATGACCTTTGACAAGACGATTATTATCACGCATCGCCCCGAAGTCAAAGCGGGTTGGTATGACGACTTCAACAAGATTTTCCGCGACACTGATTACCATTACTTCAACAAGGACACGGGCATAAGCGGCGGGCGTTTCGTATACTTCGCCTCGATTCAAGACCTGCGCGGCTCCGAGAATGTTGGCGGCAAGCATGATAAGAACTGCGCAATCTTCGATACGCTGTGGGATTTGGTTATCGTCGACGAGGCTCACGAAGGCACGACCACTGCCCTTGGCGACTCCGTTATCAAAGCTATCGTCAAAGATGATTCAAGGTTCCTAGCCCTAAGTGGCACGCCCTTTAATATCCTAGACGACTTCGCGCCCGATAACGTTTACACATGGGATTACATCATGGAGCAACGCGCTAAGGACGCTTGGGATAATGAACACTTCGGCGACCCCAATCCCTACGCTGACTTGCCGCGCATGAATATCTTTACCTACGACCTCGGCAAGCTCTATGTTGAGGACGACGCATTTACCTTCCGTGAATTCTTCCGCGTCGATAACAAACGATTCGTTCACGAGACCGCCATTAACAATTGCCTCGACCTGATGACCACTGCCGATAATTATCCCTTCGCCCGCGCAGAATATCGCAAGCTCTTTAAGCACACGCTCTGGATTATCCCCGGCGTCAAGGAAGGTAAAGCCCTAAGCAAGCTCCTCAAGGGTCACGAAGTCTTCAAGGCTTTTGAAGTTGTCAACGTGGCTGGCGACGGCGATTCTGATGACGAACCTCGCGACGCCCTAGAAAAAGTCCGCGACGCTATCGACACGCACGACTACACGATAACCCTTTCATGCGGCAAGCTTACCGCTGGTGTCACCGTCCCCGAATGGACTGCCGTCTTTATGCTAGCCGGTAGCTACTCAACCTCCGCGACGAGTTACCTCCAAACGATTTTCCGCGTGCAAAGTCCTTGCGTCCACGGCGACAAGGTCAAGACGAATTGTTTTGTATTTGACTTTGCGCCCGACCGCGCCCTAAAGATGATTGCCGCCTCCGTTGCAGTCTCGTCACGTGCCGGCAAAACTCAAGCCCTCGACCGCCAAAGAATCAGCGAACTCCTGAACTTTTGCCCAGTCATATCCCTCGAAGGCTCGCGCATGGACTACACCGCCGATAACCTCTTGGCTCAGCTTAAGAACGTCTACATTGAACGCGCCGTCCGTAATGGCTTTGCTGATACCTGCCTTTATAACGATGAGCTCTTCAACCTAAACGCGCTCGCCCTAGACCAGTTCGACATGCTAAATAAGATTATCGGCTCCTCCGACTCTAAGAAGACTGGCGACATCATCATTAACGACCAAGGCTTAATCGGCGGCAACCTCAAGACTAAGACTAAGCAACCTCACTCGCCCGAACAAAAGGAACTTGACCTCCGACGCCACCAACGCTTAAACGCAATCAAAATCCTGCGTGCCGTGTCAATTCGTATGCCGCTACTGATTTACGGCGCGGACGTTCCCTTTGACGAGGACATTAGCATTGACCGCTTTATTGAGCTTGTCGACGAGGCAAGTTGGGCGGAGTTCATGCCGACCGGTGTCACCAAAGTTTTCTTCCGCAACTTCATCAAGTACTACGACCGCGATATATTCATTGCGGCGGGCAGACGCATTCGACAGCTTGCCAAGGACGCTGACAACTTGCGACCAACTGAACGCCTTAACAAAGTCGCTGAACTGTTCGCGACCTTCCGCAACCCCGATAAAGAAACCGTCCTTACTCCCTGGCACGTCGTCAAACTCCACATTGATTGCGCCTTCGCAGAGGACTTCTTCACGCCCGATAAACATATCCTCGACATCAACGCTAAGACAGGGCTTTATCCGCTCTACGTCGCCGAAAAGATTTATCGCGCACGCCTCAAAGGCTTCAACGAGTCCGACTTCACGTCCAACGCCTTGCAACGCTTTTGGGATATGACCGTCGCCGAAAATGTCTACGTCATCTGCAAGACCCCTATGGCAAAGCGAATCACTCAACGCACATTGCTCGGCTATCGCGCAGGCTCCGTCAATGCTCATCACTTCGACGACCTAATCCAAACCCTTAAGACTAAGCCTGATTCTTTTATTCAAGCCGTCAAAAATCTCTGGTGCAAAGGAGCTGACCATATGTTCTTCCACGCCGTCACGGGCAACCCACCCTATCAAACGACAACTGACACGGGCAATTTCAATCCGCCTGTTTATAATCTGTTCATGGAGAATGCCTTCAAGCTTGCCGATAAGGTCTCTTTGATTCACCCGGCGCGGTGCCTGTTCAATGCCGGTGCCACGCCTCAAGACTTCCGCAAAAGACTGCTAGCCAACCCGCACATAAAAGTTATTCTCTACGAGCCTGACGGCAAAAAGTTCTTCCCGACCTCCGACATCAAAGGCGGCGTCGCTATCACGCTTTACGATAAGAATCAGACCTTCAAGCCGATTGGAGTGTTTATCCCCTTCGACGAGCTGAAGTCTATCTATCAAAAAGTTGTCGTCGATAATCCGAGCTTCCGACCGCTTACGGAGATTATCTTTGGTCAGACGGCTTATCGGCTCACAAGGAAATTTCACGAGGATAATCCCGAAGCAATCAACATTATTTCCAAAGGACATGCCAACGATTTTTCTACTGTGCTTATGAAGAGGTTCAGCAATCTGTTCTTCGACAACAAGCCTGACGACGGACGCGAATACATTCAAGTTCATGGGCTGATTAACGGCTACAGATTTTGCAAATGGTTCCGCCGTGATTGGGTGACTTCCCCTGAGCCGCTGACTAAGTTTAAAGTCTTAGTCCCTACCGCTAATGGCTGTGGTGCGTTGGGTGAAGTAGTTAGTACGCCGCTTGTCGGCTCGCCGCTTGTCGGCAATACAGAGACCTATATAACGGTTGGAGCGTTCGATACGCAGGCGGAGGCGGACTCTTGCATAGCCTACATAAGGAGCAAGTTTTGCCGCGCTATGTTAGGCATACGGAAGGTGACGCAACACGCTACGCCCGATAAGTGGGAGTTCGTGCCAATGCAAGACTTCACAGCGGCAAGCGACATTGATTGGGGCGGCGACGTTGATAAGCAACTGTATGCTAAGTACGGCTTGACGGCGGCGGAGATAGCCTTCATAGAGGATAAAGTTCGTGCGATGGCTTGAAAAAGATTTGGGCGTGTGATAGACTGCACGCGTAGATTTAGAAACTACAATGTTGTAATCACGATATAGGGTACAAAAAGAACCTCGAGCTGCGAACTCGGGGTTCTAAACTTTAAAGAAAGATTCTTCGTTTTACGGATTAACGATAACCACTGTGCTCTCTGTCATTTGAAATGCCTGTCGAGCCACTTGCGGATAAAGTACAGGGCTACGCCTGCCGTGATGCCCGCTGCGACGGTCACCAGATATGTTGTAATCACGACCACTCACCTCCTTTCTAAAGCTAGAAGGTTAGTCGGGTACAAACTTATTTTAGCGGAAAGATTTTGGCGGGGCAAGCGGCTTGACGGCAAATAAAAAAGGCGGTGAACTCTTCGGAGCTCATCGCCGAAATTTTTTTGTCAGAGATACTTCGCGATAATCTCATCAAGGGCAATCGCCTCGGAATAGTAGTTGCCCTGCACGTTGACTATTGGGAAATCCTTCGTCGTCTCACGAATCGTGGCGTTTTCTATGCCCTTCAAGCAAACCTTAGTCCCAAGTTCGGTGGCAAGCTCGGACAGGTGCCGCACGATTTGCAAGTTGCCGGGCTTGTCCTTTATGTTCAAGATGTAATCGCGTTCAAGCTTGATAAAGTTCGGGGCGAGGTCGCGCAGGAAGTCAATCGACGCTACGCCGCTACCGAAGTCGTCAATCAGGCAGAGGATACCTTTGCGCTTCAAGGCTCGGACGATTCGACGTAAAATGCTCGGCTCAATCAGGCGGCAACTCTGTGTCAACTCGAAGCAAAGATTATTCAGCGGGAAGCCTACCGCCTTTGCAATCTTATCAATCTCCTCAAATAGGAAGTCGTCGACAATCTGCGCGGGCGAGATGTTCACGTTCAAAGTTAAGTCGGGCTTGCGTGCCAAGACTTTAAGGGCGTCGGTCATTGCGTGGCGGAGAATCCAATAGCCCAGCTCCTCAAAGAGAAAGTCGCGTTCAAGGACAGGCACATAAGCTGACGGAGGCACCTCGCCGAAACGTTCACTGCGCCAGCAGAGCAAAGCCTCAATGGCAGTAAGCTGTTCAGTCTTGGCATTGAAGACGGGCTGATAGCGCAAGGAAAAGTTTCTGCAGTCCATTAAAATATCGTCGCGAACCTCGGCGACAAGCTCAAGTGATTCGTGAGTATTCCTGCCGATTGCGCCGTTGTAGTTGACGAGCTTGCCATTGTGATAGAACTTCGACTCGTTGTAAGTAAAAGTCATGCTTGCACTAATGGTGCGTTCGTCATAGGAGCCGCCCTCGAAATGAACCATGCCGCCGCTAATCGTTAGGACTTGCCGGACGTTTTCCACGGGCAAACCAGCTAACGCGGCGCGTCTGAGTTTTTCGTACTTGACGGCGACTTCTTCGGGCGAAAGACTTTCAGTGAGGAACGCGAACTTTGCGCCGTCCATGCGATAAACCGTGCCTTCGGAGTTTGCAAGCTCTTGAAGGAGCCAGGCGACCTGTTGCAAGACGGAATTGCCGAACGCGTAGCCATGTTCCTCGTTGATATTGTTCATCTGGTTGATACCGCAAAGCACTACGACGCAACTTTTATTGAGTTCAATGGCGGCAATCAAGTCGCGGAAGAAGCCATACTGATTCCTAAGCAAGGTGACGGGGTCGACACTTTCAATCAAGCCCTCGTTAATCACTAAGCCGCAAATGAATTCGGGATTATCGTTCGCGTCAAAGATTGTCGAATAGATATACCGAAGCACGGCATAAGTACCGTCCTTGAGGCGCGTGCGATAAGTCACGTCGCAACCCTTAGTCTCGCCGTTCAGGAGGGCTTGCACTGTTCGCTTGTAAAGGAATTTGTCTTCGGGGTGAACGTAGCTATTCCAATCAAGCTTATCCGAAGAGACGTACTCGCCCCCCAAGTCAAACAGCTCCACTGCGGCAGGACTAAGCCGCGTCACCTTGTCTTTAACGTCGTAAACAGTAACGTAATTGCCGCCCCCAATCATCGTGAAGGCGTTAAATAGGTCGTCAAGAATCTTTTTGTGTTTAGTCATAGTCATCAGCTCCGATTAAACGTCGATAGCAGGAACCCTAGCACGAACAACAGCCATAATAACAGCAAGACAAGCTAACGATACGCCTAAGCCGAGCCAACCGCTTTGAGTGACGCCCGCGACGAGATAGCCTACTACACAGCAGCTTGAGACCGTCAAGACGTAGGGGACTTGGGTACTAACGTGATCTATGTGGTGGCATTGAGCACCCGCCGAGGCAAGGATAGTAGTATCGGAAATGGGCGAGGCATGGTCGCCGCCGACTGAACCCGCCAATATCGCCGCCACGCAGATAACGAGCAAGTTAGCCGCCGTCTCAGTCGGGAGATTGACGAGTACAGAGATTGCAATCGGAATTAAAATGCCAAACGTGCCCCAGCTCGTACCGGTCGCGAAAGCCAATGCTATTGACACTACGAAGAAAATCACCGGCAGGAACATTGCAAGTGAAGCGTGCTCTTGAACAATGCCGCCGACATAGCCGCCCAAATTCAAGTAGCTGTCAGAGCAAATGCCCGATAACGTCCACGCTAAGCACAGAATAAAAATCGCGGGCACCATCGCCTTGAAGCCTTGCGAGTAACATTCGCAGTATTCAGCGAAGTTGACAACCTTGCGCGGCAGATATAGAGCCGAGATAAAAATCAACGCGATAAACGAACCGAGTGCCAAAGCCTTAGAGGCGTCGCAGTCAGCAAAGGCATCGGAAATTGTCTTGCCCTCGTGAATGCCGCCCGTGTAAAGCATACCATAGACGCAGACACTAATCAGCACGATAAGCGGCAAGACTAGGTCGATAATCTTTCCTTGCCCGCCAGTAGATTGTTCGCCCGTGACGGCGTCTTGGTATTCGGCGGGGATTTCAAAATGCTCATTGTTCTTGCGAACCTCCGCGCCCATAGTGGAGAAGTCTCTGCCAGTCGTGATGATGAACACCATAAAAACCATTGTCAGGATAGCGTAAAGGTTAAAGGGAATTGTCTGCAGGAAAAGTAAGAAGCCGTCGATAAGCGAGCCTTCGGGCAGGGATGAACCTACAGCTGCCGCCCAACTCGATACCGGCGCGATAATGCAGATAGGAGCCGCCGTTGAGTCGATGACATAAGCGAGCTTTGCGCGGCAGATTTTGAACTTGTCAGTGACGGGGCGCATAATCGTTCCGACAGTCAGGCAGTTAAAGTAGTCGTCAATGAAAATCAACATGCCGAGGAACGCCGTTAAGCCGAGGGCAGAACGCTTACCGGAAATGACTGAGCGCGCCCATTCCCCGTAAGCCTTCGTTGCGCCCGATTTGCTGATTATCGCAACCAAGATACCCAAGATTACTAAGAATACTAGAATGTTGACGTTGCCGCCGACCTTGCCTTCCATGATTTCAAAGAACGTCACGATTGATTCTAGGAAGTTGCCACCCGTGAAGAGCATTGCGCCCACGAAGATTCCGACTATCAGCGACGTGTATACTTCCTTCGTCAAAAGCGCGAGGATTATCGTGATAATCGGCGGCAGCATTGACAACGCAGTACTTTCCATTAGTTAAGATGCCTCCTCAGTGAAAATTTTTTATGCCGCGCAGATTATAACAGCTATTGTCAAAAAGCACAAAAAAATTTTGCTAGGCCGAAGAGTTTTTGACTTCCTATTTCAGTGCGGCTCCTGATTATGTGGCGTTATAGATTTTGTAAATCTCGTCGGTGTAGTTGCCGTCGTCATTGTGCACGATTAACGGCGGCAAAATCTTTAGGTTGCCTACGTTCGCTCCGACTATTGCCTCAAGCAGTATCAAGTTCGCCTCACGTCCTGCCTTTGGTTGAATCATTCGCAGGCGTTTCATCTCCATTTGATGACGATGCAAAGCGTCAACTATCTCGCACAGCCGCGACGCCAAGTGAATCATATAAAACGCGCCATGGAACTTCAGCACGTATCGCGCCGCCGTCACCACGTCTTCAAGTGTCGCCGTGAACTCGTGCCGAGCCTTTGCCACTCCAGAAAGTTTGTTAGCCTCGCCCTTGCTTATCGGCGTGTAGGGCGGGTTCGCTATTGCCGCGTCGAAACTCTCTGCCTTGAATAGTTCACGATGCTTGCGATAGTCGCCCTCCATTACGAAAACTTTTTCCGACAAGCCGTTTAGTTCCACGTTGCGCCGCGCAAGCTCTGCCATTCGCGAATTCAATTCCACCGCGCAGATTGTCTGAACTGCATCGGCGATTAACAGCGGTATCACCCCCGTGCCCGTGCCCAAGTCTAGGACGCGGGCATTTCTTTTGAATCGCGGGAAGTGCGCAATCAACACCGAGTCCATTGAGAAGCAGAATTCGTTTTCGTGCTGAATGATGACGCGTCCCGACCGCATTAAGTCATCTAGTCGTTCGCCCTCTTGCAAAGTGATTTTCATTTCCTGTAGTCTCGTCGCGATTGACGGCGCGTCTTATCACCTCGTTGCCTCTTCTGACGTTCGGGACGATTGCCACGTTCAGCAGTCTCCTTGCGTTTATAACGACGATTATAAGTCTCCGGCTTGCGAGGACGTTCGGGACGGGGCTTTCGTTCAGGCTTAGGCGGCGACACTTCCACAGGCTTGACCTCTTCGACCTGCGCGGACTCGTCGATAGCTTCAAAGTCGTCTGCATTAACCGGCAGAATATCTTCCCAGCTCGCAACGACGGTTTTATTGGTGTCAAGAAGAATGGTTGCATTCCTGCGCGAAAAGCTCACCGCGACAACTTTACCTTCGCCATCCGCCACAACAACTCGGCTACCGACCTTGGGCTTGAGCGTGACACTCTGCCTTGGACATTCCCCGCAATATAAATCGTTCTCGTACTTTAGACAGCACATCAGCCGCCCGCATACGCCGCTTATCTTCGTCGGGTTGAGCGATAAGTTTTGTTCCTTAGCCATGCGAATCGACACGGGGATAAAGTCGCCTAAAAACGTTGCACAACATAGCGGACGACCACAGCCGCCTAAACCGCCCAAAAGTTTTGCCTCGTCGCGAACGCCCACTTGCCGCAATTCAATTCGCGTGCGGAAGATTGATGCCAAATCCCTCACTAAGTCGCGGAAGTCAACTCGCCCGTCCGCCGTGAAGAAGAATATTATCTTGTTTATGTCGAAGGTGCATTCCACGTTGATTAACTTCATCGGCAAGGCGTGTTCGATTATCTTTTCGCAACAGAGGTCAAAGGCGTACTTTTCCTCCTTGTGATTGCGTTCAAGTTGTTGCAAGTCGTATGCGGTTGCCTTCCGATAAATTTTCCTAAGCGGCAAGCCCGGTTCCGATTCGACCTTTTCATCTGCGGAGAGTTCACGCGGTGCCATGACGACCTTGCCGCATTCCAAACCCCGCGACGTTTCCACAAGAACCCAATCGCCTTTAACAATAGTTTCCTCGTTCGGCTCGAAGAATAACAGCCTACCCGCCTTCTTGATTCGGATTCCGATAATCTGCATTAGTCATTCCTCAATCCTTGATAATCGTTTCGAGTGCGATATTAATCATGTCGTTGAAGGAAGACTGCCGCTCCTGTGGTGTGCAATGTTCGTTGCGCCAAAGGTCGTCGCTGACCGTGAAGATTGCCAAGGCTTGAACATGAGCCGCCGCCGCGTGTAGGTAAAGTGCGGCACTCTCCATTTCCACAGCCAAGACACCATAGCGGCGGAGCTTGTCATTAAAAGTCCTCAAGCCGTCGCCGAAGGTGCCGTTCACGTCGTCATAGTCGTTGTAGAATAAATCGGTGCAGATGACGTTGCCGACCTTGACAGGTAGCTTTAAACTCTTGGCGACGTTGACGGCTTGGCTTAGCAGTTCAAAGTCCGCGAGCAATGAGAAGTTCACTGCGCCGCCGAACACTTGATTGACGATTGATGAATCCGTCGAGGAGCCTTGAGCAATCAGCACGTCACGCAGTCTAATATCCTCGTTCATGCCGCCGCAGGTGCCGACGCGAATTAATTTCTTTGCGCCGAAGACTTCAATCAGCTCGTGCAGATAAATCGAGATTGACGGAATACCCATGCCTGTTGACTGAATCGACACGGGAACGCCCTTATACTTGCCGGTGAAGCCGAAGATATTCCTAATCGCCGTGTATTGATGAACGTCGCTTAAAAAGTTCTCGGCGATGATTTTGGCGCGGACGGGGTCGCCGGGCAATAAGACGCGCTCGGCAACCTCTCCAACCTTGGCGGCTATGTGTATGCTTGCCATGATGTTTCCTCCTTACAATAAAAAAGCCCGCCGACTTGCACGGGCTGAAAAGTTTCAATTCTGCTTGCTGAAAACGAATTTATCAAGCAAGTCTATGAGTTGCCCAATCTCTGGTTTAGAAATCTGTGCACTCGCGCCAAGCTCCTCGCCCTTCAAACGCATTTCCTCATTGATTAAGGAAGAGAATAGCACAAATGGCACGTCGCGGAGCCGCTCCGAATTGCGCACGAGCTTTAAGAGTCTGTGCCCGTCCATCATCGGCATTTCGACATCGGAAACGATAATGCTGAGGTGCTCGGAAATGTCGCCGTCCTTCTTGGCAAGCCCCTGCAGATATTCCCAGGCATCTTGCCCGTTGCCGAAGTCGCGAACGAAGCGATAGCCCGAATCATGAAGCGTTGAGACCAACAAATCACGCAACATAGGAGAATCTTCCGCAACGACTACATGAGCAAGGGCACGCCCCGCCCGTACGTCAGCATCAGCATCAGCCACCGTGGTGAGCTTAGCGTTGATTTCGGGATTAATCTCAGCAATTATAGTCTCGAAGTCCAACAGCAGAACGATTCGGTCAGGCATTTTGATTATCCCGACAACGCGACTTTGGTCGCCGACTTCGGGCGAAGGCTCCATATCCTTCCACGATATGCGATGAATGCGCGAGACGTTCTCCACCAAAAAGCCGATATCGTAGTTGTTAATCTCCGTAACGATAATGTTCTTTGCCTCGTCGCCGTTAGTGACGTTCAAGCACCGCGGCAGGTTTACAAGGGGGATTGCCTTGCCGCGCAGAGTGAACAGCCCGTCAATATAGGGGTGAGCCTGAGGCATTGCCGTAACGGGGATACGTTGAATGACCTCTCGAACCTTGGCAACGTTTATCCCGTAGTTAACGCCGCCTATGCTGAACTCCACTATCTCAAATTCATTCGTGCCGCTCTCAAGCAAGATGCCTTTGCTGTCGCCAAGAGCCGCCACTCCTCTGCGTGCTTTATCTTTCGCCATTAAATCCGCCTCCATTTATTTACTAACGCAACGGAATTTCGCCGCGAACATTTTTAATCCTTCAAGCGCGGTGATAAAATCATTTAACCAGATTGTCGAAGTCGGCTTGCGGAATGAGTGTAACTAGCCCCATTATCGCAAGAATCTGTTCAAGGGCAATGCGAGCGGTCGACGTGTTCTTGACGACAAAATCCACGTCGCGCCAATGTTCAAATTCGCCAGTCTCCTCAGCGGTCTCCACATAATATCTTATCTCGTCATTCGAGCAACCCGCCCGCAACATTCTATCGACAAAGACTTCATCATCAATCATCAAAAATATCGTCACGAGGTCTTGATTGATAAACTTCTGCAACTGCTTAATGCCGGCCACATCATGCATAATCGTCACGCTGACTTTGTGCCTTTGATAAGCGTCAAGCACTTCGGATTTGCGCAAGCCATAGGAATGAGCCTGATAGCTGTTGTTGACGATAAACTTTTCCCGATTGTATACGTCGCTTTTGACGGTCTGATAAATCTTGCGCTTATAGGCATAGCGGTCATCAAAGACGCGGGTCGTGACGGTCGGGATATAGTGAATGCCCATAGACAACAGCTGAGAAACCATCGTGGACTTGCCAGACGTGTGCGGTCCGAGGAAAGCATAAATCTTGTTATTTGCCATGCGAACTCCTCCTTAACGTTTCTGCTTTGCGATAACGTGCACGGTGTCTTCGTCCTCATCAATTTCCGCGCCGCAACGGGGGCAACAGTAATATTGCGTGCCGTCGGGCAGAGAACGTTTGCCTTTGCATTTTTGGCAGAAGATTAAACTGCACCGCTTGCACTCCAGAATCTCAACAAAATCCTTGCGTCCACACTTCGGGCAACTATTGTAAGTTTCCATGATTAATCCTCCTCAATAATGCCTGTGAGCTTTGACATAATCAACGGGGCGGCTCCAATCGACATGAACGTCCGTTGCCTCCCAAAGCCGCGTCAAAACAATTTTCAAAGCCTCTGCGCTCGTGTTAGGGTCGATAGTCTCTTCCGTGAAGTCCAAAAGCGTTTCATGCGGAATCTTTATATTGTGCGGCGTCGTCAAAAATTTTTCGGCACGAACTTTGCCCTCGTCATCGCCCAAAGTAACTTTAACCTTATGCTCCGCCTCGTCATATTCAACCCAACCGAGACTGCCTTTGTAACTTATCGCCACGCTGAAATTCTCCAATAGAATCATCTCCTTGCACAAACACTCGTTACGTTAATTGTAGCAAAAAATTTCCGTCCGTCAAATCAAAAACCCTCCGACTTGCCGCCGAAGGGTCTTTGATTCCGAGATTGCAATTTATTTGCCGTCAACGATTTTCCAAGCTTGTTCGCGAGTGATTTGTTTGCCTTGATAGGTATAAACGTTGGCTTCCAAGAATTTTCCGTTGTATTCCATGGTGATTCCGTGCGAGGCGAAGACTGCGCCTACCTTATCAACGTATTGATGACGCAATTTATCGTCGGTAATCATCTTGATGAGGTCGCTGTTTGGGTCAGTGAGATTGAGATTTTCAAAGCCCGGAATGCCGCGTTTTTGCGCGTCGAGCATGTCAGCTGTAAATTCCACCCACGAGCCGCCCGCCACTTGGTCGAGTTCCTCGTCCTTCAAAATTTCGTCCTTCAAGATTTCCTTTGCCATTGTTATCAACCTCCAAAATGTTTTCTTCCTCTTATACGTTGTAATATTACTTTTTGAACTGTGCGTATATGTGTTTCCAGGCGTCTTCACGACTGACTTCCTTGCCGTCGACAAAATAGCTGTTCGCTCTGTGGTCGTCGCCATAAGTTATTGCCTTCACTCCGAATTTCCCATATGTGTCTTGCAAAGTAAGCATCGTCTCCGTATACAAATCGTTCAAGGGAACTCCGGGATCGTTGCAATAAACATGGAATCCCAATGCCTCAAAACGATCCGCATCATCGAATGATTCCGCGATAGTGCCGCCCGCCACTTGATTAAGTTGCTCGTCCTTCAAAATTTCTTCCTTAAGGATTTTCTTTGCCATTGTTATCAACCTCCTTTGTGTTTACATAATTTATACGTTTCAAGCCCAAATTCGTTACACACTTTAGCAAAAAAATTTTCCTGCGTCAAACGAAAAACCCCTCGACGCGACCGCCGAAGGGCTTTTGTTAGCTTGTTTCGCGTTTACCTAACATGAATTATCCGACTTTGCTCATCCCTAACATGAAGTATCCGACTTTGATTATCAATATTTACGTCCGGTTTAACATCGCCCACGTTAGAACGAGCATAAAAGCCGCCTGCGACCTTTTCGAGTTCCTCATCGCTCATCAATTCGAGTTCGTCGTTGATTTTTTTAAGATTTTAATCACGTGTTGCCATTTTTATCAATCTCCTTTTAAATTTTTTGGTTGATTTTTGTTTTCTGTAGCTTATACGTTAGGATTCCGATTTCGTTACACAGTCTAGCAGAAAAATTTTGTTTTAGCAACGAAAAACCCTCCGACATGTGCCGAAGGGCTTTTGTTAGCTTGTTTCGCGTTTACCTAACATGAAGTATCCGACCTTGATTATCAATATTTACGTCCGGTTTAACATCGCCCACGTTAGAACGAGCATAAAAGCCGCCCGCGACCTTTTCGAGTTCCTCATCGCTCAATTTTTCCAGCGCGTCATTGATTTTCTTGATGTTTTCCTCTCTTGTTGCCATTTTTATCAGTCTCCTTTGATTAAATTTTGTTTTCTGTAGCTTATACGTTAGAATTCCGATTTCGTTACACAGTCTAGCAGAAAAATTTTGTTTTAGCAACGAAAAACCCTCCGACATGACCGCCGAAGGGCTTTTTTTACGATTTTTAGCTTACCAATTCCACTCAGCTTCAGTCAAATGTTTTCCGACAAGTTTTTCTGCGTGTGCCCATGCCTCATCGCGTGTAATTTCTTTGCCGTTTAACTTATATTTGTTTTTCATAATAAATCCGGTACGTGCTCTTAATTCAACGCCTAGAGATTTCCACGCATTGTTAAGATCCACGACTGCAATATGGCAGAAGAACATTTTTGTTGCACCGTAACGATCACACTGATGATATTTTGTTCCTCTCAACAAAACATTTAAAAATCTGCTGTCATCCGCCGCTTCGTAACAAGTTCCGCCTGCGACCTGGTCGAGTTCCTCTTCTCTCATGATTTCGTCCGCAAATTTGTCTTCCTTAGCCATATTATCAGCCTCCAAATCGTTTTATACTGCTTATACGCAGAAAGTTCGAGTTCATTACACACTTTATCAAAAAATTTTGTTTTGGCAATGAAAAAACCCTCCGACTGTTCGCCGAAGAGCTTTTGTTTGCTGAATGGTTGTTACCGAATGCTTTGTTTAAATCTTGAACGGGGTGGTGTCGATATCATGATAACCAAGATTATGCGCCAATTTGTCGACTGCCTCGTTACGGCTTATGGGTCTTCCGTTAATGGAATAGCTATTTGCTCCGAAGTCGTTGTACTTAACTTGGATGCCCGCTTTATTCCACAACGCAGTAATTTGACCGGAGATGCTGTTGACGTTTTTGCTGGTGATTTCTCTGAGCGTGTAAGCC
>JAFWCT010000072.1 GCA_017534385.1 Selenomonadaceae bacterium
GGGGTTATAGATAGCCCGCACGCGCCGCCATCCCTTTGTGGACGGCAGCCGCAGGCTATCAGCATTAATGACTTATAAAGAAAACCGCCTAGCGTTGCTAGACGGCTAACCATTTTAAGAACGGCGCTATTGCTTCGTACGTTTCTTCGCTATCGTAACAAACCGCATTCAACGAAAGCGCTTCAATGAAAGCATAGAAGTATTGTCGTTGCCGACGCACTAGCAAGCGTTCCTTGCGGTAATGGTGCGGCAGCGAAGTAATTGAATAAATCGCTTTAGTTTCATCCACACGCCTATTGACGTAATAATAGCCATTAAGCGACGAAATCTTAAGCGCGACACCATTTATATATAACTGAACATAAAGCGTTGCGTTAGGCGGCATTTTGCGCGTTTTAAGACCTGTTGCGCCCTTGTATTCGCTTTTGTAAATGTAGTTGCCGTATGAAGTGCCTTTCAAAGCGGCTTTCAACTTGCGGTTATAGTCGCCGTCTTCGTTGGGCTTGTTGTTGATTTGCTGAATGACGATTGACCCTTCTTTATAACTTCTTATGCCTTCGAAGCTGCTAAGCGGTGCTTTGATATGAAAGTAGTTATAGAACGGGTTATTAAAGCCTTCTTTGTTGCCTAAGAAAATGCAAATGACTTCATGTTCGCGCTTCGCACTGAATAACGCGTCTAAGAAGTTGCTCGCGACATTGCCGCGAAAGCGCTTTTGCTTCTCAATAGTCTTTGTGTATTCGTCGAATACGATTGTATCAACGTCAACGTCATCCGCGCTTCTCAAAGCGTCGGGATTAGAAATAGTGAACATTTTGAGAAACCAAAACCACGGCGAATGATTGTTTTTGCGACAATAAAGGGCTTTGCCTATTTGTTTAAGGTTGCCCGTGTTCTTTTCCTTGTCGTACCACTCAACGCCGCAGTACTTGCACAAGTCGCTAGACCTAAAGACTGAAGCTTTGAATTCCTTAGTTTCATCCACGAACATACGAAGCCAAATAGTCTTTTTGCCATGCTTAACGGCGCGACGAAAAGCGCGTTTTAGAAAAGTCCACGTCTTGCCGTAGTTTCTATTCGAATTGACGAAATTGAAAATGGCGTTGTAGGACAAAACGCGCAAGCCGTCTTTATCGCCGTAATGCTTCGTAATCATGATAAGACCTTAAGCCATACGCCACGCGCCAATTCAGCGCGTATATAGGTTTCGGCGTCGCTAGGCACATTGTCAATGAAGAAATCGTCAACGACAATGAATGTGCCGCCGTGGGGAACGTTAGCGCTCGTGCCTAGATATTCATAACTAGTAAGGTTAAAGCCGTAAATATCGTAAATGTTCAAGTCGAATTCAGCGCCGTAAATAATGGCGTGGTCGCGCTCGTCGCCGTTGCTTTCGGTGAACATTAAGCAATAAGGGTATTTAACTTCATTTGGGCTTCCTTTAGAAAAGGTTAAGTAGCCGTCGCCCGTAGTCATTGAATTAATAGGCTTTGAAGGACTGATAGACTTAAGCATATTAACGCCTACTAAGCCTGCGCCTGCGGCTGCACCGCCTACGCCGCCTGCCGCAAAGCCCTTCGT
This sequence comes from Selenomonadaceae bacterium, assembly GCA_017534385.1. GTDB lineage: Bacteria > Bacillota > Negativicutes > Selenomonadales > Selenomonadaceae > Quinella. The sequence goes on from JAFWCT010000072.1 coordinate 1,582, forward strand.
AGAAGCGGCAATAAGCGAAGTCATGTTAGAAATAGATTTTGTCATTGTTTCTAACGAAGTTTCAGTTGTGCCGTTGTTCGTCATTGCAACTTCAAAACCTTCGGTAATGTCTTGTTGTCTTAATCCGTCTTCGACATAGACGCGCAAATTAGCGTTTTCGAAAACGTAGTGAATTGCAATATTCGTTTCCTGCGTGAAACGTGAAATAGGCATACCCCTATAAGGCGTTCCAAATTCAATATGATATTGCGGTAGGTAGAATTTCCAATCAGTAGCAGGGTAATCCATTTTCGATTTCATGTCGATAGTTTCAACATAGTGCGTAGGATTAACCGCCCATGAATAAGGAAGTGTACCGCCGTTCCTGCCGACAACCATACATTTTGTTTGCGGGTAAACGTAGAAACTGCCTCTTGTTATTGCGGCAGTTGGAACAATCCACATTCTTAAAACGCGGGCGTCAATATTGAAAATGCCCCCTGTATCGCTGCTTAAAAGCGCATAAAGTCCGCCTACCATGTCTATTGTTTTCTCAACAATGTCTAAATTATCCCATTCGGCGTCGCTTGAGTGTACATGATCATATAATTCCTGCAAAGTGAAAGTGAATAAGCCCGTTCTAGTCGTCGCTTGATTGAAAACGATATTTTGCACTTCGTTATATTCAAGCGCGAAGACGCAGCTAACGTCGGCAAGCTGCATTGTCTTAGGGTTAAGCGTAAAAAGTTCGGTGTGTCCTTTTCCGTTCTTGATTGTGTCGTAAATGCCGTTTGCGATATTCCTATTGCAGCGGTTTACGTGTAAATCGTGAATGAAACCATTGCAAATGTGAGTACCCCAAAGGTCAACTTTGCATTTCAAGTAGGCTTTGCCGCTTTGGAAGAATGACGAAGTAACGAAAAGACAACGCATATTTGCGTAGGTGTCTTCAAGCGTTTCGCCGTCTTTGCGGGTATAGACGACTGCATAAGTAACTTCATCTAAGTCTTTTTCGGTTACTTCATTAGCCGCAACAATGATTAAGTTATCGTTGTACGTGAATTTGTCGGCGTTAATCGTCTTGTAAATGTTAGGCGTTAACGATTGAGCGTATGAAAGAATTTTCGTAGCAATTATATGTAAGCCGTTGTCTTTGTTCGGCGCAGTTCCTTTATAAAGGAATAATTGCAAGCCTTGATATGCCATAAATCAATAGACCCCCATGAATAGCGGCTTGAATTCGTTAAGGCATTCTTCAAGGATAGGCGCGGCGGCTGCGTTCATTGCGTCGATAAGCCTAAGTCTTTCATCCGCGCTTAAGCCTTCGTCAAAGGTGAATTCGTCGGTGTGGGCGTCAACGTCGGCTTCACCGCTCGTTTCGGTGGTGCTGTTAGGCAAAGTCGTTGCAGGGTCAAGCGGCAATTCAGTTGATTTGCCGTCGTTCGAAGTTTCGCTATGCTGCGCGCCATAAACGCGGGTTTCATAACGCACCTTAGCGGGCGCGGTCTTAAGCCCTGCGATTTGAGCGGCGCGGATTGCGATTTTATCCGCATATACAGGCATTACGATTTTAGCCCGCATGTCTAATTTCATTAAGAAAAGCGTTTCGGTTTCAAAGCCTATTTCGCTATCGCAAAAGCGCTCTTTGAAAAGGTCTTCAAAACCTTCGATAAGAGCAAAAGAAGACGTCGGCAATAAGCCGCCGCCTTCTAGATATTCTTGTAAAGTTTCGGTATATTTCGCCATGAATTATTTACCTTCCTTTCGCTTAATGTCTTCGCGCTTGTCGTTCATCTCAATTTGCGATTTGAATTTATTAGCGCCGTCAACGGCGATTTCAACGCCGTCTTTAAGTTCTTCTTTGGTGATTTTGCCGTCTTTCTTCGCCTGCTTCCACCAATTATAAAACGGCACGAATATGAATGTGATAAGACCGCCAATAATGGTAATTACAAGCGAAATGGTTTGCAAAACGTCGTTAGGCTGAAGTGCAGTGCCTGTAGCGGCTACGGCGGTGCCGAACGCACCGCAAATTGTTTCTTTGATATTCATAATTACAAGTTATAGTTAAACTCAAACCTAAAGTCGTATTTATAACCTGAGTTATAAACCAAAGATAAAGCTTCTAAAACGAAAAGTTGCACTTTATACCTATAACCGCTTCCCCTATAAACTGCAGCCGCTAAGCCGTTTGAATGAGAAGAAGCTGCAGGTGAACCCCAATCTTGAATATATGTTAATTTTTCACGTTTCCAAGAAATGTATCCGCTTCCTGTATTGCTTCCGCTTTCGTTATAAATTTTGGTGGACATTGCATATGATAATCGAAAGTCCGCAGTTTCAAATAAAGCATTTGCGCTATCAAGGGCTTGTGTAATTGCTTCAGTTGGTCTTAAGTAACCTGCAATAACAATACTCAATTTGCCGTTACTAATTCTTGCATGTCCGTAAGTAATGGTTACAGGGCAATTTTCAGCAGTTAGGTTGTTTAAATCGTGTTGTGTTCCGCCTACTGAAATATCAACGTCTAGTTGATCGGCAACGTCAACAGGTTTTAAGAACCCGCTTGCACTAAGAGTACCATTGATACTGATATCGCCATTAAAGATAGCGCCTAAGTCTTGCGTTGTTCCATTTTGATAATGAACAATCAAATGTTGTGAAGCGTCAATGCTGAAGGAAGTTACACCGCCTAAGTCGCCCGCGTCAAGTTCGTCGCCGTTGGTAAGGGTCAAAATCAAATGCCCGTTGACGATAGCGACGCTTTCGACGCTTTCGCCCTGCTGCAGGATGATTTCGCCGCTTTCAAGTTCAGTGCCGTCGGCAAAGACAATGCTGAAGGTTAAAGTGGCGTTGCCTTTCTTGTTCACTTTAAAGGAAGTCGCGCTAGCGTCTTTCAAAGCTGCTTCGACTTTTTTGAGCCACTGCAAGAGCGTCATTTTGTCTTCAGTGGTTGATAAGATAGTATCGTAATCAATCATTTATTTCTTGTCCTTTCTCGACGTCGTTTACGTCGGTATCGTCGGCGGGGTTGATCTTAGGGTCTTCGCCGTCGTTCAAATAGATTTCTTCCATTGACCCGTTGAACACCATTTCGAATGGAAGGTCATAAGTTTCGCACTGCTTGTTGAACGTATCAATAAGCATGTAGATATAGTCGGTTGCTTGCCCTAACGTCGCGTTGACTTCGGCGCTTTGGACGCGCTCGCGCTTGTTCACGTTAGAGGTAAGAATTCCCAACTTGTTTAAGAGCGTGTCGCGTTCGGCGTCGCGCACCTGCTCAAACTTATCGACTAAGAAATCAGTGCTGATATTGATAGCCTTTAAGCCGTCGCCTAATTCTTGCGAAACCATTACGACTGCTTGACCTTCCTGTTGCTGCTGAATAGCCTGCTTGAAGGAAAGTTTTAAGTTTTCATCCTTGCAAACAACGATAAACGGCTTTTTGCACGCGTTTAGGTTTTGCACCATTGCGACGTCGCAGTTAGTCATAAAGTCGGTTGTTTGCTCAATGATTGCGCCCATGCTTACGCCTTCAAGGGACAATCCGTAGATGATATAAGCGCCGTCTTCGTCTTTATCCCAACAAGCCTTTCTAGAAAGCGTGCGTCCGTTAGCCGTTACAAGAACGAGCTGCGTAGGCTTTCCAAACTTATTGCGCCCTTCGCCGTAGACGTAGTACCACGAATTAATAACTTTGTCGTAACCGACGGCGTTATTTTCGAGAAGTGCGCGTTTAGCAAAGGTTTCTTCAACAAAAGGCAGCGTGTCGCCGCTGCCTTTTTTAACGATTTTGACGGCGTTGAGAAGCAAATTCAAGTACTCGTTGTACCTAGAGAATGACCCGTACGGGTGTTTGCGCCCGTAAGGGTTTAAATCTCTAACTTTGCGGGCGTTTGGCGTAAAGCCCGCTTTCTTGCTCTTATCCGCCATGGGGCGTTATTCCCCCGCTTCTAAGATTTCATATTCAGCGGCTTCAACAGCGTCGCTAATGTCAAGGGTAAGACACTTAAAGAGTTCGTTGTAGAAGTAAGCGCGTGAAGTGGTTAAGCCGTGGTTGACGTAACGCTGAAGGCTTAAGACGTCCTGCCCGTATTCGAAAGTGCGGGTGGCTCTACCTAAAGCCTTGCGGTCATAGACCACAACGCGAGTGCCTGCGTAGTTCTCGTCGAATGGAAGTTTAACAATCTTACCTAAGATTTCTTCTTTGGAAAGATTGAAAAGGGAAGCAAGCTCAACCATGTCGATTAAGGCTAAGACGTCTTCGCTGATAGCAATACGAATATCGCTAACAGGAACGCCCTGCTTAGTGCTGACGTTGGCTTTTAAACCTTTGGTGTTGGTGGCTTTGACGGCGTTGAACATTTTGCGGATTGCATACATAACGCCTTTCATGTTGGAAGGCTTTTTATTGCCTAAGAGCGCAGCCGAAGCGTCAACGCCGACATTAGCGTTTTCGATAATAGCGCGCATTTGTGAGTAGTCGTAATCGCCTTCGCCACTAGTGAGGGTGTCAACGATACGTGCAGCGATTTCGTCGGCGCTTTCGCCTTTGGCGGCGATTGCTCTAATTTCATCTTTGCGTGTGGTGGTCTTAAACTGCTTTTCGGTGAAGTTATTGAAATAGCGGATGAAAAGTTTAGGGTCAAGTGGGCTTAAGTCGGGTTGCGCGCCTTCGGCGGTTGGAACGAAGGCTTGCGCTTCAGCCATAGCGATAATAGCTTCTTCAACAACTTTGCCATTATCGACTTCGTATTCGTAGAAAGCGTCTTCAATCTTGTTTGTGCTTTCGACGCTTCTAATGTTTTGAACGGCTAAAGTTTCAATGCCGTCTAAGAATTCGTTGTAAGTGACAGGGAATTCAGCGCTGCCATTAATAGGGGTATTTGCCATAGATTAGTTTTTCCTTTCTCGCATTAAGCGTATCAATTTCAGTGAACGATTTAGAACGCCTTTTGTTCGTGGCGTCTTTTGTTTAATCGCGTGAACGGGTTATCTTCGTCAGCGTCTTCGGCTTCGTCGCCTGCTGCAAGCTGCTTGATAATGTCGTCGCGCTCTTTCAGTTTTTTAGAAAATTCTTCTTCCTTCTTCGCCATTCGTTTCTCGAATTCTTGTTTAATCGTTTGTGTGACTTTTGGCGCGTCGGTTTCACATTCTCTAATAGAAAGCTCTTTTTCATTTAGTTCGGTTTCCTTAGTCTTTAGGTCATTTTCCTTTTGCTTTAGTTCACCTTCCTTTCGTTCAAGTTCTTCTTGTTTTGCTTTAAGTTCTTCTTCGTTCATTTTGTTGAAGTTCCTTTCTTTACAACTATATTAAAAGCCGTGGGATGATTTGTAAATCAAACCACGGCAGGGGTATACATAGACTTCCTAAAGCATAGCGGGCGAAGCACGCAATTTAAGCCATAAGGCACAATGGGCGGTTGTCCGCCGTTATTCCCATTGCCGCGCTAGGGGTCTTAGGGTCTTAGTATCAATTTAGAAGGGCAGGTCGTCGCTTATAGCTTCTTCCTGCTTCGGCGGCTCTTTTCGGTCTTCATAGACCTTGACGCCGCAAATTGCAGCACGCTTTAAGCCGTCTTCGCTTATTTCCTTTATGATTGCAAAGGGTTTGTCTTCGGTTTCGTCAATCTTCACGGGACATGTTATTTTCTTTTCTTCGCCGTGCAGCTTGAACGCGATAATCAAGTTAAGCCATTTTCCGTTTTTGGAAATTCTTGACCCGTAAATGTTGCCGACTAGGTTTTCTTGTTTAGTTTCGGTTGGCATTTTTATTTTTCCTTTCCTGCACCAATTATAAATATAAGAGCAAGCGCGATTAACAAAACCACGAATACAATTACTAAAACTATATCGAAGTCAAACATAGATTATTCCTCTAGCCATTCTTCGAAGTCGAAGTCGTCGCCCGCTTCGTCGCTTCCGTAGGTTTCGCCCATTTGAATTGCACCCGTTGGCGTCATCTTCGCTTTGATATGGTCGGCAAGGGCTTTTAAGGCTTCTTCCTTCCTTACAGGGTCTTCAATGACTTCGTCGATTTCCTTTGCTTTAGACACTTTTTCGATAAAGTCTTTGAATGAATATTGAGTGCTTGCGGCGAAAATGCCTGCTCGTCTTTGGGAATAGGTGCTTTCGAAGTCCTGCGCTTTCTTCCAACCTTTAGTAATGCTTTCGGCGCTGAAGCGCTGAATTCGCTTCATTTGCTCGCTAGGCTCATAATCCGCACCGTACTTAAGTTTCGCTTTCGCGGCTTTGTAAAGAAGTTCCTGCGGCGATTGCCTTAAGTCTTTATTTGCCTTCACCTGCTCTAAGCTATAGCCCAAATGCGCGGCTTTGTAACTTTCATAGGCTCTTAGTTTGTTTTTGAATAAATCGTACTGCTTTCGGTATTGTTCAGCCGTCCAATTATTCGCCTTCATGATTGTCGCTTTAAGTTCGCGTGTGGAAATCTTAACTTGTTTTCCTTTGATTGTTCGATACATAATTTTTTCCTTTCTAGTGGATAGTCCATAAAGCAATTAGCAATAGCACGCGCCATGCAACGGAATAGACGACTAGCAATAATGCTTTAGCGTTGCTTGTGCGTTCGTCGACTAATGAGCTATCTTTCATTAAACCTGTAATGAAGCTTATACCTACGAAAACCGAACAAATAATTCTTAATGTAATCATTTTTATTAATCCTTTCTATACTTCCATTAAGTATTGTGAGCCGTTGTAGTTGGTTAAGATCAACCTTTCGGCGTCGTCATACGGGCGGCGCTCGTTCGTCGCTAAGTACTTTTCAGTCGGCAATAATACTTTACCCCCTTTCACGTTCATTGCACACAACACAAGGTACTTTTGCCCGTAATTGATTTTTTCATCTATAAGGCTAAGCGTCGGCAAGCCGTGCTTTTTGCCTTTTTGCTTTTTCTTCAAAGCCGCTTTAACCGCTGCGGTTGAAACGCCTTTAGAATGAATTTCGAATTTCTTGAAGTCGATAGTGCCGTCTTTGTTTATCTTCTCAATGTCAATATAGGTTTTTGGAAGGATATATTTGACGGCTTCGCAAGTGGCTTCGAGTTTCAAAGTCCCTAATCTATGCGCGTCGGCTTTATCGTAGTCGGCGAAGGCGTGTATGCTATCCGTATCTATGTAAACGAAACGCTTTGCTATCTCGCCTTTGTCGCCGCGGCATACTTCCCTAATCTTCGATAGGATATAGCAGCGGGCAAACGACGTAATAAGCGCGCCTACGGCAACGTTCATTGCGCTTTTGGTTTCGGTCTTCGTTTCATCCACGACGAAGTGAATTGCGCCCGTCGCTTCATTGAGTTCGTAATGACCGACGACGCGTACAAGCCTTTCGGCTAGTTTGCCGCAGGATGAATTAAGCTTAAGTTTAGCGCCCTGCTTCTTAACGCCCTTCGAATTGTTTTTTATCTCATAGTTTGGAATAACGAATTTCGAATAAATGCGTTCGCCTTTCTTCCATAAGATTACTTCTTCGCAGTCGTACTCAATGTCGTCGTACCATTCGCACATTTCGTTGAATTCGCGTTCAAACATTAAGTGCGTGCCTTCTTCGTCTATCGTGTCAACGAAGTCGCGCTTGAACGGGTCGTACCACATGCCCAAAAAGTCTTTCTTGACTTGACCCCTTACCGATTTAAGGACAAGGACGCATTCATATTTGTCCTTATCCTTCATCCGCAAATAGTCGGCGTATTTCTTCCTTGCGGGAATTCCTACAAGGTCTTGAATTTCGTTCATTGAGTACGGGTACTCGCTATTGACGTCATAGCGGCGCATAGGCTCGCCCATTTTCGCAGCCGTGAGCAAGACACCCTTATAGCGCGGGTTGACGTAGGAAATGCCGCCGCGATAAAGGAAGTTTTTGCGTAAGTATTCGTCTTGCTGCGGCGATATGGGGTGCTGCTTTTGAAAGCGCTCTAGCCTGTAGCGTGGCTTGACGTTTGGATAAAGGGCGCGAAGCAGCTCTTTCTTAGCGAAGCCGCCTGCGGTCATTACGTTCGTTTCTTCGCCAAAGATATGACATTCGCCGTTGCTTTGTTCTTCGATTTCGGCGTTGAATTGCTTGACCGCGAAATAAAGCCCTTTTACGTCAATGCAGCAGTAGTCGATTTCATCTTCAGTAAGTTCGTCGGTATTGACTGCTTGATATTCCATTTTTAGTTTGCGAATGGGGTTTCCGTCGTTGTCGCGTACGTCTAAATCTTCAAGAACGTTAGCAAGACCGCCTACAAGGATTTTCATGAAGTCGTGCAGCTCTACCGCATGGCAGTAAATATGCCTGTCTTTGTTCTTATAAGGAAACCAAAGCTTATAAGCGTATCTAGCGCCCATGTCGTTATGCACGCTTTCGTATGTGTAAGGCTGTCGCTTGTTGTAGCCTTTGCCGCTGCCTTTCTCAACGTGTTCGTGTGGCGTCCACTTGTCCGCGCCTTTGGCTAATATCTCATAGTCGATTTGTGCGAAGTCGAAAGTACTATTGTAACAATGCCCAAATGAGAAGCCGCAAGCACAAATATAGGTTAGCCATGTTTCAAAGTCGTTTGTCATGAAGAAGCCGTTGAGCTCGTCGTAGCACTGCCACGCCCACGTGATATTAGAAATGCGGCGGCGCTTCTCGTCGTCCTTCATCCGCTTAATGCGTCTAGCAAGCACCTTCGTAGGTACGATTTTGCCGTCTAGATAAACCTGCGTTTCGGTGTCAAACGCGAAAGTAGACCACTTAAGCGGGCTTAAGTAGTCGCGTCCTTTTTCGGTGATAACCCAAACGCCCTTTGAAGGCTCGATTTTTTGATACTTGACGTATTCCATTATTCGACGACGCAATCTTCTATTGAGTTCTTAAAGTCTTCGACGCTTGTATAGATTTCGGCGGGCAGCGCTTCGAACAATCCTAAAGCGGTTTCGATTGTATACATGAAATCGCTATAAGGTGTTTTGAATTTGCGAATGCCGATAATTTCACCGCTAATAAGTTTGAATGCGGCGTAACTGCTTACTTGCGCGATATAAACTTTTTGTCCGTAGTTGAATTTTCTATTTAGTCTTTCGTTCATCTTTCTTTGTCCTTTCATAAGCGGCTAGAAGCCTATTTTGTATGCTCTCGTCGTCTTCCGTTCCTTGAAGAAGCAGCTTAAATATCAGTTTCAAGCCGCCGTTCTTCTTGTAAGCGCGTATCGTGGCGAATGCGCCTTTGTTCATCTCGTCGATAGTGGGCGCGAGGGGGCAAAGGCGAAGCGACGCGAAGCCGTCTACGTTGGCTAAGTTAACCTTGATTTGTGGCAGGATCTTATATTTTAGCCTGTAAAGATAGAAAGCGAAACGCGGCGCTTTAATAAGCCCCTTGCTGCACTGCGTAAAAAGTGAGCATTCATTGCAGGCGTTAACCTGCCGCACTTCTTCGCGACAAACCTTACGAAGCCTTGCGGTTTCCTGTCCGTAGCCGCGCGGCTGAAGCATTATGTCGTACGCACACATAAGCTGCATTTTCTTAATGTTAAAGTGTTTAGTGTCAATCATTGCTCAATCCTCTAGCATTACGCTTAAGGCGCTTTCTTCTTCGTCAATAAAGAAATGTCTAACTTTCTTTGTCATTAAGCTTTGATAGAAAATATTTTCCTTTTCTTCAAGCAAGTCTAAGTAGCCGTCAAAAATGACGTGTGCGGCGCCGCTCTCATACTTAAGCACGTATAAGCGAATGTGCGGGTCGCAAGGTTGGATGAATTCTTTGAATGTCATAAATTGCCTTTCCTGCTCGCGTTTCTTCCTGCGGGCTTGCAACCGCCAATGGCACGTTTAGGAAAGGGCTATAATTAGTCCTTTACGTAATAGTTTCCTATGCACTTGCGGCGGCAATCCCACGTATCGTAGAAAAAGCCGTCTTCAGCTGTCGTTAAATGGTTAGTCATTGACACCACGCAGCGCTTACGGGTTAAAAGGTCAATTTCGCCTACAATGTATTTTCTTCCGTCAAGGTGGCGTGGCTGCTTCATCTTCACGAAGCCGTGGTTTGCAAGCACGCGTTCGTAAACGCGCTTGCCTAATAAGCAGTAATCCGTTTTTAACTGCGTTTCATAAAGTTCCTTTAGCACTTCTTCATAAGGTAGCTTAAGTGCAAAGGTAAGGGCGCGAACAACGCAGTCGTCAGTTTTGTGTCCTTTAGGGTTGGCATTGTAATTGATATAACGTGTCATGTTTTTCCTTTCCGCCTTTCGGCTGACTTCTTTGAAGTCAATTAAATATAGCATGTGTCAATGGGCTTGTGTTGATGAAAGCGCTTACATACTACCGATAATCTTTTACCAATAATGTTTTACC
>JAFWCT010000073.1 GCA_017534385.1 Selenomonadaceae bacterium
CTTCACGGGCAAGATTGAATAGCTCGCCTGCACCTTAGAGGCGTTGACCAGCCCCAAGCAATACATGAAGACTTCGCACAAAATCTTAGCGTCCTGATTCTTGCCGCCCATGACGCATTCACGCCACACATCCCAAATCGTTTCAAGGGAATTGACTTGCGCCCCGCCGCAGATGAACGACGTAAAATCATTGCGCGTGAAGACGCCCGTTAAGAGTTGCTGAGCATGATAGCCGACGCCTTGATACTTCTGATAGAGTTCAAAGCCGCGAGTGAAGTCCTCCAGCCTAGAAAGCTTGCCTTCCGCGTCGTCGAAATCCTTTTGAAGTTTTTTAGACCGCTCCTGTTCGGCGTTAAACTTTTCCTTCCATGCGTCGACTTCGCGTTGAAGTTTATCCGCCCGCCTGCGTTCCATGTCAAATTCGCGTTGAAGTTCTTCCAAGGGCTGTGGTTCGTCATAAGTAGTTTGCACGTCCTCCGATTGCTGATTCACGATTGCCAAAACCTTTTTCCGAACGTCAGCATCGTCCAATAAGCTAAGCAATTTCTCTTTGTTCATAAGCTCGCCTCCTTGGGAAGAATCCTTCGACAAGCCCGCCGCTAATCCTTTGACTAAAAATTTTTGCCTTGACGTATTGACTTTTTGATTATTTGCATTTATCATTGTCGACGTTAGAAGGAACTGATTAGGAGTGATAAACATGGTAGCAGAAAGATATACGAACAAAGCGCAAGAGGCAATTCAAGCGGCACAACAGCTCGCGGCAATGAAATATCATCAGGAGTTCAGCTCGGTGCATTTAATGCTGGCGTTGGCTAAGGAGCCGGAAGGATTATTGGCGACAATCTTTAGGGAATGTCAGACGGATTTGCCAATGCTAAAAGTCAGGCTGGAGGCGGAGTTGAATAAGATTCCGCAAGTCAAAGGTCAAGAGCGTTTGTCAATGGGCGTGGACTTGGCGCGTGTCATGGGCAAGGCAAAAGATTACGCGGCGTCTATGAAGGACGAATTCATTAGCACGGAACATTTACTGCTTGCCCTTGTCACCGACGGCAAAAAGGAAGTACAAGACATTGCCCGCGAGTTTAACCTGAACAGAAGCAAAATCGACGCGGCGATAAAAAAGAATCGCAAACAGAACGTCACGAGCGACAATCCCGAAGAGACTTACCAGAGCCTAGCGAAGTTCGGACGGGATTTGACGCAAGCGGCGTTGGCGGGCAAGCTCGACCCTGTCATCGGACGCGACGAGGAAATTAGGCGGACGATTGAAATCCTAAGCCGGCGGACGAAAAATAATCCGGTGCTCATTGGTGAACCGGGCGTCGGCAAAACGGCTATCGTTGAAGGGCTTGCAAGACGTATCGTTGCGGGGGACGTGCCCGAATCACTCAAGAACAAAACGCTTTACGCTTTGGACATGGCGGCGTTGATTGCAGGCGCGAAGTTCCGCGGCGAATTCGAGGAGCGGTTAAAGTCCGTCCTCAACGAAATTACCAAGTCCGATGGGCAGATACTTCTGTTTATCGACGAGGTGCATACAGTCGTTGGGGCTGGCAAGTCCGAAGGCGCAATGGACGCGGGCAATATCCTTAAGCCGATGCTGGCGCGTGGCGAGCTTCGTTGCATAGGCGCGACGACTCTTAACGAGTACCGCAAGTATTTGGAGAAAGACACAGCCCTTGAACGCCGCTTTCAACCCGTCATGGTCGGCGAACCGAGCGTTGAGGACACGATTACAATCCTGCGCGGCATAAAGGAACGCTACGAAGTTCATCATGGCGTTAGGATTCGTGACGCGGCTTTAGTCAGTGCGGCGACTCTTTCCGACCGTTATATCAGCGACAGATTCCTGCCCGATAAGGCGATTGACCTTGTTGACGAGGCGGCGGCTAAGCTTCGCACGGAGATTGAATCGTTGCCCGCGCCAATCGACGAGACCCGCCGCAAGATTATGCAGCTTGAGATTGAGGAGCAAGCCCTTAACAAAGAATCGGACGCGGCGTCGCAAGAAAAGCTTAACGCAATCGCCGAGGAGATATCTCAGCTCAAGGACAAGGAAAAAGTTCTTCGCGACAAGTGGGAGGCGGAAAAGTCAGCTATCCTGCGAGTGCGGGCGATTAAGAAGGAAATTGACAGCGTGAACGGCGAGATTGAAGAGGCTCAACGCGCTTACAATTTGCAGAAGGCGTCCGAGCTTAAATACGGCAAGTTGCCCGAACTTATAACCACGCTTAAGAAGGCGGAGGAAGACATTGCCGCGCAAGATAAAGATAGTCGCATGCTCAAGGAGGAAGTTGGGGAGGAAGATATTGCCCGCGTCGTCAGCAGGTGGACGGGCATTCCCCTTGCCAAAATGTTGACGGGCGAGCGTGAAAAGCTCTTGCACTTGGAAGATACTTTGCATGAACGCGTTGTCGGTCAAGATGAAGCCGTTAAAGCCGTTAGCGAGGCTATCCTCCGTGCCCGCGCAGGTATCAAAGACCCCAATCGCCCAATCGGTTCGTTTATCTTCCTTGGCCCGACGGGCGTCGGCAAGACGGAGTTGGCTAAGGCTTTGGCTGAAGCACTCTTCGACGACGAACGCAGCATTGTCCGCGTTGACATGTCCGAATACATGGAAAAGCATACGGTCGCTAGGTTAATCGGTGCGCCTCCAGGTTACGTCGGCTATGACGAGGGCGGGCAATTAACAGAACAGATTCGCCGCAAGCCCTACAGCGTGATTCTGCTTGACGAGATTGAAAAGGCTCATCGCGACGTATTCAACGTCTTATTGCAAATCCTTGACGACGGCAGGTTGACTGACGGCAAAGGACGCGTCGTCAACTTCAAGAACACTGTTATCATCATGACGAGCAATCTTGGTTCGCAGGAGATTCTTCAGCGTGCAAAGATTGGATTCATCACTAGCAAGGCGTTCGCGGAGGCGGAAAGCATTATCAAGAACCTTCTTAAGGATTACTTCCGTCCCGAATTCCTAAACCGCATTGATGATATTATCGTCTTCAAGTCGTTGGCTAAGGAGCAAGTCAAAGCAATCGCGGAGATTCTGCTTAAGACTTTGGGCGAACGGCTCAGTAAGCAGGCAAATATCAATCTCACGTGGACGCAAGGCGCGGTTGATACGCTGGCTGATAAAGGCTTCGACGCCAACTATGGAGCACGTCCGCTTAAACGACTTTTGACACGCACGGTTGAGACGGAACTAAGCAAGAAGATTATCGCGGGCGAAGTCAAGGACGGCGACACGGTCGAGATTGACTTCGACGGCGACTTTACCTTCAACGTTAAGGAGGCACCAACCGTTAAGCTTGATAAATAATCTCCTCCGATAAAGAATTTATCCCCGATGACGAGTCGGGGATTTTTTTGTAACAAATCAGCTCGGCGAACGTATAAGGGACAGAAAACAAAATCACAAATAAAAAACGAAAGGAAGTAATCACAATGACGAAAGCAATCTTGAAGGAAGAAATGATGAACATGGAGCAACTCGACAACATCAGCGGCGGCACGGTGGATGAGTTCAACGCTATCTACAGCGAGATGGAAAAGAAGATGGGCGTCGTTGGAGATATTTCAAACGGAATCCGGAAAATCGGCGGCGCAATCCCCGTAGCCGGTCAAGTCGGAACTGCGGCCTGGAACAATGTAGGCTCACGGATTGCCGAACGGATTCTAAAGGACAGTTTCGGAATCAAAGCGAACATAAGCATTGGTTGGGGTGGAACGGGCTTCCGCGAGAGTGATAACTACTACAGCAAAGACGGCAAGCGCTTAACTCACGGGCAGGTTCTCGACATCATTAAAGCGGCTTAACATAATTTAACCGGAAACATCTCCGCTTTGAAGGGCGGAGATTTTTTATTAAGATTTAATTTGCAAAAGGGCGTTGCAGTTGTTATCATTGCGGCGGAGGTGGTTTGTATGGTAAAGGACGCGATAAAGGTTGCTTGCGAGAACCGGAAGGCACGCCACGATTATTTTATTCACGAGACTTTCGAGGCGGGCATTGAGCTTAGAGGCACGGAGGTCAAAAGCTTGCGGGCGGGCAAGGCGAACTTGCGCGACAGTTATGCCGAGGTCAAGGACGGTGAGGTTTTTGTTGAACACATGCACATTAGCCCATACGAACAGGGAAATATCTTCAATCATGAGCCGTTGCGCCCGCGTCGATTGCTCTTGCATAAGCGCGAAATTTTAAAGCTTTTTGGCAAGACACGTGAGAAAGGCTTTACGTTGGTGCCGCTTAAGATTTACTTTAAAAAGGGTCGGGCGAAGATGGAATTGGCATTGGCGAGCGGCAAGCACAATTACGATAAAAGAGACGCCTTACACGAAAAATCCGCCCAACGTGACATTGAACGGGCAATGAAGGAGAGGTCAAGATGATTAAGAAACTTTTCGCCGCAGTGGTTATGATTGCCCTTATGGTCGTTACGTCGAACGCCTTAGCCGCGCCGGAGATAAATTATCAAGTGCACGTCCAAGATTATGGATGGATGCCTCCCGTCGGCGAAGGCGAAGTGGCTGGCACTGAAGGTCGAAGCAAACGCATTGAGGCGGTAATTATAAATTGCTCCTCGCGTATCGAGTACAATGCGCATCTTCAAGATTGGGGCTGGCAAGGCTGGGTTAATCAGGGTTACATTGCCGGCACTGTAAATGAAGGACGCCGCCTTGAGGGAATCAGAATTCGTTTCAGCGGTAGCAGTGCAGACAAGTATGACATTTACTATCGGGCGTATGTTCAAGATATTGGCTGGCAACGCTGGGTTAAGAATGGTCAAGTAGCTGGCACTGAGGGCAGAGGCAAACGTATGGAGGCTTTGCAAATCCGAATCGTGCGCAAGGGTGAGAGCTTCGGCAATGACAGATACGACAGCGACAGATACGGCAACGATAGGTATGACTACGGCAGACACAGACATAGACGCGGCTACGATGATTACTACGATTATGATGATTATTACGGCTAATAAACGCGACTATCCCAAACCGTCACAAACGGGAATAAGTTATTAGGTCAGACAAGGTGCAGACAGTAAAAGCCCCCGCGTCGAAAGGCGCAGGAGCTGAAATTTTATCTACAAGGAGTATCGCTAACGTCGGAAAAATCAATGAGTTCGGTCTATTCAAGGTAAGCTTGAATCAGTATCGTCTTTTGAAAGTCGCGGTATTTCAAGTGCTCGTTTATTGAAATCTTTGGGCGAAATATCTTCATGAGTGCCGCGCTCCCAATCAGCTTGCTCTTGATTCGGACGGCGTACAGCGTGATGAACAGCCGAGCTAGCCGTCATTGGCAACGAGCCGAAGACGCCTTCCAGGCGCATAATTTCACGGTATAGTCTATTGCAAAAACGCAGTCGAATAACTATAATGCGTTATAAGGGGGTGGACACATGGAAAAAGTAGGTATTCAGGCAATATGCGCCGTGACAAAAGACTTGCTAAGGCTCTTGATAATGCCCTCCAATGCGAGGGCAAATTTTTTAGGCAGGTATGACATTGGAATATTGCGTTCGCTTGCCATTACTCTGCAGACAAATACCTAATGCAGATAAGGGCAGACGAAGCAAGAATATTTCATTGATACATAAGATTTTTAAGGAGAGAATTTTTTATGATAGTAGTAATGAAACGCGGCTCGACGCAAGAGAACTTAGCGGCGGTCGTCAAGAAGATTGAGGCTTCGGGATTGCGCACGCACCTTTCCAAAGGCGAGGAAGTGACAATCGTAGGCGTTATCGGCGACAAGAAGACTATTGCCAATCTGGAACTGCAGATGATGGCGGGCGTGGAAAAGACCGTTCGCATAACGGAGAAATATAAACTCGTCAGCCGCGACTTTCATCCGGAAGATACGATAGTTGACGCGGGCGGCGTTAAGATTGGCGGCAATGAAATCGTCGTTATGGCGGGACCTTGTGCGGTTGAAAGTTTGGAGCAACTGCGTGAGGCGGCCTCTGCAGTCAAAGCTTGTGGGGCGAAGTTTTTACGCGGCGGAGCCTTCAAGCCTAGGACATCGCCTTATGACTTCCAAGGACTCGGCGAGGAGGGTTTGAACCTTTTACGCAAGGTCGCCGACGAATTTAATCTGCGGGTCGTCACGGAGATTGTTGACAAGGACGACATTGACCTTTTCTGCAAGTACGCGGACATTCTACAAGTTGGCGCACGGAATATGCAGAACTTCCAAATGCTTAAAGCCCTAGGCAAATGTCCAAAGCCCGTCATGCTAAAGCGTGGACTGTCGGCGACAATAAGTGAGTGGTTAAACGCGGCGGAATACATCATGAGTGGCGGCAATGAACAGGTTATCTTCTGCGAACGCGGCATTAGGACTTACGAGACATTCACGCGCAATACTTTAGACTTATCGGCAGTGGCGGCAGTCAAGGAGCTATCACATCTGCCAATCATTGTTGACCCTTCGCACGGCACTGGACGTTGGAAAATGGTTGCGCCAATGGCAAGAGCAGCTATCGCCGCTGGAGCTGACGGTTTGATAATCGAAGTGCATCCCAATCCGGAAAAGGCACTTTCAGACGGCGACCAATCGTTGACGCCCGAAGCCTTCAAAGATTTAATGTCAAGCCTTGGCGGCATTGCAAAAGTTATGGGGCGTTCGCTATGAAGATTGCGATTATCGGCGTGGGGTTAATCGGCGGCTCGTTAGGTTTGTGCTTGAAAGAAAAGCTCGGCGACGGCGTTTACATAACGGGGCTTTGTCGAACGGAAAAATCAATGCGGCGGGCAATGGAACTTGGCGCAGTCGATTTGGCGACATCGAACCTGCAAGAGGTCGTTGAAAACGCTGACATTATCTTTTTAAGTCCGCCTGTCCTGCAGATTGTTCCCATGGTCAAAAAGATTCTGCCGTTCCTAAAGTCTGGAGCAATCTTGACTGACGCGGGCAGTACAAAGCAATTCATTTGGCAGGAGCTTCAAAAGATTTTGCCGCCCGACATCTTTTATATTGCAGGACACCCCATGACTGGTAAGGAAAAGTCCGGCGTCGAAGTGGCGGATAAAAACCTCTTCAGGGGCAAGGCTTATGTCATAGCTGAGGGCACTGGCGCACCGTCTGAGGCTAAAGATAAGCTGATGAACGTCCTGCGACTGATCGAGGCTGACTTCTTGGAGATTGACATTGCTAAGCACGACCGATGCGCCTCGATTATAAGTCACGTGCCACACTTGACGGCGGCGGCTCTAGTCACCCTCCTAAATGACGCAGGTAACGACCTTGACTCTTGTCTAAAACTTGTCGGCGGCGGTTTCAAGGACACGACGCGCATTGCCAGTTCAAATGCTGACATGTGGGCTGATATTTGCATGACGAACGGCGACGCCATTGCCAATCACCTGCGCGACCTTCAGGACATCTTAGGCAATGTCATAAACGCCATTGAACGTCATGACCGACAAGCCATTCACGATTACTTTGCTAAGTCGAAGGCTCGCCGCGATAAGATTCTTGAGACTATCACTTTCGACCCGAACTGATTGAGGAGGTTTCTATGAAGGCAATATATCTGGACTGCGCGTCGGGCATAAGCGGCAACATGTTCTTAGGGGCGTGTCTTCAACTGGGCGTGCCCGAAAAGTATTTGCGCGGTGAACTCGACAAGCTCAACCTGCCACGCGAATTTGAACTGGAGATTGACGACGTGAGCAAGAACGGGATTGGCGCGGCTTATGTCAATGTCAAACTGCCTAAAGGTTTTGATTCGGAAATTGACCGCCCGAACATAAGACACTTGCATCGCCACGAGCACGCAATCAATCACAGTCATCGGACGTTCGGCGACATAAAGAAGATTATCGACGGCTCGGCATTGAGTGCGGCTGTTAAGACACGTGCGCTGGCGATTTTCTCTGTGATTGCTAAGGCGGAAGGCAAGGTTCATCAACGCCCCGCCGACGAGGTGACGTTCCATGAGGTTGGCGCGATTGATTCTATCGTTGACATTGTGGGCTGTGCAATCTGCCTTGATTATCTGGACGTGGAAAAGATTTTCGTTTCGCGAATCAACACTGGTTCTGGCTTTGTCAAGTGTGCGCATGGTCTGATGCAGATACCTGCGCCTGCGACGGCTGAACTTTTGCAAGGCTTCAAGACGTATCACTACGGCGCGGAAAAGGAGCTTACCACTCCGACGGGGGCGGCGATAGTCAATGCGCTTGCTGAGTACAGTTTGAACTTGCCCGAAGACTTTACGTCGGAGAAGATTGGATATGGGGCGGGCACATGGGATTTGGATATTACGAACGTGTTGAGGATTTATCTCGGCGACTTTGGCGGGCGCGGTGAACGTCAACTGCTTAAGCTTGAGGCGAATATTGATGACATGAATCCGCAGATATATGGCTGGCTTTATGAGCGGTTATTCAAGGCGGGGGCTTTGGACGTATGGACGACACCCATTTACATGAAGAAGAATCGTCCCGCGCAGATGCTTAGCGTATTGGTTGACGCGGAGCACAAGGAGCTTTGCATAAAGATAATCTTCGAGGAGACGACTACGATTGGCTTGCGAGTTATTGAGATTGCTCGGCGCGTGGAGGCTGTACGGAAGATTGCAAAGGTTGAAACGAGTTTTGGTTCCGTTCAATGCAAGGTCAGCGCGTATGACGGCAAGATAGTTTCGATAACGCCGGAGTATGAGGATTGTCGTCGATTAGCAGAAATAAATTCGGTGCCATTCAAAGCAGTTTGGCAGGAGGCATTGACTAAGCAGGAGGCTCGGCTTGGATAAATTTCAAAAATTTTTTTGCTTGTCAAGCAGGAATTTTCGTAATTGGCGTCGAACCACCCTAAAGGGTTGCGGGGGTGGTTGGTTAGGCTTAGTCAGACCCTCCCCTCAGGGAAGATGAAGGTGATTACATGGGGACTTACAGACAGACTTGGTTTCAGAACAACAAGTCGGATCATGGTTGGTACACTTGTGCGAAATGTGGGAAAAAGATTCGGAAGGCTGATGTTGACATTGATCACATTATTCCGCAGAAGCATAAGGGTTCGGACAGCTTGTGGAATTTGCAGTGTTTGTGCAAGCATTGCAACAGGTCGAAGCAGGCTCGCATTGGTTTGAAGGAAACGGGGACGGATTTGTTGAAGGCGAATGGGAAACGTGCAGTGAAAGCCATTGTGACTGGTACAACAGACATGTTGAGACGTAAGAAGAAATGAGAAGCGGTCATGTTGCACTTGTTAAAAGGATTGAGACTCTGGCAAAGGGCAAGAAGAAGTTACGGTTAATGGAAGTATGCGGGACACATACGGTAGCGATATTTCGTTCTGGGATACGACAGGTTTTGCCGGAGAATGTGGAGCTGGTATCGGGACCGGGTTGCCCTGTGTGCGTGACGAATGACGATTACATTGACAAGGCGATTGAGTACACGCGGGAAGGTTTCATTGTTGCGACGTTCGGGGATATGTTAAAGGTGCCTGGGTCGCGTTCGAGTTTGGCAGAGGCTCAAGCTGAAGGCGGGGACGTTCGGATTGTGTATTCGCCGCTGGATTGTGTAAGGCTTGCCAAGGAGAATCCGCGCGCGAAGGTAATCTTTTTGGCGGTAGGGTTCGAGACGACAGCTCCGACTGCGGCGGCAACGGTATTGGCGGCGAAGGCTCAAGGGATAAGGAACTTGTTTATGCTGTCGGCACAAAAGCTGGTACCGCCCGCGCTGAGGTTTTTGTTGAAGGACACGTCGGTTAAGGTCGACGGTTTTTTATTGCCGGGGCATGTGGCGGTTGTCATTGGGGCGGACGCGTTCAAGTTCTTAGCTGACGAGTTCAAGATACCGAGTGCGGTTGGCGGTTTCGAGGCTGAAGAGATTTTGATTGCGCTGGTGAGTTTGCTTAAACAGATAGACAGCGGGCGAGTTGAGGTCACGAATGATTATTGCAGTGTGGTCAAGGCTGAAGGCAACGTTGCGGCTCAAAAGATTCTCGCGCAAGTCTACGAGGTTGCGGACGTTTCTTGGCGCGGCATGGGAATGATTCCTGCGTCGGGACTTAGGATGCGTGATGAGTTTGCGGCATTTGATATTGAACGCGTCGAGCCAGTCGCGATTGAACGTGCTGATAAAAAGACGGCGTGTCATTGTGGCGAAGTCTTACGCGGGCTGATTAATCCGATTGAATGTCCGCTCTTTGGCAAGGCATGTCAACCGCTTCACGCAATCGGACCGTGCATGGTGTCAGTTGAAGGAGTCTGCGCGGCATGGTTCAAGTATGGAGGCAATAACTTTACATGGTGAGAAAAATTTTGCTAGCACATGGCGCGGGCGGCAAGTTGAGTGCGCAACTTCTGCACGAGATAATATTGCCCGCCTTCGACAACGAGATTTTAAAGGAGCTTCACGACGGCGCGAAGATTGGACGCTTGGCAATGACGACTGATAGTTATGTTGTGCGTCCAATTTTTTTTCGTGGCGGGGACATTGGCAAGCTATCGATATGCGGCACGGTTAATGATTTGGCGGTGACTGGCGCGGTACCGAAATATATTTCCGTGGGCGTGATATTGGAGGAAGGCTTTGACTTCGACGACCTTAAACGCATTGTTCAATCGATGGCGGCGGCGGCTCGTGAGTCGGGCGTTAAGATTGTCACGGGCGATACTAAAGTTGTTGGGCGCGGGCAAGCTGACGGAATCTTTATCAACACGGCGGGCGTTGGCGAACTGATTGACGGCGTGGACATATTGGCTAGCAACGTTCGCGCAGGCATGAAGGTTTTGATTTCGGGGACGATTGGTGACCATGCTACGACGATTTTGGCGGGGCGTCATGGCTTGGATTTGCCAGAGTGTATCGTGTCCGATTGTGCGCCGCTTAACAAGATGATTCGCGAGATGTTGACGGCTGAACCACAGATTGCCATGCTAAGAGATGCGACACGTGGCGGGATTGCGGCAGTGCTTAATGAGATTGCTCCGGCGGCGAACGTCGGGATATTGCTTGACGAGGAAAAAATTCCTGTGCGCGAGGAAGTTCGCGGAGTCTGTGACATATTAGGCTTTGATGCTTTGGAGTTGGCTAACGAGGGCAAGATTATCGCTATCGTGCCTGAGGGGTCGGCGGAAAAGATTTTGTCGGTCATGCGGCAGAATGTTTACGGCAGGAACGCGGCGTTGATTGGCGAAGTTGTCAGCAATGCGGCGGGCAAGGTTGGCTTGAAGACTTCGTTGGGTAGCGTGAGGATTGTCGACATGCCACAAGGCGAACTTGTGCCCAGAATTTGTTAAGGACGAATTCAACGTGCCCATTGGATGCAACGTCACGTTGCTGCCACAAGGCGAACTCGTTCCCAGAATTTGTTAAGGAGGCTTAAAGCATGGAGCAAAGGACACGCGACATTTTGAAGTTACTGCTCCAAGAGAAAATCTTTCAGACTACGACGGACATTGCGATAAAGCTATCAGTCAGTTCAAAGACGATTTCGCGGCAGTTGCCCAAGGTCGAAGAAGCATTGCACAAAGTTGGCTTGGGACTGGAAAAGAAATCGGGCGCAGGTCTTCTGATAAGCGGCAGTGAAGTCAAACGATACGCCCTACTAAAGCAACTGCAGACGGGCGATAAGAGCGAGTATACACCGAACGAGCGACGTTCAATTATAATCGGCAAGTTGCTTTCGAGCCGCGAGCCGATTAAATTATTTGTGCTTAGCAGTGCGGTACACGTGACGGATTCGACGATAAGCAACGACCTTGACAAATTGGAGCCGTGGTTCAGAGAGGCGGGCTTGAAACTTTTTCGCAAGCCGGGGTTGGGTGTAAGCTTACTTGGCGACGAACGCGACTTGCGGCGGGCTATTGTCCGATATATTTATGAACACGTTGGGGAGGAACGTCTACTAAACCTAATGCAGGACAGCTTGCCCGATGAGCCAGTTGCGCAGGTGTCGAAGTTTTTATTGGAGCTGATTGATGCGGGCGAGTGGCGGCGGCTTGAGCAGATGATTCGCAGGACGGAAGATGATTTAGGATACAAGCTTTCGGACAATGCGCTTATCGGGTTAGTCGTGCACTTATCGCTTGTGGTGCGACGGATACGCAATCACGAGCCGGTTAAGCTTGACGAAGAGGACTTTGCGCAGTTCAAGGACAGTCGGGAGTTCACGGCGGCGGCTAAGCTTGCGCAGAAAATATCGGCGGCATTTGCAATCGACGTGCCCGATAGCGAGGTTTGTTATATAACAATGCACATACTCGGCGCGAGGAGTCGTTACAGTTCGGCGAGCCTTGGGACGATTTCGATGATGGACAACTTCCGGCTAGTCACGTTAGCGCGGCAGATTATGAAGCGTGCGGCTAAGATTACAGGGCGCGACATTGAGAAGAACCAGAGCTTGCTTGCGGGGCTAGTCAATCACCTTGCGCCGTCGATAAGTCGGTTGAAAATGCACATGGACATACGCAATCCGCTGCTTGGCGAGATTCAGAGGCATTACCCTGAACTGATGAGCTTAACTCGTCAATGCGTTGTCGAGTTGGAGGCGGAAGTTGGCGAGACGTTGCCTGATTCGGAGATTGCTTATATCGCGATGCACTTGGGCGCAGCGTTATCTGACAGTGAAAAGTTTTCGCACGCCGTGCATAGAGTGGTTGTAGCCTGTCCGACGGGCATGGGGACTTCGCGATTGTTAGCTAGCCGACTGCGTGCCACTTTCCCGACGCTAAAGATTGTCGACGAGGTACCGATACTTGACATTAACTCTGATTACATTGCGGCTAAGGATTTCGAGTTCATAATCTCAACGGTGCCGATTCACCGCGCAGATAAACCGGTTTTGGTCGTGAGTGCGGCATTGATTGCTGAGGACAGGAAGAAGATTGAGGAGGAGCTTGCTCGGCAGAACAAACAATTCTTGGGCAGTGCAGAGGAACTTGAGCCGCGTCCGCCGTTCATGGAAGGCTTAGCAAAGATGACTGCTTATGGGCGGGCGATTACGGCACTCATGACGAATTATTTCTTTGTCCGCGATAAGATTGCCGACATCAACGAGGCGTGCGAGCTTGCGGGGCGGTTGGCTGGTGATGATGACCTTAGCCGCAAAGAGATTTCAAAGTCGCTACTTCTGCGCGAGGATAAGGGGTCGACTTTGATTATTGGCAAGCATATGATTTTACTGCACTGCAAGAGTTCAGGCGTGAAAGCTCCGGCGTTTGGTATTTTGCAACTCGGCGAAGGTTTCAAGTATCCTGCTGACGGCGAGATTGTTCGCACGGCGATTGTATTGCTTGCGCCGCTTGATGTTGACGAGTTCACGCTTGAGACGATTGGGCATATAGCGTCGGTGTTGCTTGACCGTTGGGGCTTTATCGAGGTTCTTCACGAGGGCAACGGCAATGAGATTCGCCGCGAGGTACTCAAGATTTTCGAGGATTTCTACAAGACCAAGTACAAGGAGCTGATTTAGGCATTCGCAAGTTTTAATTGTCTTTTGACCGTTGAAGAATTATAATCGGCGGCGGAAGGTGATTTTTTTTGTTAATACGTATAGCGGGGCTGGTAGCTGAAAGTTATGTAGATGGGGACGGGATACGCTTTGCAATTTTCATGCAAGGCTGTCTGCGGCATTGCGAAGGCTGTCACAATCCGGAGACTCATGCGCTTGACGGTGGAAGCTTAATTGACACGGCAGAGATTATCGCGGAGATAAAGAAAAACCCGCTTTTAGACGGAATCACGTTGACGGGCGGCGAACCTTTTTTGCAGGTTGAAGCGGCTAACGAGATTGCCCGTGCCGCAAAAAGTTTTGGGCTAAGTGTCTGGTGCTATACGGGCTATAAGCTTGAAGAGTTACCGGGCGACGCCGAGCCTTTGCTTGAGAATATCGACGTGTTGATTGACGGAGCTTTTATTGAAGGTCTGCGGGATTTGGAGCTACAATTTTGCGGTTCACGCAATCAACGAATCATCGACATTAAGAAAACCCGTGGGCAAAATAAAATCGTGCTTTGGACTGAATCGGAGGTTGAGTGAATGAATTCAGTAGGAGATGCATTTTCGGGCTTATTAGAGGTGCCGCCTTTCGACGTTATTATTGGTTTGCTTGGCATTTTAATTTTTGGACTTATGCTCGGCGCGTTGATTTATCTGCCTATTGCCGAGAAAAATTCTAAGCTGTCGCTTGAACGTTTAAGCGGCGAAATCATTTGGCGATACAAGCCTGATTGGATAATCTTCGTCCTAGGGTGCTTAGTCTTTTTAGGTGTAAGCTTTCTAATGGTCAGCGGCTACTTACGGGAAGTATGACAATAAAAAAGCCTCCTTAAACTTTTGCGGAGGCTTTTTTGATTTTTAGGCATCGCTTTTATGTGGGAACCATTCCACTTGTATTTTAAATTTTTCGCCGGCTTTTACTTTAATTTCGTGAACATAAGGTTTATTGCTCCAAGTAGGAGTAAGCTTTTCAAATATTATTTTATCATTTACAGAAAAGAGCGTGTAATCTATTCCGAATTGCCCTGAGAGACGGATTTGCATTTTACTTTCTGCATTTGCTTTGGCGACAAAACTTAAATTTCCAGCATAAGAGTTGACTGCATAACAGATTCCGAGATGTTGCCACCAGTTTGGCTTAAATATTGTGGCTCTATTATCTGACAGCGCGAGTATTTGAATATCGTCATCGTTCATTTTTTTATCTAATCGAACCATAACTGTTGCTGTGATATAGCGATTAAATTTATGGAGTATTTGCGAGTCGGAGTCATCATTAATCGTTATAAAGTCTTGATTCAGTAAATTTTGCACGTTTCGATACATCGATTGATTGCGATTACTTATTTGTACATCTTCCAAAACCTTTACGATTCCTAGAACTGTGCAATGTTGGAAACCTTTATTAACTCGTGGATTTTCATTAAAATAAATTTCTTTGTCAAAATAAGAGTTAAACAAGCCGTAAGTTCTGCTAGAATAAAATGCTGCTTCCAAGGAGTTTTGTAACATTCCGGCAGGGATTGCCTTATTTAAATGTCCTGATTTGAGGAAGCATTCTAATTGCAAGTTACGCGGCTGTAAACGAAATACCCCCCCCCCAGTTATATTTTTCAGTTGTCAAGCGACGTGGGAAACGCTTACTGATTTTACGAGCATACTCGATTGTTTCGGGGGCGATTGAATGTCCGCTATCGAAGGGGAAATTTAGCAATTCAGGCTTGTAACGGATAAAAATGAGAGCCATGAGCAAATTTGGGTCGGAGCATTCTGAGGTTGTCAACTGCAAAGTGCGCAATTTAGGATCTATGATTGGTGAAAGTTGAATATTACCTTTAAGGTAATTAATCAGCATAACTTTTCCGAAATGATTCCTGCAACGCGTTTCCTGGTACAAGTATTGTGGGATAACCTCGGAATCTTCATTTTTGATTTCGTATTTATTGCGAATAGCATTAAAACCTGCTTCAAGGACAGTCTTTATTGAATTAAATAGTTCGCTAGACAAAGCTGGAGAATAGGTTTTTACTTTAGCGTTTTGAAGTTCTAATCTTTTCTGGGGCGAGCCATGCCAGTATCGTCGAATAGTTTCTCCGCCATATCCATTAAGGCTATACGTTTTTTCTAGATTTATTTGTAGCATTGACGTTAATAGGTTATGGCTTTTATGAAAGGTCTGTCGGCTATAGTAATCAAGGTTCCAAGCATCGGAAAAGCTTAGGTTCAAAGACTGATTTTTAGGGAGCGGCTGGTTCAGCTTAAGTCCATAATGTGTTGCGATACTTAAAGCAATCTCGTAATCATCTTTATAAGTATGATGAGCACCTTTGATTGAATTAATTTTTATTCCGCTTAAATTTATATCTGTAGACAAAAGGGGAATCCAAGAGAGGCGACTATCAAAACCACCTGACAAGTCGGTTATGAAGAATTTTGTATTTTGAATCACATTACGCAATACATTGCTCCAAAATGCGACCCAATAATCCAAAGTCGCCATAGCCTTTTCCGAATCTAAAGGGACAGTGTTTTCTTGATAATCAATCAGTTTCTTTTGAAGGTTCTTATCTTTAATATTTATAAGGACAATAGCATTTCTTTCGACGAGCTGAATTTCATTAACAGCAGTTTCCGAATAAGCATGACTACATAAATCATTCATCAACAAATAATGGCAATAGTCGCGGTTGACTGTCAGAGGATATTTAAACTTAACGTGGTCGACTAGGCGGAAAAACGAATTACTTAACGCAAAATAATCGTCGTGCCGGAAAAGGTAAATGCCCCATGAGCCGTTCAAATCTTGCTTAATGGTTATCTTTCCGTCTTTGACTTCGACATAGACATAACAGCCGCGCCCATCAAGATTAGCGATTGCTTCTGCCGTCAAGTTATCGTTCTCGTAAATGCCGCTTTGTTGAATTGAATAACCGTAAAATTTTGTTTGAACATTAGTTAGATTGTCCGAGTCGATAAGAAAGAATTCTTTTTCTACGTCGAAGTAATTGATACTATTTTGCTCAAGCTCAGCAATCTGCGACAAAAGCTTTTTATGTTCGTCAGCATTTATCATACGTATCCTCCTAATAGTCTTCAAATCTTGCGTGTAAGTACACTTTTTTACGTGGTAGTCAGCCACGGTTGAAAATATATCTTTAAGTCTTTGAAAAGTCAAGCGAGGAAATTCTCGTACTCGTTAAGCTATGTCATTTTTTATTTGTAGCTTGATTGAGCCACTCTTTTAGGTAATCGCCGATAGCTTTCACGACTTGCGACTCACGAACTGTCCGCGCTATGTTTACGAACTTTACGCCGCCTTTGAAGACGTATTTGCCGATAAGCTCGCCGACTTTATCCGCTATCATGCGGGCGATAACGAACAGGATTATCGACACCTTGATACCTAAGACAGTCAGTGCAATGCCGCCGAACAATGGCAAGAGGAAAATCATCGCTAGCTTTATCAAGAGGAACGAGAATACCACGCTGACTGCCGCCCTTGCCAGACGAATGAACAGAGGCGTTTTCTCTCGAATCGTCTTGCGCACGTCGTCGAAGGCTAGCTTGGGATGTCGAATTGCTTTGACTATGAATGCGCCCGCACGCTTGGCATAGAACGTAAAGAACTCTCCGACCTTCTGAATCAGTTTGTTTATATCCGTTGGTATGTTTGTGATTGTCGTCATAATCATTTGCGGGTTAAAGTCCGTGACGAATGAACGCATTGAGTTAAACGCCGTACCTAGGAAGGCGGGCGGCTTACTCATGTTCGCGAGGGCATCGGGCACGGGCAACGCCGGGATAAATGCCATGACGACATAAAGCACAATCGCTAGCACGCGTCCCAATGCCATGCCGAGGAAATACTTTATGACGGCTTTAGGATTGCGGCGGAAGGCAGCTGGGAAGCTCCGGATTCTGCGCGGAACTTTATTCTTAACCTTATCAATCTTGCGTTCGTTGCGTTTAACCTCAGCCTCTTCTCGTGCAAGTTGTTCTTCGTTCTCAAGCTCCAGTGAACGCGACAACCTAATCATCTTTTGGAAAGCGTCGGCGATATTCTGTTCCTGCTCCTTTTGCCGTTGCTCAACTTCTTGGTCAAAGGAGCGTGTCACGTGAATCATCTTCTCGAACGCCTGCTTTAAGTCGTTTGATTTAGTTGTTTGCATCATGCGTTGCAAGGTGCGTTCGAGGTCTGATTGCTTAGTTATCTTCATCATCTGCTGAAGGTTTTTCTGCCAGTCGCATTTCTTATCGTCCATTGTGCCTTACCTCAAAAAGTTTTCAGCACTTCATAGCGTGTATTGCGCTTAGCGGGGATTCGTCCTGCCGAGCGGATTAAGTCAATCATCTTGCGCGTAGACATGTCAAAGCTTGTGCCCGCCGCCCGCACGACGTTTTCTTCAAGCATGATTGAGCCTAAGTCATCAGCACCAAAAGCCAAAGTCAACTGCCCGATATGTTCGCCCTGCGTGACCCACGAGCCTTGAATGTGTTTCACGTTGTCCATAAAGATTCTTGTCATTGAAAGCGTCTTCATGTAGTCCTGCGCGGAGACTTTATTGCCGCCGAGCGCGGTATGCATTGGCTGATAAGTCCACGTGATGAACGCCCTAAAGCCGCCGGTCTCGTCTTGAAGGTCGCGAACCTTTTGCATATGTTCAAGGCGTTGCGCTAAAGTCTCGCCGAAGCCGATAACCATCGTTGCCGTTGATTTCATGCCGATTGAATGCGCAAGCCTCATGACATTAAGCCAATCGTCCGTCATAATCTTCTTTGGGCTGATACGCCGCCTCACGTCGTCAACGAGGATTTCTGCGCCGCCGCCGGGCAAGCTGTCTAAGCCCGCCGCTTGAAGTCGCTTTAACGTTTCAAGGATTGATAAGCCCGCGCTGTTGGCGAAGTGTTGAATCTCCGTTGCCGTGAACGAATGGATTGTTATATCGAAATTCTTTTTGATAAGGCGGAGCATGTCCTCGTAGTAGCTAAAGGGCAAGTCGGGGTGTAAGCCGCCCTGAATCATAAGCTGAGTACCTCCGGCGTCGACGGTCTCTTGAACCTTTTGCAAAATCTCCTCGTGCGTCAAAAGGTACGCGTCCTTATGATTCGCACGACGATAGAACGCGCAGAACTTGCACTCGTTCTTGCAGACGTTAGTATAGTTTATGTTGCGGTCTATGATGAAGGTCACCACGTTGCCGAAAAGTTTTTTGCGTATGGCGTCGGCACGCTTGCCCATTTCCAATAAGTCGCTGTCCGTGAAAAGTTTCAACGCTGCCTCGCTCGTCAATCTCAAATCGATTCACTTCTCTCACTTTTAATTTCCCATTCCTAATTCCACATTCCTAATTGCTTTCCTGCGCAAGCCCCCGTTGACGAAATAAATTGCTGTGCTAGAATTGCGAAGAGATTGGAGGTTATAAGATGATTTTAGTAACGGGTATCACGGGGCAGCTTGGCTTCGACGTTGTTAGGGAATTGGAGCGGCGCGGCGTTGAGGTTATTGGCACCACACGCAACGAGCTTAGCTTGACGACTGAGGCTGGCGCGAAGGATTTTATCTTGGAGCACAAGCCGGAGACTGTCATTCATTGCGCGGCTTACACGGCTGTTGATAAGGCGGAGTCTGAAAGCGAAGATGCGTTGACTGTCAATGGATTTGGAACGCGTTGGGTGGCGGAGGCTTGCCGCTCTGTTGGCGCGAAGATGATTTACGTCAGCACGGATTATGTCTTCGGCGGCGACGGTTACACGCCCTACGAAGTCCACGATAATAAAAAGCCCGTCAACATGTACGGTTACAGCAAACTTTTGGGCGAGAACGCTGTTAGCACGATTCTTGAGCGGCATTTTATCGTTCGGGTTAGTTGGGTCTTCGGTGTCAATGGCAAGAACTTTGTTAAGACAATGCTCCGGCTTGCCGAGACTAAAGACAAGTTGCGCGTCGTCAATGACCAGATTGGTAGCCCGACTTACACTGTAGACTTAGCGAGACTTCTGGCTGACATGGCGGCTACGGAGAAGTTCGGAACGTATCACGCGAGCAACGAGGGCTTTTGTTCGTGGGCTGACTTTGCCAAAGAGATTTTCAAGCAAGCTGGGCTTAGCGTTGAGGTTGAGGGCATTCCGACGATTGAATATCCGACACCTGCGCGGCGTCCGTTCAATTCGCGGCTAAGCAAGAAGTCCCTCGACGAGGCGGGCTTCAATCGTCTGCCGACATGGCAAGACGCCGTTAAGAGATTCTTAGCCGAGCTTAAGCACTAAACATTACAAGCAAACTAAAACTCCTCCGACATTAGCCGAAGGAGTTCTTTTAATACTGCGCGAAGTCGATTGCGTGATAGGTTATGATAATATCCGCGCCGGCTCGTTTCATAGCGGTTAGGTTTTCCACGACGATGCGTTGCTCATCAATCCAACCGTTTGCGGCGGCGGCTTTAACCATTGCATATTCACCGCTGACATTGTAGACGGCTACGGGGCGATTGATTTGTTTGCGGACTTTGCTAACGATGTCGAGGTATGCAAGGGCGGGTTTAATCATGATAATATCCGCGCCTTCGGCAAGGTCGAGTTCAACTTCCTTAAGAGCCTCGCGACTGTTGGCGAAGTCCATTTGATATTGCTTGCGGTCTCCGAATTGGGGCGCGGAGTTTGCGGCGTCTCTGAAAGGTCCGTAGTAAGCCGACGCATACTTAACGGCGTAGCTCATGATTGACACGTTGCAAAGGTTTCTAGCGTCGAGGGCGTCACGGATTGCGGCAATACGTCCGTCCATCATGTCCGAAGGTGCAACGATGTCCGCGCCTGCCTCAGCTTGACTTAAGGCGACTTTCTGCAGGAGCTTAAGTGTTTCGTCATTATCGACGTAATGTCCGCAGAGCTTGCCGCAATGACCGTGGCTGGTGTATTGGCAAAGGCAAACGTCTCCGACGATAATGAGTTCAGGCACGGCTTTTTTTATTGCGGCGATTGCGCGTTGCACAGGGCTATTCATATCCCACGCACTGGAGCCGACCTCGTCCTTGTATTCGGGCAAGCCAAAGACTTCGACGGCGGGAATACCTAGCGCGGAAATTTTCTTGGCAAGTTCGACGGCATTATCAACGGACAGATGATAACAGTCGGGCATTGACGGAATCTCCTCGCGGACATTTGAGCCTGTCACCACGAATAGAGGATAAATCAAATCTTTGACGCTAAGAGTTGTCTCACGAATCATTGCGCGCAGGTTTTCATTGAGTCGCAATCTACGCGGTCTAAGTTTAAGCATTGAATCATCTCCTTAGCCGCAGTTTAGCAGAGAATTTCCTAAAGTCAAACGCCAATAAAAAATGCGCCGTTTCTTTTGAAACCGCGCAGAATAAAAATCATGTCATCAGGTAAGCAAAACATTTCACCCGAAATAATCTTCAATGCCGTCGAGGATTCCTTGAGCCGCCTTTTGAACGCCTTCTTTAGAGTTTAGGAGCTGTTCTTCTTCTTTGTTAGAGATAAAGCCAAGCTCAATCAATGTGGCGGGCATGTCCGTATTTTTGACGACGTAGAAGTTGCAAGGCTGAGTACCGCGGCTGGGCGTGCCGAGTTGCTCAACTAAGTTACGGCGAATGCAATCGGCTAGCTTCTGACCTCTACCGCTTGTGCTTTTGCTGTAGTAATAACCAGTTGTGCCGCGTGCCTCTGGTCGAGTAAAGCTATCAGCGTGAATCGAAATGAAAATGTCCGCGCCGATACGATTGGCAACCTCGCACCTTGCGCCGAGTTCTTCAATATCGGAGGCCTTAGCACCCTTGGCTGAAACGGTCGTATCGCCTTCACGAGTCAAGATGACTTGTGCGCCTTCAGCCTCAAGCAACCTGCGAAGTTCAAGAGCAACTTTAAGCGTGACAGTCTTTTCCATTACGCCGGTCGGACCGATTGCTCCAGCGTCGTTACCGCCGTGCCCTGGGTCGATGACAATCTTTTTGCCGCTTAGGGCAGTGATTTCGCCCAAGTCATTTTCCAAACCTTTGAACGGCTCCTCGACCTCTGTAATCTTCTCGTCGTCCTTATCTTTATTTTTATCCCTATCCTTTTTCTCGCGACGCTCTTGCTTTTCTTTTTCCTTAAGCTGCTTTTCGCGTTCACGTTGTTCTTTTATGTCACGTTCGCGCTTTTCCTTAAGCTCGCGTTCCTGTTGCTTCTTAAGCTCACGTTCTTTTTTCTCACGTTCCTTAAGCTCGCGCTCCTGTTGTTTCTTGAGTTCTTTTTCCTCACGTTCCTTAAGTTCGCGTTCGCGTTCCTTGAGTTCCTGTTCACGCCGGGCTAATTCGCGTTCGCGTTCCTGACGTTCCTTAAGCTCTTGTTCTTGACGTTCTTTAAGCTCACGTTCCTGTTGTTTCTTAAGCTCTTGTTCTTCACGTTCTTTAAGTTCGCGCTCACGTTGTGCAAGCTCCTGTTCGCGACGAGCTAATTCGCGCTCCTGTTGTTCTTTAAGCTCACGCTCCTGACGTTCCTTAAGCTCGCGCTCTTGACTTTCTTTAAGCTCGCGCTCTTGACTTTCTTTAAGCTCATGGTCTTGACGTTCTTTAAGCTCGCGCTCCTGACGTTCCTTAAGCTCGCGTTCTTGCTGAGCCTTTAAAGCGTCGGCATTAGGCTTATTGGCTTCGGGATTTGGTTTGAAGTCGGCGTTGCCCACGTCGATAACCAATCGATGACCTTTAGTCCCGCCGTCCAAGTGGAAAGTTTTTGTCTCCGCCATAGTCTCGATAACAATCCGGACGGTCGTCTCATTGAATTGCGCGACGCGAATCTTTTTCGCCGCCAAAGATTTCAATTCAATCTCGCGCTTGA
This sequence comes from Selenomonadaceae bacterium, assembly GCA_017534385.1. GTDB lineage: Bacteria > Bacillota > Negativicutes > Selenomonadales > Selenomonadaceae > Quinella. The sequence goes on from JAFWCT010000073.1 coordinate 22,297, forward strand.
CGGTCGGACTAAGCCACGAGTCATTGAGGTCGATAATCATGCGCGAAGGGTTCTCGGCATATGATTCGACGAACTCAACCTTTTTGGACAGGTCGACGACGATACGAATTGTACCCGTACCGTAGCCGACACGAACTGCGCTTACCTCAGCAAGATTAGCCTTTCGCTCGCTAAAGTTTTGTTCCTCTGCTTGTGCCGCTGAAGTCGCCGCAATTAAAATGAGGAGACTCAGCAATATTTTTCTAATCAACCTAAAGCCTCCTCTTTTTAATCAAGTTTCGTATGAACCGTAACGCTGTTCGAGTTTCTTAAATATCCACGTGAGCACCGCAGTCATCGCCAGATAGAACGCGCCTGCGATAACAAAGGGTGTCATGTCGAATTCACGTTGGACGATTGTCCTTGCGACTCTTAGCAAGTCATTCATCGCCAAGATATAAATCAGCGACGTATCCTTGACTAGGTTAATCGTTTCGTTGGATATTGGCGGCAACACGACGCGTAGCACTTGCGGGAAGATTACGTAGCGCATCATCTGCCAATGCTTAAGTCCCAGAGCCTTAGCCGCTTCATATTGCCCGCGTGGTATCGCTTGAATGCCTGCGCGGAAGATTTCAGCGAAGTAAGCCGCGTAGTTGAGCGTGAATGCTAGCAATGCCGCCGCTATGTCCGGCAACATGATTCCGACCATAGGCAAGGCGAAGTACACGAATAACAGTTGCAACATTAGCGGCGTCCCACGCATTATCCAGACGTAGAACTCCATTAGGTATCTAAGCGGCGCGAAACTCGAAATCCTCCCTAACGCCGCCAATGCTCCAATCGGCAAGCTTAAAATTAAAGTCACGAAGAAAATCTCTAGCGTGACTTCTGCGCCCTCCAAAATGAGGAGCGTCATATCGAAAAATTTTTCCATAACAGATATTCCCTAACTCCCGTCTTGCGACGGCGGTCACTGTTCACAAATAGTAATCGCCGATTATTTTTTACCTTTAATCAAATCAGCCCCGAACCATTGTTGGGAAATCTTTCCTGCGGTGCCGTCCTTAACCATTTCATCGAAGACGCCTTGAACCTTATCGCGCAGTGCAGTGTCGTCTTTGCGGAAGGCAATACCGAATTGACTGACCGGACCAATCGTCACGTCGAGAGCCTCGAACTTATCGCCCTGCTTGCTCATTGCGTAACGTCCAACGATTTCATCGCAAACCAACGCATCAATTCTGCCGTTCTCCAAATCCATGAACGCGCTGACGTAATCGCCATAAGTCTTGAACTCTTTAAAGCCTTCCTTGAGACCCTCAGCCTTGTCAATGTAAGCCTTGGCAGTGGAGCCGGCTTGCGTACCTACAGACTTGCCCGAAAGGTCAGCCTCAGCCTTAATGCCTTGGTCGTTGTCCTTTTTCACGAAGACGATTTGACGGTTGTCCATGTAAGGTTCGCTGAAGAGCATATTCTCTTGACGTTCGGGCGTGATGTCCAAACCATTCCAGATGATGTCAATGCGTCCGGATTTAAGCTCCGCCTCTTTGCTATTCCAATCGATAGCTTTGAATTCGACCTCCGAGCCGAGACGTTTAGCCGCCTCTTTAGCCAAGTCAACGTCGAAGCCGATAATCTCGTTTTGCTCATTCTTGAAGCCCATAGGCGCGTATTCGTCGTCGAGTCCGATTACAATCTTTTTAGTTTCTTTGGAGTCGCCGCCGTCAGTCTTAGCTGGCTCGCCTCCTCCGCCGCAACCAGTTATAAGCAACATCATAAGGAGCAATGCCGCCGTAAAGATTCTTTTCACCTGCAAAACTTCCTTTCGCTAAAAAAATTGGTAAATCGCGTTGCATTATACTTTATCGCTAAAGTCATTGCAAGCGTTTGAAAAAAAAATGAAAGCAACTGAACGTTGCTTTCTGCAAGAGCTTAACCATTACGCTTAATTAAATCGGCATTGAACCATTTAACAGAAATTCTCTTAGCCGTGCCGTCATTAATCATATCGTCGAAGGTCTTTTGGATTTCATCGCGTAGTGCGGTATTGTCCTTGCGAAAACCAATGCCCGTTTCGGCGATACTTCCAATTTTCACGTCGACTATTCTTAGCTGACTTGGATAGCTGTTCATCTCGTAGCGGGCGATAAGTTCATCGCAGACGATAATTTCAATCTCGTCGTTCTTGAGAGCCGTAACTGCCTCGTTGAACTTGCTATAGGTTTTGTATTCCTTGATACTGCGTTTAAGGTCTTCATTTTGATTAATGTAGTCGTCAGAGGTGGAGCCGGCTTGCGTGCCGACGATTTTGCCTTCCAAATCGTATTCGGAATGAATATCAAAGTCGTCGTCCCGCTTAATCAAAATTATCTGCCGGTCGTCCATGTAAGGCTTGCTGAATATCATATACTCCTTGCGTTGGTCTGTTATATCTAGTCCGTTCCAAATCATATCGATATTGCCGGACGATATCTCCTCCTCTTTGTTATCCCAATCAATCGGTTTGAATTCAACCTCGGCATTCATACGCTTAGCCGCTTCCGTGGCAAGGTCAATGTCAAAGCCAACGAGATTACCATTTTCATCGTGGAAACTCATCGGCGCAAAGTCATCATCAATGCCGATAACAATTTTTTCGATACTGCAAGAATTATTACAACCCGTCAATACAAAAATCAATAGCATAAGCGGTAAAAAAATTTTCTTCATCTAAAGAACCTCCCTTTTAATCACCGCTTTAATTCAACGTAAAAATTATCATTGGTCATTAGTATTTTCTTCTTAACTTAATCAAATCGGCGTGAAACCATTGCTCGGAGATTGCCTTTGCTGTACCGTCTGAAACTATCGCATCGAATGCCTTTTGAACTTTATCGCGCAACTCGGTATCGTTCTTTCGGAAGCCAATGCCAAATTCAGTAGTAGAACCAACCGTTGCCTCGATAATCTCGAAATCGCCGGGGTGTTTACTCATCTCGTAACGCGCAGCAATCTCATCGATAATCAGAACGTAGAAATGCTCTTTCCTCAAACTCTCGAAGCCTTCTTGTAAGTTGTGATAGGTTCTGAACACGGCGAAGCTTTTCTTTAGTTTTTCATTCTCGTTTATGTAAGCCTCTGCATTGGAGCCGGCTTGAGTGCCAACGACTTTACCTTCAAGGTCGCTTACTGAATGGATACGGTGAATGTTGCCCGCATTAACCAAAAGAATCTGGCGATTATCCATGTAAGGCTTGCTGAAGATCATATACTTCTTGTACTCGTCGATTATGTCCAGTCCGTTCCAAATCATGTCTATGTTGCCGGAGGTAATCTCCTCTTCCTTTTTATCCCAAGCAATCGGTCTGAATTCAAAGGTGACGCCCATATGCTTAGAAACCGCTTTGGCAAGGTCAATATCAAAGCCGACAATCTCGCCCGCTTCATTGCGGAATCCCATTGGTGCAAAGCTTTCGTCAAAGCCAATAGTAAGGACTTTCTTATACTTCATGCTGTCAACGTCTTGGGAATCGTCCTTACCTGCGCCGCAACCGCCCACAATTAAAATCATCAGCAGGAGTAAAAGAACTTTCTTCACGTCGAGAACCTCCCTTATACACGCTAGAGGGGTTAATCATATTTCTTTGACTTAATTAAATCGGCGTGGAACCATTTCTCGGAAATCTTCTTGGCGGTGCCGTCTCGAACCATCTCATCAAAGATGACTTGAACTTTATTGCGCAACTCGGTCTTATCCTTGGCAAAACCAATGCCAAATTCAGTGATAGGGCTTATGTTTGCTTCAATTACCTCAAAGTGATTGGGATGTTGAGTTATCTCATAACGCCCTGCAATCTCGTCAGCAATGAACACGTCGTATTCATCATTGTCCAAAGCCGCAAATCCTTCTTGAAGGCTGTTGCAAATCTTGAATTCAGCAAAACTATTCTTAATGTCTTTGTTCATATAAAGCTCAGAACTCGTGCCGGCTTGCATTCCGACGATTTTATCCTTAAGGTCGTATTCAGAGTAAATGCCCTGGTAATTGCCCTTTTTGACCAAAAGAACCTGACGGCTATCCATGTAAGGCTTGCTGAATATCATATACTCTTTGCGCTCGTCGGTTATGTCGCAACCATTCCAAATCATGTCAATGTTCCCTGAAGTAATCTCCTCCCTTTTCTTAGCCCAATCAATCGGTTTGAATTCAACTTCGACATTCATACGTTTAGCCGCCTCTTTAGCAAGGTCAATATCAAAGCCGACAATCTCGCCCGCTTCATTGCGAAATCCCATAGGGGCAAAGCTTTCATCGAACCCGATTATAATTTTCCCTCTATTCATGATACTGACATCGCCAAAGCTGCAACCTGTCAACGTAAAGAGCATTAGTAGGAGCGGTAAAATAATTCCCTTCATGAAGAGACCCCTCCTTTTGAATCATCTCTTTAGCTTAATCAAATCTGCTTGGAACCATTGCTCGGAAATTTTTTTTGCAGTGCCGTCCTTAACCATTTCATCGAAAACCTTTTGTACCTTGTCGCGAAGTTCAAAGTTATCTTTGCGAAAGCCTATGCCAATTTCAGTGGCAGGACCAACCGTTACCTCTATAATCTCGAACTTGCCCGCGCACTTTAGCATCGCATAACGTGAAACAATTTCATCGGCAATCAAAACGTCTACCAAATCTTTATCCAAATCATGGAATGCCTCTTTGTAATTGCGATACGTCTTGAACGCCTCAAAACTTTCCTTTAAGTCCTCGTGCTGTTCAACATAATCAACCGAATTGGAGCCGGCTTGCGTGCCTACAACTTTGCCCTCAAGGTCGCTGACTGAATGGATATTTTGAGTGTTGCCCCGCTTGACTATGAGAACTTGCCGATTTTGCATGTAAGGCTTGCTGAATAGCATGTACTCCTTGCGCTCGTCGGTTATGTCGCAACCATTCCAAAGCATATCGACCCGCCCAGAATTTATCTCCTCCTCTTTTTTGTCCCAATCGATTGGAACGAACTCAACCTTAACGCCCAAACGCCGCGTCGCCTCTTTGGCAAGGTCAACGTCAAAGCCGATAAGCTCTCCTTTGTCATCTCGGAAACCCATTGGCGCGTATTCGTCGTCCAAACCAATCTTGAGAACGCTTGAGCCATTTGAATTAGAATCGTCGCCGCAACCCGTCAATGTAATCGCCAGAAGAAGCATCGCTACTATAAAAATTTTTCTCATGAAACAAATTCTCCTTCGTCGAGAAAGTTTTCTGTATCGTAAATGCATTGAATTATAGCCGCTTAATACAAGATTGTCAAAAATTTGTCGGTGGAATAGTTGAGCTTGTTATACTTCATGCCTGTTGAAGGCTCAAAAAAATTCGCGGTCAACCGATAGTCAATCAGTCGCCGCGTTTGTCGCTTAAAATTTTATTCAAATAAGTCCTTGAGCTTGTCGAAGAAAGTTTTCTTTTCGGGATTGTTCTTGTAATCAGAAGTACCGTTCTCGAATTCGCGCAAAAGATTTTTCTGCCGATCTGAAAGATTTTTTGGCGTGAGGACTTTTATCTTAACGAATTCATCGCCTCTATCCTCGCCGTGCAGAATGGGAATACCCTTGCCGCGAATCCTATGCACTTCGCCCGATTGCGTACCTTCGGGAATCGTCAGCTCAACTTTGCCGTCAATCGTCGGAGCGTCAATCTTTGCGCCCAGTGCCGCTTGAACAAAGGTAATCGGTATCTCGCAGTAAACGTCTGTGCCATTCCGCGTGAAAATCTTATGCGGCTTAATGTTGATATAAACGTATAAATCGCCGGGGGCACCGCCGCGTTCGCCAGCCTGTCCGCCGCCTTGAATCCGGAGCCGTTGCCCATCGTCAATGCCGCGTGGAATTTTTAAATTGATGTCGCGCCTAACTTGAACCTTTCCTCTGCCGTGACAATGCTCGCAAGGATTCTTGACAATCTGCCCTGTGCCATGACAACGCTCACAAGGTCTGGCATTGGCAATGGTACCAAAAGGCGTGCGCGTAGTTGTCTGCCTCATGCCCGTGCCATGACAATCAGGACACTCATCGGGCTTAGTACCTTTTTTAGCTCCTGTGCCGCCGCATTCTTCGCAAGGTTCCATACGCGGAACTTTAATCGTCATCTCTTTGCCGAACGCCGCCTCCTCAAAAGTTATCTGCAAGTCGTAACGAAGGTCAGCACCCTTTTGAGGTCCGCGCTTTTGACGAGTACGAGTACTGCCGCCGTGACTAAAGAATTGCTCGAAGATATCGCCGAAGCTGTCCATATATTCCATATGCCCGAAGATGTCTTCCATGTTGATATTGCCGGTGTACGTGCCGCCTTGACCATAGCCGCCGTTACTGAACGCCGCGTGCCCGAATTGGTCATACTGCGCCCGCTTATCCTTGTCCTTGAGCACGTCATAAGCCTCGTTGATTTCCTTCATCTTATCCTCGGCGGTCTTGGGGTCGTCGCGGTTCAAGTCGGGGTGATACTTGCGCGCCAGCTTGCGATAAGCCTTTTTAATCTCGTCGTCCGTCGAATTCTTGTTGATGCCGAGCACTTCATAATAATCTTTCTTGTCCGCCATAAAGCTCACCTTTTCCTTTTAAACATATCGCCGAACATGTCATCAAAAACGTCTTCCGCGTTTGGGTAAGGCGTCTTTGAACTGCGTTTATCTCTTTTACCGCTAGCAGTCGCCGAGGCTTTGCCGAACATTTCATTAAAAACGTCCTCTGCGTTGGGGTAAGGCGTCTTTGAACTGCGTTTAGGCGTCGCGTCTAGCGTTGAATCATACTGCTTGCGCTTATCCTTGTCCTTAAGCGCGTCATAGGCTTCGTTGATTTCCCGCATCTTAACTTCAGCGGCTTTAGGGTCGTCGCGATTCAAGTCGGGGTGATACTTGCGTGCCAGTCGGCGATAAGCCTTCTTAATATCATCATCGGTTGCGTTCTTATCGACGCCGAGCACCTCGTAATAACTCTTGTCCGCCACAAAATCACTCCTTAAGCAAAAAGCGGGGAGAGAGAATTTGTCTCCCTCCCCTGCCTGTAGTCGCTACGAATTATTTTTTATCTGTCCACTCGGCGTCAATCGTGTCGTCATCCTTCTTATCGGACGAGCTTTGTTGTTGTTGCGAGAAGTCGGCATTGGGTTCGCCCTGCTGATTCGCAGTTGCACCCGCCTTGTATGCCGCCTCGCTGAGTTTGTAAAGGGCTTGGCGAACATCTTCTGTCAACTTCTTAAGGGTCTCGGTGTCGCCGCTATCGAGTTTGTCTTTGAGTGCCTGTGCGGCGTCGCGAACGTCCTTAATCAAGCTGTCGTCGACTTTGCCTTCAAACTCCTTGCAAGTCTTCTCCGATTGATAAACGGTCTGTTCAGCGTCATTCTTAGCGTCGGCTGCCTCGCGTTGTTTCTTATCTTCAGCCTCATGCGCGGCGGCTTCTTTAACCATGCGGTCAATATCTTCCTTGCTCATGCCGCTTGAGGATTGAATTGTAATCTTCTGTTCCTTGCCCGTGCCCTTATCCTTCGCGCTGACGTTGACGATACCATTGCGGTCAATGTCGAAGGTAACTTCAATCTGCGGAACGCCACGCGGTGCCGGCGGAATGTCACTAAGCACGAAACGTCCCAAAGTCTTATTGCCGGCTGCCATCTCGCGTTCGCCCTGCAAGACGTGAATCTCAACGCTAGTTTGTCCGTCCGCCGCAGTAGAGAAGACTTGCGACTTCTGCGTCGGGATTGTCGTATTGCGTTCGATAATCTTAGTGCACACGCCGCCGAGGATCTCAATGCCCAGTGACAACGGAGTAACGTCAAGCAGAAGAATTTCATTGCCTTTGCCGAATTCGCCCGCAAGCACGCCACCTTGAATCGCCGCGCCGATTGAAACGCATTCATCAGGGTTAATGCCTTTGGAAGGTTCCTTGCCGAGAATTTCACGGATAGCATTCTGCACGGCGGGGATACGTGTCGAGCCGCCTACGAGGATAATCTTATCAATATCCTTGCCCGTCAAGCCCGCGTCCTTCATAGCGTTGCGAGTCGGTGTCATTGTGCGTTCAACAAGGTCGCGGGTTAAGTCGTCGAACTTCGCACGCGTCAACGTCAAGTCCAAATGCTTAGGACCAGAGGCATCGGCTGTGATAAACGGCAGATTGATATTCGTCGAAGTCATGGAGCTTAACTCAATCTTAGCCTTCTCCGCCGCCTCGATAAGACGTTGTGCGCTCATCTTGTCTTTGGAAAGGTCAATGCCGTTGTCGCGTTTGAACTCGGCAACCATCCAATCCATAATCTTCTTGTCGAAGTCGTCGCCGCCGAGGTGAGTGTCGCCGCTGGTAGCTTTAACTTCAAAGGTATGCTCGTCAAGCTCAAGGATTGAAACGTCGAACGTTCCGCCGCCGAGGTCGAAAACTAAAATGGTCTCGTCGTTGTCCTTGTCCAAGCCGTAAGCCAATGCCGCCGCTGTAGGCTCGTTTATAATGCGCAAGACTTCAAGCCCCGCGATAGTGCCGGCGTCCTTAGTGGCTTGACGTTGGCTATCGTTGAAATAAGCGGGAACTGTGATGACTGCCTGCTTGACGGTCTCGCCGAGGTAAGCTTCAGCGTCAGCTTTGAGTTTCTGCAGAACCATTGCGGAGATTTCGGGCGGCGTGTAGTTCTTGTTATCGATTGAAACTTTGTAGTTCTCGCCCATGTGCCGCTTGATTGAACTGATTGTCCTATCGGGATTGCTGACTGCTTGACGCTTTGCAAGTTGTCCGACGAGGCGTTGACCGTCCTTAGTAAAACCTACAACAGACGGCGTGATTCTGCTACCTTCAGGGTTGGTGATAACTGTCGGTTCGCCGCCTTCGATGACGCTGACGACGCTATTTGTTGTTCCTAAATCTATACCAATGACTTTGCTCATAATGAATTCCTCCTTAAGAATTGCTGACTACTTGAACCATGCTAGGACGAATCACCCTGCCGCGTGCGATGTAACCGCGTTGAAGTTCGGCGGCAATGATTCCGTCCTCTTTAGTCTCGTCTTTGACCGTGCCAACTGCCTGATGATAATTCGGGTCGAAAGGTTTGTTCAATGCGTCAATCGGCTCCAACCCGTGTTTACCCATGACTGCTACGGTCTCTTGCTTAATCATCTCGATTCCCTTGCGAAGGGTCTCAGCGTCTGCCTTATCCATTGCGTTCGACGCCCGGCTTAAATTGTCAAGCAAGGGGAGCAAGTCCTTCAGAAACTCCTGCTCAATCACCGTCGCAAGGTCGGTCTTATCGCGGGCAGCTCGTTTCCGGAAGTTGTCGAAGTCCGCTAGCAGTCTAACTAGTCTGTCGTCTTTCGCGCTGAGTTCCGCCTTTAAATTTTCAAGCTCCGCCGCCGTGTCAATCTCTTCAACTTTAGGCTCGGCTTGCTTCTTTTGTAAAGTTATTTCTGCGCTGTCGCCGTTCTCGTTACCGACGATCACTTTTTTTTCTTCTGCCAAGTCGTTCACCTCTCTTTTGCTTGCAAACCTTAACACTGATTAGACAAAATGTCAAGAGCTTTTTTTGACAATTAATCATTGCAAGCTTGATACGTTCGATAGTTGAAAAATTTTCGGCGCGTGCTATAATCGGCGCAAGAACTTTAAGAGGAGGTCACGTGAAATGAAATGGGTTTGTAATGTTTGCGACTACGAATACGACGAGGAAAAGGGCGACCCCGATAACGGGATTGAGCCTGGCACTAAGATGGACGATGATTTTGTTTGTCCGTTGTGCGGAGTCGGCAAAGACGAGTTCACGCAAGTCGAATAAAAATTTTTCGTCGGCTGTAGCAAATCATCAATCGTTATGTTAAAATAAGCGCAACCAATCTTTTAAGGAGGCAGTTTTAAATGAAGGTAACTGTAGTTGGTGCAGGTAATGTCGGTGCGACCGTGGCGAACGTCCTCGCGACTAAAGGTTTTGCAAGTGAAGTCGTCCTCATCGACATCAAAGAGGGTCTGTCCGAAGGCAAAGCAATGGACATCATGCAGACGGCGCACATGCTCAACTTTGATACGACTGTGACTGGTGTAACCAATAACTATGCGGCGACGGCAGGCTCGCAAGTGGTGGTTGTCACCAGCGGCATTCCCCGTAAGCCCGGCATGACCCGCGAACAACTAATCGGCACCAACGCCAAAATCGTCAAGAGTGTCGTCGACCAAATCCTTGAGCATTCGCCGGAGGCAATTCTTATCATCGTTTCCAATCCTATGGACGCAATGACTTACTTGACGCTTAAGGACACCAAGCTCCCGCGTAACCGTATCATCGGTCAAGGCGGCATGCTCGACAGCTCCCGTTTCCGTTACTACTTGTCTATTGCTCTGCAAGAGGCTGGCTATCCCGCAACCCCGACCGATATTGACGGTATGGTCGTCGGCGGTCATGCTGATAAGACAATGGTTCCGCTCGTCAGCCTTGCAACCTATCGCGGCATTCCGGTAACGCAACTCCTTAGCGAAGAGGCTATCCAAAAAGCTGTTGAGGCTACCAAAGTCGGCGGCGCGACCTGCACGAAACTTTTGGGAACTTCTGCTTGGTATGCTCCTGGTGCAGCGGCGGCGGCTCTCGTCGAGGCAATCGCCCTTGACGCCAAGAAACTTATTCCTTGCTGCGTCTACCTCGAAGGCGAATACGGCGAGAAGGATCTTTGCATTGGCGTCCCCGTTATCCTCGGCAAGAACGGCATTGAAAAGATCGTTGAAGTTGAATTCTCTGCGGCTGAAAAAGCTAAGTTCGCCGAGAGTGTCGCGGCGGCTCGTGAAGTCAACAGCAAGATTGCCGGTGCACTCGAATAATTCAAACGTTACATTGACAATCAAAGAGGAACTCTGCCGTAAGTGGCGGGGTTCCTTTTGATTTAAGGCGGTGAAGCTTTTTGACGATACTAAGGTTGAAGGACGCGAACAAGATTTTTCAAGGAGGAGATTACGATGTTGGAGAGAGTAGAAAAAATATCACGGGTTGCTCGCGTCAACGGCGTCGCGCACGACAATAGACACCGTTTCAACAGCGGACGCGGTCGCCGAGAGAATACGAACACTTTCGCCGAAGAACTGCGGCGCGTTATGAATAAAAAGGCGACACCCGTCAAGAAGACTGAAATCCCTAAAGCGTATGACTTGGAGCTGACAAGTTGCGGAACCCATTCCCTGTTCTACTCAAGCGGCTTAAGTCTGGACATGTTGCTTGCCTAAGGAGGTTGGACAATGACTGATAAAGAATACATGAGCTTTGCGCTTTTGGAGGCGTTCAAGGCTTACAATGAAGAGGAAGTGCCAATCGGTGCCGTTCTCATCGACGAGGACGGCATTTTAATTTGCGGCGAACACAATCGGATTGAACAGTTCGGCGACGCGACGGCTCATGCGGAACTGCTAACGTTGCGGGCGGCAAGTCGTAAACTAAATCGGCGGCGATTGTCGGGCTGTACTCTGTATTCGACGGTCGAACCTTGCGCAATGTGTGCAGGAGCGTTGATTCTTTGTCGAGTTAAGCGATTGGTCTACGGCGCGACGGATTCAAAGTTCGGGGCGGCGGAGTCTCTGTTCAACGTCGTGAACAATCCCGCGCTCAATCATCAGTTGGAAGTAACAGCCGGCGTGTTGGAGGAGGAGAGCCGCGAGCTATTACAAAGATTCTTTGCCGAACGTCGAACCTAAACAGCCGTGCAGACATCACCAACAAAAAAAGCTACCGATTACACGATAGCTTTTATTTTGGCTTAGATTTATAATGATTAATAATCAATAGCAAAATAATTACTTTAATGTATCGGGGGGGGGGGGGGGATATGATAGTTTCTTAAAGACGAATAAGCCTGTACGAATCCCGAATGTATTTTTATTGACAATTTCTCGAACTGAATGATAATCGGAAAGAGAACTTTGTATAAGCAAATCCAAACTTAATAAACAAGCAGTATTTTTTAAACAAGTTTCGATTCGCGAATTTTGTAAGTTAATATAACTGAACTCTTGTAATATGCATTCCGGTAACATTTCATTGACAATTGATATAGGATTAAAAACCCTGTGAGAATTAAATCGAACATGATCTTGTTTACCGACAGGAACTGATAAATAAAACGTGCCTCCGATTTTAAGCTTACGCTTAATCGCGTGAAGAGCTTTCTTCCAGCCGTTATAATCAATCGGGTCGCCGTAACGTCCAAGCCCGAAATGTTCAAGTGCACAAAGTGAAGAAAGTATTTCTATGGAATTATCGTGAATATTGCTTAAATCCATTGCGTCGGTCTGAATGAAATCGATTCCTTCAATTTTTTGCGGAAGCGGACGAATATCCAACAAAGTGACCTGAACTTCCATGCTTAAAAGATGAGCAACATAACCGTCGACGCGGGAGCCAATGTCGTAAACATGTTTAATGTTGGAACGATAAATTTCACGCGCCGCCCACATGTCTTGAAAAAAATAATTTCCTACACCACCAGCTTGCCCTAGACATTCTTTTAAATAAATTTGCTGTGTCTTTTCGTTAATAGGGAATTGCTTATCGTCGCCACGCTGGCGTTCATACTCGACTTTGTCAGCCTCGAAGAGTTTTTGCAGTTCTGCCTCACGTTCTTTTTCCGACGCGAATGTTTTGCCAACCAATTTTGATACGTCCAAAAAATCTCCTCCTTAAAACTTTTTTACGCTATATAAATTAACATTTCAGCTATAAAATCACCTCTTTTGTATGATACCTCACTTTAGATATTTATTCAACGCCTCAAGCAACTTCGGAATGTCAAGAGGCTTGGCAAGGTGGTCGTTCATGCTGCACTTTAAAGCATTCTCCTTATCCTCCTCGAAGGCGTTGGCAGTCATCGCGACACAAAGAAAAAAGCTACCGATTACTCGATAGCTTTTTTCTTTAGGGCAATGGTGTCAACTACTCCACGCCTAAAGGCGGAAGTTTGCAACTAGACTGAAATCTGCTGCGTTCGGCTGGTTGACTACAGCCCTACAAGTTTCCTTGTAGCATTGAAGTCTTACGACTAATCGGGTGCCTTGGTGTTTCAGCACTAACCGTTTTCCCGAATAGTTGGATTATAACTAATCCTACAAAAAAATCAAGAAAGGAAGTGTGCACCGCCTTCCTCCCCATAGCTAAAACTAGGGGCTTCCGGCGGCGTATTATTGGTGAACATACCCTTACACGCTTTAAGTTGGTCTAAAATATTTTTCATGTCGTCGGGCAAGGGAGCCGTGAATTTCATTAGCTTGCCTGTCGTCGGGTGAATCAAGCTGAGTGTGTGCGAGTGTAGTGCTTGTCCGCGAATGTCAAAGGGATTCTTCCGCGCAGTGTATTTCGTGTCGCCCAAGAGCGGATGCCCGATAGCCGTCATGTGAACGCGGATTTGATGAGTCCTGCCTGTTTGTAATTTGCACTCGACGTAAGTAAAATCTTTGAAACGCTCAAGGACTTTAAACTCCGTGACGGCGGGCTTGCCATTCGGGACAACAGCCATCTTCTTGCGGTCAACTTTGTCTCGACCGATTGCACCCGTGATAATGCCCGCGTTGTCCGCTAAGACGCCGTGAACGATTGCCAAGTAAGTCCGTGTCGCAACCTTATCTTTAATCTGCGCGGCAAGGCTTATGTGTGCTTTATCAGTCTTGGCGACGACCATAACGCCTGACGTATCCTTATCGAGGCGGTGAACGATACCTGGACGCTTGATGCCGTTAATGCCCGACAAGTCTTTGCAATGATAAAGCAGAGCATTAACCAACGTGCCATGCTTGACGGTTTCGGCGGGGTGAACAGTCATGCCACGAGCCTTGTTGACTACGATTATATTTGCGTCCTCGTAAAGGGTATCAAGCGGCAAGTCTTCTGGCAAGTACTCAACCTCGGCGGAGTCGACCTCTTCAACGTCAATGACTTCGCCGCCCGTTAGCTTATAGCTTGCCTTGACGTGTTCGCCGTCGACAGTTATCAAGCCTTCCGCGATTAACTTCTGCGCATGCGAACGCGTCATAGAAAGTTTCTTGCTAAGATAAACATCAAGCCTATCAGTCATTGCCGCGCCTCTACATTGCCCGCGTCGAGTCGAAAAAGTATCGCGTAAATCATAAAGCCCATTCCAATGACAATGGCAATATCGGCGACGTTGAAGACTGGCCAAATCCTAAAGTCGAAGAAGTCCACGACGTAACCTGTTTGCGCCCTGTCGATTAGGTTTGCGACCGCGCCGCTTAAGATAGCTGTCGCCCCAAACCTCAAGTAAGCGTCCGACTTCTTAAGTAGCGGATAAAAGTAAGCTGTCGCCGCGATTAGTATCACGCCCGTGACTAACAAAAACATTCGCTGATTAGACAGAATCCCGAACGCCGCGCCCGGATTTAAGACGTAAGTCAAATGGAAAACGTCTTGCACAATCGGGATTGATTCGCCGGGCACCATTGACTTCATAACCAAGGCTTTTGTGAATTGGTCACAGGCTACGACTCCGACGAACAAAATTTTTTCCCAGTGAAAGAACGCAATCGCAAAGATGCACTCGACAATCAGCAGAATCTTTTTAAGCACGTCGACAAGGAAACTCACTTTGCCGCCTCCTTGTCGAGGGTGGGCTTAACGGGCTTATAAGTTTTCGTCTCGTCGGTGACGGGCTTTACTGATATGTCGACGATATTTGATTCTGCGTTGTCTTCAACCGGTGATTCGGGCTTTTCTTCGGGCTTAGGAGCTTCGACGGGTGGTGGGGCAGGTTCTTCGACGGGTTGAGGCTTTTCTTCCGGTAAGATTTGTTTGACTTTCTCGGCAACGTTCGGAACGTCTTCAAGCATTTGCGTTGTTATCGTCAGCTCTGATTCAAGGATTGTGCGCAACTTCAAAAGAAAGGCGTTCTTTTCGCGGACGAACTTATCATACTCCGCTAAGATTGCGTCGCGTTTTATCTTCGCGCTATCAATTTGTTGCTTTGCCTCGTATCTAGCCTGGTCTTTAATCTGCTGACACTCGCGGGCGGCATTCTCCTTCATGTCATCGGTAGTTTTCCTCGCGGTGGCAATGACATCATCAGCCGTGCGCTGTGCCATTATCAGCGTATCATTCATGGTCTTTTCCAAGCCGCGATACTTCTCCAATTCCTTTTCCGTCGTGTAAAGCTGTGTCTTAAGCCGTTCGGTTTCGTTCAAGAGCTTTTCAAAGTCAACAACAATCTTATCGAGGAAGTCATCAACCTCATTTTCGTTGTAGCCGCGGAAACTCTTCTTGAACTGGTGATCGTGAATATCCATTGGCGTAAGCAAATACATCGCCTCCAAACTGCATTAAGGATTTGGCTCCTCGAATTTTTTATCGTAGCGGAAGTTATGCCCGCCATGCGTCGGGGGCAATTCCGGATTTTTCTTGTCGCGTTCCGCCGCTAAGTCTTCTGCCAAGAGCCAGCCTGCCGATTCAAGCATTGCCACGCTTATTGACGGCGCGACTAGTTGCCCGATAAACGGCAGGACTTTTGAAATTTCTTTCGTGATGACCCGTAGCGGTTGTTTCTTTATCGTCGCGATAATCGCACTGGTTGCCATGTTCTTAGCGACTGATTCTGTTACTGAACCGCCGAACACCGACGCCAGAGCCATTGCCATTGTCGTCATCGTCACGGTATCAACTGCTATTCCGACGCCCGGCGCGGGCACCAAATTTCCTGCCGCCGCTGCCGCCGCATGCCCATGAATTATCTTTCGACACTTGCTCATTTCCTCTTCTGTCATTGGCAAGGTTCATTCCTCCTTAGAAGAATCTTTTCAACAAGACACCGACGCGACCTTTCTTAGTCTGCCCGCGAACCTCGGCGACCTCCAAACGCCCACGCCCGCGCATACTCAGCACATCGCCCGCCTTAATCGACTGCGACGCACTCTTGACTGTCTGCCAATTAAGCTTAATCTTCTCCGCCACAATCTCAGTTGCCGCCCGACTTCTTGACATGCCGAAGCCCGCCGCCGCTATCGAATCCACACGCAAGGAAGCAACCGTTGCTTTAATCTCCTTAGTGCGTTCCTCCTTAGCAGAAATGTTTTCAAGCTCGTCGACGACCGTTTGAACCGAAGTCCCGCCGATTGCCGTCAAGTTCAGCGTGAAGTAGTCGCACATCTTCTTATCGACGATAATCCTCGCGCAGTCTTTGGTAGCGATAATGTCGCCGATATACTCGCGGTTGATGCCTAGGCTTAAGATTGAACCAAGCACGTCGCGATGACCTAAGCGGGCGAATTCACCATTCCACTGCGCCTTGATGACTGCAATTTCAAAGTTCGGCGTGCCTTGGAAGTCTTCATGACAGAAGGCGGCGCGTTGACGTTCAGCCCCGCGATAGCCGCCGTAAAAGTCTACGTTGAGTTCGCCGAGACTGTTGGCAATGACGCCAGTCATTTCCTGTTCAAAGGGCGACAGAAAACCCGTAAGCTTGCACTTGCGATTCTTGATAGCCTGCGCGGCGAAGTCCACGAGCTTAACGGCGGACGCCTCGCCCTCGGTGCCTTTGTAGTAGCGTATAATTTTTTCTCGTGCGTCATGCATATTTCTAGTCCCTAGTCCCCAGTCCCTACAACTTCCGCGTTAACCACGAGAAGTCATTACGGTCTTGCTTAGGCTCTTCCCGATTGAACGTAACCATGACGGTCTTTGGCGTGCATACGAAGACATATTCGCTGACCTGCTGAACATCGCCATCAATGGCATAAGTCGTGCCCAACGCGAAGTCGATAATCCGCCTTGCATGTTCGGGGCTTGTGTCCTCCAAGTTTATTATGACTGGCACATCTTCGCGAAGACAATCGGCGATAACCTTTGCATCGTCGTCGAAGTTCTTCGGTCTTACCGTCGTGATTTTTGATTTGATTATGCTTTTAGCAGTGATGTTGTTTTCTGCCATTAAATTATCCCTCGCTGACATCGCCGAATTAAAATCAACTACTTTATGACCCGACATACTAGCGGGCGGCGGTTGAATTGGCGATTCTTGTTGTTCTGGTTGCGCGGTAGGCAACTCTTCTTTTGTACTCATCTTAACGACCTTCTCCTCATCTTTGTCTGACAATCCGAGAGAGCGGCTAACCTTGTCAATTATCTCCATTCATTCAGACTCCTCTCGCAAAATTTTTATCTGTAGGTTCTCGCGCCGAAAATAGCCGTGCCGACTCGAACGACGTTTGCGCCTTCTTCGACGGCAATTTTATAATCATGCGTCATGCCCATTGACAGGAAGTCGAAAGCTTCCCGCGCAGGTCTAAGCTCGTCGAAGAGCTTGCGCATTTGCTTAAAGAACGGTCGACACTGCTCAACGTCCTCAAGGTTTGGCGCAATCATCATCAGCCCGCGCAGTCGAAGGTTATTTGCCTCGTCGACGAACTTTATCAGCGCGTCTAAGTCCTCAAGCAACACGCCGGACTTTTGCGGCTCGCGGGCAACGTTGACTTGAATTAACACGTCTTGAACTTTATCGATTGAAGCCGCCGCCTTGTTGAGTGCCGCCGCTAAGTGTTGGCTGTCCACGGACTGAATCAAATCGAAGAGCTTGACTGCTGCCTTAGCCTTGTTAGTCTGCAGGTGCCCGATTAGGTGGCGTGTGACTTTGCGGTCAAGCGTCTGGAACTTCGCGACCGCCTCTTGAACGCGGTTTTCGCCAATGTCGGTTGCTCCTGCGTCGATTGCCTCGCGCATGACTTCCACGTCGTGATTCTTCGTCACTGCCACTAAGATTATTTTATCGCCGAGTTCGTTTCTTATCGCTTGAAAGTTTTCTGCTACGCCCAAACGTCCTTCACCTCCACACAAAAATTTTCATGCATATATTAAACTAGTTAGCTTGCCGCGTCAATGAAAACAGCTTGAATAAATTTCCACGCGCCAAAAAATATTTGTCGATTGCCGGCGTTGATAGTATAATGGCAACATGACGTTGCATCCAATGGACGCGGTTGAGTCTTCGACGAGTCGGAGCAAATCACCGCGCTCGAACTTTTTTTAACGGAGGTTTGTTAATGGACATCGTGCCCATATTACTGCAAATGTTTCTCGTGGCGTTCCTGATTGCAATGAACGGTTTCTTCGTGGCGGCGGAGTTCTGTTGCGTGAAAATGCGTCCGTCGCGCCTTGAAACTTTAATCCAAGAGGGCAACACGCGAGCTAAGTACGCAAAGAAATTAATCGACGAACTAGACGAGGCATTATCAGTCACACAACTCGGAATAACATTAGCGTCGCTTGGACTCGGCTGGGTCGGCGAACCATTCGTAGCAGAACTAATCGCACCTTTGATTCACGCGGCGGGCTTCGGCGAGACGTTAGGGCATACAATATCGTTCGCGCTTGCCTTTTCGCTGATAACGTCAATGCACATCATCTTAGGCGAGCTGACACCCAAGAGCATGGCAATCGCCGCGAGTGAGAAAATCCTACTCAACATTGCCTTGCCCATGCTTATCTTCTGGAAGGTCATGTATCCGTTCGTGTGGCTACTCAACCGGACTGCAAGCTTTGTAAGTCATCACCTCGGCTTGAACGTCTCTGAAGGCGAAGTCGCGCACAATCCGGAAGAGATTCGTCTGCTCATGAAGGAAAGTCGCAAGCAAGGACTCGTTGACGATACGGAGGTTGATTTCGTTGATAACGTCTTCGACTTCACCGAGCGCAACGTCCGCGAGATTATGGTGCCGCGCCCCGATATGGTTTGCCTTTACCTAAACAAGACTTACGAGGAGAACCTCGCGACTATTCTTGAAGAGGAGATGACGCGCTACCCAATCTGCGACGAGGACAAAGATCATATCGTCGGCTTCCTGCACATTAAAGACTTGACTAACGTTTTGATTCAGGGCAAGCGCAAGCCGAGCCTCAAGAAGTTAGCGCGGAAGGTTTTCTTCGTGCCGGAGAGTATGGACGTTAGCGTTTTGCTGGAGACAATGCAAAAGAATCGTTCGCAGCTGGCAATCGTCGTTGACGAGTACGGCGGGACGGCTGGCATGGTCACCATTGAAGACATTGTGGAGGAGATTGTCGGCGACATTCAAGACGAGTTCGACGAGGAACGTCCTGATGCTGAGAAGCGCGAGGATAATCTTTACTCGATTGATGCGAAGATGTTGCTTGAGGAGTTGGAAGACGAATTCGGCATTAAGATTGACGATGAGGACGTTGACACGGTGGGCGGCTGGCTCAATGACAAGTTAGGCGGCGAACCTCGTGTTGGTCAATCGGCGGCATTCGAGGGCAATACCTTCTACGTTGAAGAGGTCGAAGGCTTGAGGATTACTCGCGTGCTGATTCGTCTTGCAAGAAAAATTTCCGACGACTAACAAGGAGGCGTTCACATGAACGACAAGGATTACTTTAACTTCAACTTGCTTAGCATGTACGATAAGCGCATGAAGAAGGCTGTAAAGAAAGCTAAGAAGCGCGGGAAGATTTCGGCGGCAGAGGCAAAGGAATGGGAGCAAATGAACTTCGCGGACTTAACCTCTATATTGGCACTCATTATGGGCGATGTGGACACGGCACGCGACTTTCAAAAGTTCGGGACGGTACAAGTCCCAGAGGATCAGCTCGATGACTTAAAACGGAAACTAGAAGCGCAAAGTTCGCAAAAAAATATCCCCGATTGAACGTCGGAGATTTCTTTCAGCGGAGGAAAGTCAGTCCTCCGTTTTTTTATTGGGTCTGCCCTTGGTGATGTTCTTAGCAATGTCAATGAACAGTTGCCCGTCGAGGTGATCAAGCTCGTGTTGAATGCAACGGGCAAGCAAGCCTTCCGCCTCCAAAGTCTTCTTCTTGTTAAAGCGGCTGGTGTATTCGACGCGAATCTTTGCTGAGCGTTCCACGTCGCCGAACAGGTCTGGGCATGAGAGGCAACCTTCATTGTCGACAACGGAACCTTCGCGATAGGTGATGACCGGATTAATCAAGTCATAGCGTGCGTTGTGCGACTTAGTGTCCACGTCGACAACACAGACGCGGATTGATTCACCGACTTGCGGGGCGGCTATCCCAACGCCGTCGCTAGCGTACATAGTCTCCGCCATGTCATCAAGCAATCGTCTTAGGCGTTTGTCAATCTTCGTGACTGGTGCGCAAACTTTCTTCAAGACGGGGTCGCCCGCCTTCTTTACTTCAAGCAATGCCATTAATCATTCCTCATTTCTTTTAATATTCCTCAAGCTGAATATCGACCTTAGCTGATTTGCCCGTGCGTTTATCTAAGGCTTTAAGTTGCATTAGTCCGCTACGGTCAATCGTCATCGTAAGGAAGGTCTCGTCACCTTTGCGGCTGTCGCGCAGTCCTTGGATTTTAATCTCGCCAATATACGTGCCGTCTTTGGGCATGTAAATTTCGTCCGTGCATTCCGATTCGTAAACCGCAATGTAAGTATCAGTGTTATCGTCAATGTGCTGAGAGGTCGACTCACCACTTGTCGGCAAGTCATCGCCCTTATAAATGATGTTGTAAATTCTGAGGCGATTATAGTCTTTATATCTATCGAAGTCCTGAACATAACGAGCACCATAAGAGAACTTGCAGATGTCGTGCAGGAAAGTTTCTTCCGTCAAGTGTTCAGCATAAATCGCCGCCCCGAATGCTATTGAGTTTTCCGGCTCAAAGATTATTATGTTTTCTTCGCCAATGTCAGGATAGTTTTTCTCGAAGGCTTTGCGCACTTGCGGCATATTCGAGCTACCGCCAACGCAGATGATGTGATCAATCTTTGTCATGCAGTTGCTTTTGAGCTTGTCTACCATGTGCATTGTCTCTTGCAAAAGTTCGGAAGTTATCTTTTCAAATTCAGCCCGCGTTATTTCAATGTCATAAAGCTCGTCTTCAATTTCCACTGTTAAAAGAGCGTTTTCAAGGCGCGAAAGGTCATGCTTCACTTTTATCGCTTCCGCCAAAATTTTACTTTCAGCCTTCAAATCAAATTCAATATCGGGATTCTCTTCGCGACACTTGCGCTTTATCAACTCGCATAACAATCTGTCCCAATCCCTACCGCCGATTCGTTGCATATCCGAATCAATGACTTTATACCATTCCTTTGAATTTTTATCAGAACGAACAATCGCAACGTCACAAGTCCCGCCGCCCAAATCGTAAACCAAAATAGTTTTCTTATCCTCGGCGGCTGGTGCATTGAAATAGGAAATGGCTGCGGCGACTGGCTCACGAATGAAACCCAAGACTTTTAAATTAGCTTCGTCTTGCGCGGCTTCGCGAATGAAATTCAGCTCTCGAAGAGTGAACGCCGCTGGCACGGAAATAACTGCGCCGTCAATCTCACGCGACACTAATTGCTTGCGGGAAATCTCTTCAAGCGCAAGTTTTTTTACTTCGTTGATTATACGTCCGACGATTTGTTTTTTATTAAAAGTCTTGCCGTCGAGATTGAAAGTTTTTTTACTGGGGTTGCTTATCTCCATTTTCACGTTGCGCACGACGTTTTCAGGACGATATTTACCGCGATTATCGGCTGAACCACCAATCATAATACCTTGCCTCTTGTCGTAATAAAAAACGCTCGGTACACCGTATATCTTATCCGGCAAAAGCCGCCTACAGTCATCGTTTATCAAGCCGGCAGGCAATGAAAAGCTTGTGCCGAAATCAATTCCTATCTTCATTGAAAATTACCTCCAGAAGGTTGCCGATAATTTGCGTAATATTCACTAGCTGAGGTTCCACGCAGAACCGGTTCAGTAATCTCAACTTCCGCCTTGCGAAGAACTTGCCCTTTATAAGTTAAACCGACGCGCAGAACTTTTGAAACTCTTGCCTGAGCGGACGGGCTGGAAGTGTTAGTCACCTCATGCTTATCGGGGTCAAACGGGATATTTGTTTCGTTAATGAACTTCGTACCAAGCATTGCCAATGCCTGTTCAATGAAGCGTAGAAAAACATTACAACGCTTAAGGAGCATATCATAACCTTTTTGCGTATCTGCTTGCGGATGTCGTTGCAAAGTCTCGTTGAGTTTGTCTAAAAGCCGAATCAGCTGCCTTATCGGTTCCTCCATTGCTTTAAAGTCAATCTCGTCCCGAATATCCAAAATTGTTTTCAGCGTGCCTTGCAAGCGTGGCAATTCGTCCTGCAAGGCGAGCTGAACTTTTTTTACCTCGTCGATAATCTTTTCGTCCTCGGAGTGTCGGTTATCAGCAAGCGTCTTTAAGCTCTGCAAAAAGTCTTTGTCCTGTTCGTCAGAAAAATTTTGCGGCGGGGATTGAATTGGAACTTCAATGCGTTTCTCGACGATTTTTTCTACAGGAACCTCAACGCGCTTTTCGACTATTCGTTCAACGTTACGAAATTTCCCTAAGCTCTCGTCCAATGCTTGCAAGTGCATGAGCAATGATTGAAAGCCTTCGGGCGGCAATACCACGCTACGGAAGATACGATTGCCGTTGCTTTCAAAGACATTAAGGCAAGAGTCAAGATTCTCCGCGAGGGCGACGTTAAGTCCGTAGACGATAACATACAAATCAAAGCTCGTGTACAAATTGAATGAGACCTGCGCGGGCATGAAGGAAAAGTTTTTCGCCTGAAAGCCTATGTTATTGACTTGGCACAGCGTAGAGATAAGCGGCGAAGTCTTCTTGGTCATCAGCTCGTAGAAAGTCATCGTTGTAAGTTGAAGATAATAACTCTTTAAAATGGGGACGGCTTCGACACTTGGATTGTTGTTCCTAGCGGTGTTGACGACCTTAATCGCCTCAATGTAAAGGTCAAGGCTGTTAATCATGTTTTATTCTTCCTTTCTTCCCCCCAAGCTGGTAAAAGTCTTTTGCGAAGTTGCGCGGCTTGTTCAGCAATATTCGTTTGAACTTCTTCGGCGGGCAATGGTGTCTGCTTGACAACTTGCGGAGTCTGTTTGATGACTTGCGGCGGAGTCTGCTTGACTGTTTGAAGATGATATTTTTCAAGAGATCGCTTGAGCAAATTTAAATCTTTCGTCATGAGATAAGCTAAGGAAATGTCGTCATTGCTACCGTGCTCAGTCATGTAAGGCAACAATTTATCGCACAGAGAATCACGCGTCAACCTGAAACCGTTTTTAATCGTGCTGTCGATAACGGTGTTGGCGTAGAACTTATAAAGATATTTTTCATTGTTGCCAATCGGATAGCAGTTGTCAATGCCATCCGTGCTCAAAAAAATGGCTACGGGCGCAAGCGGCGAATCCTCCTCACAATTCAAGACGGCATGACGAAACTTTTTATAACCGTTGACATCACAAAGCGAACTTGTCAAGTAACCAAAACTTTCGTTATCGGGCGGCATGGGCACTTTAAATTCTCCGTCCTGTTGTAAGACAACACAGCTTCCGTCGCCGATTTGAACGAGCAACACTTGCCAACCGATTGACACCGCGCAGATTAAAGTTGTGCCGTAAGCCACGGGGATATATTGTTCGTCCGCTGAAATGTAACGAGCCTTATACTTGTCGCTAACATTCTTCCAACGTTCCTCCTCGACACGGACAGGATTTTTTATCCAATCGTCTTTGACAGCTTTTTGCCATTCTTCCCAAAGCTTGAACTCGAAATTTCTGATGCTGTTCTCTGAAAAGGTTTCGCCTTCAGAAATGCCATTACAAAAAACTTTTACCTGTTCAAAGGTAGCCTTGATTGCAAGCCGCGAGCCAGTATCGGAGCGGAAATAATCTTTGCCACCATGACCGTCGGCAACGGCAATCGTCTGCACGCTATCAAACTCCAAAACGTCAGAGCTGTCTTGGCAAGGCATACCGCGTTCACGATACTTCTTACCGTGAATCGACTTAGCGAACGTGCTAAACCTCATATGACTTCACGCTCCTTTTCAGTGCTTAGAAAAATCCCCTGAAAAAGTTTTCAAGGGATTGAGGTTGTTCAAAGGATAAAGTCAGTTTAATCAAAAACCGTCTCCAGGATCTAACTGGGCATTAAGTGAACCTTTCGGCGGGAGTGCTTGAGCTAGTTTTCCAGTATTGTCATCGGGGTCGTCATTACCTGTGTTATCGACACGACTACCTTGACTTGCCACACGCGAGGAGGTAATAGCAACAAACCTTATCGTTTTGCGCAAAGAATCTGGGTCGCTAGCACTAAGGACGGTACCTTCATTGCCAGTGAATTCACGCAGAATATGTTCGTTGAAATCGTTGTATCCGACAGCCACGCGAATTGCAATCTTGTACCAAGGATTTTTTTGAAGCTCCTGCAAGCCAGATTTATAATCGTCCGTAGGCTCCCCGTCAGACAGCAAGAATAAAACTGGTGCTACGGAACCGGTAGCGTGTTCCATGAAGCCATGAGAAACAGAAAGTTTGTCATTCAAAGACTTAAACGCCTCTCCCATAGAAGTATAGCCGTTCGCGTCCAAATCCTGCCAATAATTTTGCACGTCTTCCGGTGTAAGCAATCCTGTCTCGCCGACTGTCCATTTGGCATCGTAATCGAAAGTCATAATCGCAACTTTAATTTCATTATCGGAGTTTTCCTCGTTCATGGATATCAATTCAGGCAAAATATTTTTTATTGCCTCGTTGACTGCGCCAATCGGCTCGCCATACATGCTACCCGAAGTATCCAATAAGAAAATCACGGGGCACATTTTGCGCGGAATTCCTACCGGGTTAATATCGTCCAATTCTCCTGGTTTCAAAATGTCATCCATAAAACATTTCCGTTACTGAGAACTTATAAAAAGTTGTAAACTCTTATGTCCCATTCCTGCTTCAAAGCGTCCGCTTTTGCCTTTAGCTACTTGCATTTTGTATGACGCTCCACAGGCTTGAATTCCCCGCTAACGAACGGGTACATATACAGGTTTCCGTGTTAAGTGGAAGCTCCTGCATTGATGTCTTTACTGCGCTCAGGATTTTACGGTAACAACGTTCACGAGTTACCAACCGCTTATCCCAACTTTTCAAAGAACTGTTGAGAGTTTAGCGCAAGTAATTTCTTCTGGCAACATAAAAATTTTCAGTAACGGTCTTCACCTCCTTCTAGATTTTAGAATTTCTTTACAAGACGTTATAAGTTTTCTTTAGCTGTTAGAAAGCCTCCTTTAGTTGTTAACGATAACTTGAGCACTACATTTGCCGAAATTTATTTCGCAATCTGGAACGAGTAGTTGAATATCACCAGGCTGACGAATAAAAGTTCTGCCGTCAGGAGCCGTGACGAGCCATTTGTCAGCAGAATCGTTCCTTAAGCCGAACTTGCCTGGCTTTTCCAAAACAACTGCTCTTTCCGTCTCGAAATCGTTTGAAGAAGAATTCATGTGATAATCGTAAAGCACTGCGTTTTTGAAAATTGGAACTGTCACGGAACGATTTGCACGCTTTGGGAAGTTAAGATACCCTGCTGCCTTGATTGAGTTCTTACAATACGGACAAGCAGTGCTTCTGTCGCTTTCCAAAAATATTTCTTTGGCACAATGAGGGCAACGAACTATTGAACTCTTTAGGCGAACTAATATGTTAAACCATTCGTTCTCTAGCAAACGATTCTTACCTTGGAGCAAACTTTCTTGGCTGAATGACTGTTGAAAGGCATCTTGCACGAAACTTGGAAACAGCTTCCACCTATTCAAAGCGTTGATATGAATCATAGGATGGGGGGCATTTGAGGAATCATTTTCGTCAAAAATAAAAAGAGGGTTCGTTCCAAAGATTCGCAAGTCGTATTTGTTCGTCAAGACGGGGAAGTTAGTTCCTCTGCCTTCAAGCGGATGGCTACGGATAAGTAGCATAAAGAGTATAACAGCAAGAGAATAACGGTCGGTATCAACTTCGGGCTGCTTATCGCCGCGCACCACTTCTGGAGCCATATAACGTGCCTTGCCCAAAATGCCCGAATACTGCTTGTATCCGACGACGTTATCATTGTCACAGATTAGAACCTTGCCGCTTTCAGGATTAATAGAAAAATTGCCGTCATTCAAGTCTTGGTAATTGCAACCTTTGAGGTGCAAAGCTTTGAAGGCGGAGACCATATTTAAGGCGGCGTTTATCATGCTAGCTTTATCTTTAAAGTCTACCTTCGCCAGAAGATAGCGTGAAAAGCTTTTATAGCTCTTCGGGAAAATCTTCATCGTGTAGCCGAAGGTCTCGCCGTCAACGTATTCGGTCAGTTGCTCTGGCCAAAGAAAAGCTTCAGAAGGCGAACCCTTTTTTATATTATCTCTTAGTCGGTTATAAAACTTGCGTGGCTCCTTTATAAGGTCGATAAAAAACCATTTGAGCGCACGTTCCTCGCCCGTGTCATATTGAACGCGATAAACAATACCTTGTCCGCCTTCTCCGAGCTTATCCGTTACGGTAATTATTTGTCCGTCCGACAACTCCAGTTGCTGATTTTTTTTCAAGGGAACGAAACCCGCCATAGATACCACCTCTCAAGAATTTTTCATTGATTATAATTCCTTTAGTAACTTTAATCAAGCCTTAAGTAATACGACGTTGACTCAAGGGGACGCGTTGACGTCCTCCATAATCTGTAGTATTCTTCGCGCATATCGAGTGGAGGTGATTGGCTTGCAAAATAAAATCGTCGTCGCGGGCATAGGTCCTGGCAATGAAGACTACATCACGCCCGCCGCCTTGAAAAGGATTCGTGAGGCTAAGTTCCTCGTCGGTGGAAGGCGTGCACTTGCTGAACTATCGACGGCGAATCAAATCACGTGCCCGATAACCCGCGACCTCGACGCGCCGATTGACTTTATCCGCGATAAGCTTCCGCTCGGTGAAGTCGTCGTCATGGTCAGCGGCGACCCCGGCTATTACTCTTTGCTTGACTTGCTGAGGAAAAAGTTCCCGCCACAATCAATCGAAGTCATTCCGTCAATCAGCGCAATGCAACTTGCCTTTGCAAAGCTCGCGCTCCCTTGGCACTCGGCGACGCTCCTTAGCTTTCATGGAAGACAACCTGCGCGGGCTGATTTAGAGTTTAAGGCAGGGAAAGTCCTAGGCTTGCTAACCGACGCGCAATTTAACTCGGCGACAATCTCCGCGCTCCTCATCGATTGCGGCTGGGATAAAAGTTCTTCCGTCACGATATGCGCCCGATTGAGTTATCCCGACGAACAAATCTTGACGACAACACTAGCCGACGCCACAACTGCTGAACCAGTTAATCATTGCATTTTGATTGTAAAATAAATCTGAGGTGATTAGACATGAATTATAAGCTTTGGGACTTCGCTAAGGAATTGCGGACGAGTTATGAGCTAGTAGACTTAACGCACCCGCTTGACAACGACAGCCCATATTGGTCGGGAATCCCTGCTGGCTCCGTTGAGTTGGGCAAGGTTGTCTTTGATTGGGGCAATCCGATGCTTGAATGCTTGATTCAAACGTTCAAGTTCCCTGGGCAATTCGGCACGCATATCGACTTCCCCGGACACTTCATCAGGGGCGACAAGCTCAGCGACTCTTACGGCGTGCAAAGCATGATTTATCCTCTGTGCGTCGTCGACATAAGCGCGAAGGTTGCAAAGGACATTCACTACGCGGCGACGGCTGAAGACATCAAAGCTTATGAGAAGACTTACGGCTCCATTCCCGACGGCGCGTTTGTTGCCTTATACAGCGACTGGGCTAAGCATTGGCCCGACATGAACGCCATAAGCGGCATTGCTGACGACGGCAGTGAGAACTTCCCTGGTTGGAGCCTCGACGCGTTGAAATACATTTACGAGACACGCAACGCCGCTGCCAATGGTCACGAGACTTTGGACACCGACGCATCAACTGAGGCAGTTAAGGCTGGTGACCTTGCTTGCGAACGTTACTTGATGACGCAGGGCAAGCTTCAAGTCGAAGTCATGACGAACCTCGATAAGGTTGCTCCGGCTGGCGCGTTAGTGATTGTCGCTTGGCCGAACATAAAAGGGGCAACGGGTTTACCTGCGCGGGTCGTAGCCATCACTCCGCGATAACTCCTTGCCCTTGCAAAATATTTTCCGCTCGCTTACGTCCAAGGGCGGATTTTTTTTTTGTAACGTGATATAATCTGCCGCGTTCGATAAAAATTTTTAGAAGGTGTTGCATTGGACAATAAACCTAAGCGAAACTTCTTGCCGATAATCTTCTTAGTACTGTGCTTTGCGGCCTCGGCATTGGCTGGGGCATTAGTCGCCTCGTCGAGTCTTTTTGATGACAAAGACCCCGTGCGCCGAATCGTCGTACAGAACACTGAGGAAGAACTTATAAAAGCTAAAGACAAGTCGACGGTGCTAATCATGGGCGTCGACATACGCAAGGACGATGTAGGTCGCTCCGATACGATGATGATTGCCACGATTGACCCGCGCCTTGACCAAGCGACCTTGCTATCAATCCCGCGTGATACTCGCGTCAAGATTCGTGGGCGCGGCTATGACAAGATTAACGCGGCGTTTGCTTATGGCGGCGTATCCCTTGCCGAGTCGACGGTTGAAAACTTCCTCGGCATTGACATTGACCATTACGTATTGATTGACACGAGCAGCTTTGTAAAGATAATCGACGCGATTGGCGGCGTGGATATTGACGTTGAGAAGCGCATGTACTACGAAGACCCCTGGGACGATAACGGCGGACTTGTCATTGACCTTTATCCTGGACAGCAACACATGGACGGCAAGACTGCTGTGACTTACGTGCGCTATCGAGACTCTGAAGGCGATATTGGTCGCGTCAAACGTCAGCAGGCATTCATGGCGGCTTGCATGGATAAAGTTACCTCGCCTGAAATTATTCCGCGCATTCCGAATATTGCCCGCGAAGTTATGGACGCCGTAGAAACAGATATGTCCTTGCGTCAACTGTTGGAGCTTGCCGGAGCACTCAAAGCCGCTGCGTCTAACGGATTGGAAGCTGACATGGTGCCGGGCTATCCGCTTTACATTGACGAGATAAGCTATTGGATACCCGACGTGGAGTTGCTTAGGATTAGCGTTGCCGACGCGTTGGGGATTAGGGTTGACCCGTACTTGAGGGAACGCTTTGAGCGCGACGCCCGCGAGTATCGAGACTCCATACCTTCGGGCGCAAGAGACATTCCCGACGGCGAAGACAATATCGGTTCGCCCGTCCGTGAACGTCAACGCTATAACGATAGGCGCGGGCTTGATGAACGTTCGAGGCTAAGAGAGAGCCGCATTGATGATGAACGGACTAATCCGACTGAACGCAGGACTTATGATGATGAACGCACTAATCCGACTGAGCGCAGGACTTATGATGATGAACGGACTAATCCGACTGAACGCAGGACTTATGACGATGAACGGACTAATCCGACTGAACGCAGGACTTATGACGATGAACGCACTAATCCGACTGAACGCAGGACTTATGACGATGACCGCACTAATCCGACTGAACGCAGGACTTATGACGAGCCACAGATTGAACGGCGGAAGGTTCCCGAAGTAAACGAACGCATTGATGAGCCGATACGCGACGAGGCTCCTAAGACGAGGTAACGATATGATTAACTTGACGGACGATTTATATCTGGGCACGGGCAATCATAAGACTGTTTACGCGCACCCGACCGACCCGCACTTGTGCATAAAGATTTTACACACGACGCCCGATGAAGACTTGGAACGCGAGCTACGCTATCGAAAGGTTCTTGGCAAGCGTGTCGACTCAATGACGCTTATCACAAAGTATTTCGGCGAGGTCGAGACTTCACAGGGCAAAGGTTATCTCTTTGAACGCGTGATTGATTTCGACGGCAAGGCAAGCAAGACTATGTTAAACCTTTTTGAAGAGACCATTCACGACAAAAAGAAGTTGCCGAGCCTTGAGGAGCTTTTGTTAGACTTCAAGCGCGTTTACTTCGCGGAAAAGATTTCGTTGGCGGGCATCGACGCGGACAATTACCTTGTGCAAAGAGTTTCTCCTAACGAACGACGCTTGCGAATCATAGACAACCTCGGCACGTCTGCATTCATTCCGCTGGCGTATTACTTTGACTCCTTCGCCGAGAAGCGCGCTAGAAAGTATTGGCAAATGTTCGTAAGGGAAGTGTGCGGGCGTTATCGGATTTTGTTTCCGGAAGAATTCTTGAGAAAGTTGGCTGAGTAAATGAATCGAACGACGCGGACGGTCATAAAAATATTTTTAATCGCGGCAGTAACGGCGGCTTGCGCGGCGGCGGCGTATTATATCGGCTCGAACGTCACAGGGCACGCACTAGCGACTGCCTCGGACAACATGAACTATTCACGCTGGCAAGAGAAGTTCTTTGCCTTGACGCGGGCTACGGCATTAATCAACGGGCTATGTGCTCTGCTATGGTTTATCGCGGCTAGGTTCTTGTTCACAATCGACGAGGCAAAGGGCACTGGCAAGCGAATCATTTGGGCGGCATTGCTTATGGTGTCTTTGGCAATAAGCTTAGGCGTCCCGCACTTGTACGCGCCAATGCTCGGAATCAAACTCAACGGGATAATCTTCGGATTATTCGCGGCAATCTTCACGGGGCTGGGCTATTGGCTCTTAACAATCTTCACGACGCCGCTTGCCTTCAAGTACACGCCACTTGCCTCGCGACTGTTCAGGAGGATGTTATGAGCTATTACTTTATATCAATCGGCGGCACTGGCGCGAAGGTCATGGAAAGCTTAACGCACCTTTGCATTGCGGGCTTGCTACCGAGCAACGAACGACTTTATATCGCGGCGATTGACCCGGACGTCGGCAACGGCAACTTGGAAAGGACTTCGACAGCTCTGAATAACTTTGCAATCTTCCAAAGCTTGCCCGTCGGCAATGACACGCCGCTATTCAAAAATAAAATCTCAATCGTGCGACCGTTCCCGTGGAATCCGACTGGGCACGACAAGACCCTTGACGACTTGATTGAGTTCTATCACCACAGCAATACGCCCGTCGGCAATCTCTACGAAGTCCTCTACACAAAAAAAGAACGCGACACCACGCTCAACGAAGGCTTTCGCGGGCATCCGTCGATTGGTGCAGCGGTTCTTGCTAAAAAGTTCGAGGACGGCTCCCGACTCACCGCGCAGATTGAAAAGGTCATCAGCGAAGGCGATGCCGTGAAAATTTTCTTGGCAGGCTCAGTCTTCGGCGGCACGGGCGCGGCAGGTTTACCGACGATTGCACGCTTGCTTAGGAATAACCTCGCCGACTACGCGGACAGGGTTTCAATCGGCGGCGTGTTGATTCTTCCGTACTTCAGCTTCACACCGACCAACAAGCTTGACGAACTCTTTGCACGTAGCGAAAACTTTTTGCCGAACACTAAGGCGGCGTTGAAATATTATTCGGAGAAAGAAAATCTCTTCGACGCGACGTATTTTGTTGGCGATACGGTGATGACTCCCGTCAGTGAATTTTCCGTAGGCTCGGCGAATCAACGTAACGAAGCTCACCTCGTCGAACTATACGCGGCATTAGCGGCGGCGGACTTCTACTCGCGACCTCTGCACGCCCCGAAGATTTTCAAGTACATTTGCCACCACGAGCGCGATAAATTTTCTTGGAGCGACTTGCCCACGTCGAGTGAACGCTTTGTGCAGTTCGCCCGATTTATTTTTGCTTACGTCCACTTGATTAAGCCCGTGCTCCTCGACTTGGTATCAGGCTCGGCGAAGGCTTATAAGTATCCGTGGTTCGTTGACTTCTTTGACGGCGTGGACGTGACTGCCCCGGACGTTGTGAACTTTACTTTTTATGCGGAGGCGTTCGCGGCGTGGCTCAAGCAGATTGAGACCCTCAACGGGCGCGAAGTCTTCTTGATTGATTCGGCGATGTTCGAGGCTAACCCAGCTAAGATTGTCGACAAGAAACTATTCGCCACGCTCGACGGTAGCAAGTCCGACTTAACACTGCACGAAATCTTTTATCGGCTGACGGAACCTTTCAAGGCTAATTCAACCGTTAAGGGCTTCGGGAAGTTTCTGCGGCGGCTGTATGATGTCTGCGCCCCTTAACCGGTGACGGCTTTGCGTTTAGTTACGTAATTCCAAATCGTGACGATAGCAGTAGCAAAAATCTTCGCGAGCATGTAATGAAGACCCGCCACCGCTACGAACAGCCACATGCACAGCTGATTGAGTCCAAGCCCGATAACGCCCGTCCCAAAGAAAATTATCGCTTGCCGTGTCGTCTGAGACTTCGCGCCCTTGAAAACGTAAATGACGCACAGCCAGTAATTGAAGACGACAGTCACGCTAAAGGAAATCGCCGACGAGTAAAGATAGTACAAGCCGACGAACTCGGTAAGCACGAACAGCAAGCCATAATCCATAAGGAACGAGACGCCGCCTACGAAGCAGAAGCGTACAATTTCCAACATGCGTTCACGTGTCATGGTATCAACCTCAAGTCTTTAAAGTTTATTGTGGAAATATTTTTCTCGGCAAGCAAGGCAAGTACTCGCGGCTCCGTCACTGCAGCAAGTTCCGCCTCGAAATCGTGCGACCATTGGCAGAAGTCTTGCAACGTCTGATTATCGGTGCCAGGGTGCAACATGACCTCTGTCGTGCCGGAGTGCATGTGTTCAATCAGATTAAGCATAAAGCCTTCGGTGACTGATTCGCCGGCGACGATACCCGCGAAGTGTTCGGGCGTCGCGAATTTTTTTTTGTGCGCTTGATGAGCCGTGAGCTTAGCTAACGAACCCAAGCCCAATCGCCCGACGAATTTGCCTAAGCTGTCTAGTTCACCGTCAAAGAGTTTTGCACTAGCCACGCGCAATGCCTTAATGCCAGCCGCCCCCGCCAAGTCAAAAGCAATTTCTGATATGCCGGGCACGTGGTGCAGGTGTTGATGGCTGTCAAAGTGCGTCAACGTCAAGCCTGCCCGCTGAATTCTTTCCAACTGCGCGGCAAGTTCCGAACGAACTTCCGCCAAAGAGACCTTGCCGCTCAGGTAGCGTTTCAAGAACTTAATATAGTCGCCGTGAAAAGTTCCCTCCTCCGTGACGAGCGAGGGAATTTCTTTTGCAGGCAGAATCGGATTGCCATTAGCAAGCGTGAAGTGAATCCCGACGCCCAAGCCCTTAAGTCGCTTTGCAAGTTTAATCGCGTCGTCGAAGGCAACACCTCCCGCCATTAACGTCGCTGAACGTAAGCAACCCGACTTGAATGCCCGCTCGACAGCCCGATTAATCAGCTCGTGGCGTCCGAAGTCGTCTGCGTTCACGATGATATTTTTCAAGTCAAAACCTCCTTGACCTCTGCAGGAAAATCAATCACGCGCCCGAATACTTTTGCCAAAAACTTAACGGAGCGTGATGTATGAGTTCAATGATTGTTGGGGTCGTCGCATTTCTGATTGACGCGCTGATTGGCGACCCGCGTAGCAGACTTCATCCCGTCGTTTTGATTGGCAATCTAATCGCCGCGCTTGAAAAACTTTTGCGCCGAGACCTCGACAGCTCGACGAAGAAAATCATCAAGGGCGGTGTCCTCGTTAGCGTCGTCGTAGCTGTAGCGTTGCTCGTCGGCTTGGGTGTCGAATTTTTAATGCAGGACGTTCCGAGCCTTGCCGCGCAGATTTTTATTCAAGCGTTGGTGCTTAGCTTCATGATTAGCCCGCGCAGTTTGGGCGACGCCGGACGGGAGATTTATTTTTTGTTGGAAAGAGAAGAACTTGCCCGCGCCCGTCAGAAGGTCGGCTGGATTGTCGGACGCGATACGCAGAACCTTAACGAGGCGGAAGTCACTCGCGCCACTGTCGAGACCGTCGCCGAGAATACCGTTGACGGAATCATATCGCCGCTATTTTACTTCGCGATTGGAGGATTGCCGCTTGCCGTTGCTTATCGGGCGATTAACACGATGGATTCAATGCTCGGCTACAAAAACGATAAGTATCTTTACTTCGGACGCGTGGCGGCTCGGCTTGACGACGTGGCGAACTTCATTCCCGCACGCTTGACGGGCTTGCTATTTATCTGCGCGGCAGTCGTCTTGAGGCTCGATTGCAAGAACGCTTTTAAGATGATGAGACGCGACGCCCGAAAGCATCCAAGTCCGAACGGCGGTTGGGCTGAAGCAACTGTCGCGGGAGCTTTGCGCATTCGATTGGGCGGCATGAACTATTACTTTGGCAAGCCGCACTTTAGAGCCTACATGGGCGAGCCTGAAGAAAATTTAGAAGCGGTGCACATACTCGGGGCGATTCGCTTGATGTACACCGCTACGATTTTATTTTTAATGTCTGCTTGCGCAATTTGTTAGTCGAAGACTCGCGGCAAAAGGTCGGCAATGTCAATGGTAATGGGCATGAAGTAAAGCCCGCCGCTTGAAGTCTTGATAAAGTCGATAACGCGCTTGGCAAAGTCGATATTCCAATCCATTGTCGGCTTGAAATCGTTCGGGAAGACAGCCTTATCTTTGCGCTCCCAATAACCTTTGGAACGATTGCTGAAGACTGGCGACACGCCCCAATAGACCTCGTGCCCGTCAAGGAGGTCAGCGTACATTTCCAAGAACCGCATATCAAAGAATGGTTGCGTAAAGAATCCGGCTGCGCCCGCCTGAGCTTTGCGTTCAACGCGATAGAGTTCGTCGCGAATGCCGCTACGGTATTGGTCGATGCCCGCATAAACTTTTACATCGGGTAGCTCTTCGCGGAACTTGCGAATCACGTCGATAGTCTCCGTCGGGTAAACCGTGCGCGTTAAGTCCTTGGGCGGGTCGCCAACGATAATCAAGACTTCCTTAATCCCGAACTTGATAAAGTCTTCGCGCATGGGTAGCGGCTTCGATAAGTCAATGTCCATTGCCCTGACGTGTGGTATCGTCGGGAGCGCAGGTTGAGTGACCTTAGCCGCCTGCCACGGACGCAATTCAAAACTCATCAAGTCGGGAATGTTCACGCAATCGACCTGCGGATATTTTTTTATAACGTCGATGTCCGCCTGTAAGCTCGCCTCGTCCCGCGGAATGATTTCAACAGCTATTCTTCCCATAATGTTTCCTCCTCAATATTTATTCCCCGAAAAAAATTCCCTCGCTTCGGAGGGCTTGTTACTATTTTTTAATTTTACGCTCAATCTTATTTGGTTCGGGCGCAAACTGCTCGATAGTCTTTTCTTGCGTTATGCCCCTTTGAAGTGTAAATGGCGGCGTCGCGAAATTGCTTTATCGGAAACACCAGCAACATTGATAAAATCGCCATTATAAAAACCTCCTATTCGATAAGGATTTTAAAGCAAAAAGCTATTTTTTTCAACACCGAATAAAAATTTATGCTGCTTGTAGATTACAGCTATTATTTCAAGCATTATCCGGCAATAGATACGTTTAGATGAGATAAAAATTCAGCCCCTGCGCCTTGTCGACGTGGGGGCTTTGATTGCTTGCATAGTGTTTGACCTAATCACTTATTCCAGTTTCACCTTTGAGATAGGTATAAAAGTACATTTGGTAATCGAATCTCATTGAATAACCCCGCTAAAATTTTTCTTAAGGTAATCGCCTATGGTCTCGCCCATAATCTTTTTGCCGCGCAGAGCCGGATGCAAGCCGTCAGGAGTCAGCTCCGCACGCAAGTAGCCGAATTCGTCCGTAAGCCCCGCCGCCGCGTCGATAAAGTAAGGCGTTGTCTTTATCCAGAAATTAATTTGTTCGCGAACCTCGCGCCAATCACTATCAGTCAGAGGTATGCCGCGACGGTTCATGATGTCCGGATTCATTGAAGTCAGCGTGCAGAAGACCGGCGTTATATCGTTCGTCAAACACTTGTCGCGCAGAGCCTCCAAATTCTTGATGACGGTGTCGGCAGTCAAGCCCGTGCGAATGTCATTGACGCCCGCCATAATCAACAGCACTTGCGGCTTGAAGGGCAGAACGTCACTATCAAAGCGGTCGAGCATTTGCTTAGACGTGTCACCACTGCGAGCAAGATTTTTAATCGGCACGTCGCAATAAGTCTGCCATTGACAGGAAAGCTGTCCAGCAGGAATGTAACTTGCTCCGCCGTGTGAAATACTATCGCCGAGCACCGCGAACTTAACGGGCGCAGTCACCGTGAAAGACTTCTTTTCCGACCAATCACTAAGCGGCTTGTGACTTTTATTTACAACACGCACTTGCCAATAGTATTCGCCCGGCTCCGTGAAAGGCGTCCAATCTGTCACGCGGTTAAGTCCTTCCGTGTTTAGTAGCTCCCGAACGATTTTATTTGTCGAGACCTTGACGACTTGCACTTGATAAAACTGCGTCATCGGTAGCGGCTCCCAAGAATACGTCGGATAAAGTTGCATGAAGTCCATTTGCTCAAACTCGGCAGTTAGCACGGGCGGCGGAAGTTTTTTTGCCTCGACGCCTCCGCCGAACAGTAAACACGTCGACAACAGCAGCGGTAAAACTTTTTTCATAGGGTCAGCCTCCTTAATCGAAAAAGCCCCTCCGCCGATAAGCAGAGGAGCCTTTTATTGTTTGCCGATAGGTCGGCGGAATTTTCTTAGAAGAACCAGCTGGCACGTGCAAAGAAAGTCTTAGTCTTTTCTTTGGTGTCGAGTTTCTTGCCCCAGAAGTAGTTGAGGGCAACGTATGTGTTATCAATAGGAGTCCAATCGACGCCGATGTCAACGCCTTTCTTGTGTGTGGAAAGGGTGTAGGTGTCGAACGTAGGAGCCAAGCTGACGTAATCGGAGACGTAACGATAATCCGCGCTGATGCCCCAAGTGCCCGCATGTTTCTTATCTGCGCCTTTGTAAGCAAGACCCGCCGTCCAAGAACGTTTATTTTCTTTAGCTTTGGTGTTGCTTGCATATGCGCCGCGAACTTGAAGCCCCATATCGAAGTTGTAATGTGCGCCGACTGTCCAGACGTTTGCAGACTTGCTGTCTTTGTAAACAGCTTTCCCATCCTCAGCGGTTAGACCGTGCAACGCTTTGAAGTAATCGCTACTGAAGTGGTGATAACCTACACCGACGTAAAGTTTGCTGTTGTCGTAAGAGATTTCGCCGCCCTGATAATCTGAAGGATCAATATCATTGGTACCGCCCCAACGACCAGCCATCAACGCAACTTTGAACTTGTCGCCGTAAATTACCTGCGCACCGCTGAAGAAGTCATCCATTACGAGACCGTCATCAACGTTGGTGTAGAAGGGCAACCTACCGACGTTGATTTGGAACTTGCCGTAAGTGCCTTCAGCATATCCGTAGCGGAGGCGGAAATCGCTGTTGCCGTCGCCCCAACCGCCTGCATCTTTATCCATGTTGACGCGGGCATCCATACGGGCTTTGAGTTTCCAGTGGTCATTAACGGTTGCCGTCGGCATGAAACGAAGCTCAACGCGATTCAAGGATTCTTTGTTTTTGCCGCCGCCTTTAAGGTTTTCCCTGTCTTTGATATAGCGATAACGCAATTCACCGTGCCAGACGACTTTGTCAGCGTACTTTTCAAGCTCGGCAACGCGAACGCCCAATGCGTCGAGTTCATCACGGAATTCAGCCGCCAGCCTGTCGAGTTCAGCTTTGTTAGCTCCGGTCGGGTTCTTAGCCATAGCCTTAGCAATCATCTGCGCCATTTCGTAACGGGTAATGTTGCGGTCGCCGCGATAGGTGCCGTCGCCGTAACCTTCGATAACGCCTTCTGCCGCCAGCTTGGAAACCGAGTTGTAAGCCCAGTGACCTTGCGGGACATCACTGAAGGGATTTGCCGCTGCAAACGTGGTTGAACCTACGCCCATGACAAACGCCGTTGCCAAGACTGCTGTTAATTGTTTCTTCATTTTGAAGACCTCCAATGATTAAACCGATTGTTGAACGCTGTCGGCTCTTGTCAACCTTTGGAGAAGCTTTCAAAATTGAGTGGCCGTGTTTCCTCAAGTCTTCCGACTCCTCCGCTTGTTTCCTCAAGCCGCACAGAATATATCACAGCCTATAAATTTTTTCAACCGAAACTTTTTCCCGATTCTTTTCAAGTTGCATTCGGTTTGGCACTGATTTATAATCGGTTCAAGAAAATTATTGGCAGAGGAGCTGAGTTAATGGCGAACTACACGACGACGACCCCTGATTGGGCGGTATCGAATCAATCGGCGGTGATGAGCGGCATTGAAGGCATAAAGGATACGACGGTCGGCAACATCAATCCCGCGTTCACGTCGGGCGCGTTCAAGCCGAAACGTCGCATGACCTTGACGGAAGATGAACTCGTTGACGGTGTGATACGCGGCGACAGAATGATTCTTTCACGGGCGATAACGTTAATCGAAAGCAACAGCCCTAAGCACTTCGCCAAAGCCCAAAGAGTATTGCAAAGACTTCTGCCACGAACGGGCAAGGCGTTGCGTATTGGGATAACGGGCGTACCTGGTGCGGGCAAGTCCACGTTGATTGAGGCGTTCGGTAACATGCTTTGCGACGACGGGCACAGGGTAGCAGTTCTGTCAATCGACCCGACAAGCTCCATAACCAAAGGTTCAATCCTCGGCGATAAAACTCGAATGGGCACGCTTAGTCGACGCACTGAAGCTTTTATCCGTCCAAGTCCTGCGGGTGGCACGTTAGGCGGCGTAGCTCGCAAAAGCCGTGAAACTATGTTGATGTGTGAGGCGGCAGGCTACGACGTGATTTTAATTGAGACCGTCGGCGTTGGGCAATCGGAGACGACTGTCCGTTCAATGGTCGATTTCTTTATGCTCGTCGTGCTCACTGGCGCGGGCGATGACTTGCAAGGCATTAAGAAAGGAATCATGGAGCTTGCCGACGCGATTGTAGTCAACAAGGCGGACGGTGATAATCTCGTGCGTGCAAAGGTCACACGCGGCGAATACGAACGCATGACTGAGTTTATCCGACCCGCTACGGAAGGTTGGCCGACTCATGCTTACCTTGCCAGTGCCGTGACTAAAATGGGCTTGCCGGAGCTGTGGCAGGTGATTCAGCTTTTCAAAGAGATGACAACTAAGAGCGGCGTCTTTCAACGGCGGCGGGATTCGCAGTTGCTTGATTGGATGCACGCAATGATTGATGAACATCTGCATAATCTCTTCTTTGGCGACGCGGTGATAATGGGACGTATGCCCGAAATCCGCGAGGCAGTCTTGAGCGGAGTAATCTCACCGACGCAGGCAGTTGCAGAGCTTGTCAAGATGTTCGACATAACGCGGGCGGCTCAAAAGAAAGTCGACCTATTCGAGGCGTGACGTTGCAGGAAGTATTGTAAGATTGTAGGAAGGCTTATCAAAACAAATTCGCGGAGGTGATTCAAAGTGACAAGGCTTAACATAAAGAATTGTGCGCGTTGCAAAAAGATATTCGTGCCGACCAGTGGCGAAAAGATTTGCCCCGAATGCCGCGCCGCCGATTTGGAAATGGAAGAGCACGTCAAAGCTTACGTCCGCGACCATCCAGGTATCACAGTCAACGAACTCATCGAAGGTTCCGGTGCTCCTCCCAAACTAATCTGGCGCATGATTCAGCAAGGACAATTCGAGAACTCCGGCTTGAAGAACGCTAGCTATCCTTGTGCGAATTGCGGCAAGCCAATCACGCGTGACACTTACTGCAACGAGTGCTTAGACAAACTCAAGCAGAACGCTCAGAAATTCGCTAAAGCTATGGACTCGAAACGACGCGCCGCCGAAAAGAAATCGCAGACCTTTTCCGACTCAATGTACGACGCCTTGGATAGTTCACGCAGTCACTAAGACGAACGACGATAACAGCTAAAAAAAGCATCTTCGCCAACGAGCTTGAAGATGCTTTTATATTAATGGAGGGATAAGTCATGAGCATATTGGGCGCAGTAGCCGTTCCACACCCGCCAATAATCTTGCCGGAAGTCGGACGCGGCGAAGAGCAAAAGATTTCACAGACGACAGAGGCTTACAAAGAGATTGCGCGGCGAATCGTCGAACTCAATCCCGAAACGATAATCATCACCAGCCCGCATTCAATCATGTACGCGGACTACTTCCACATATCACCTGGTAGCAAGGCTTCGGGGGATATGTCGCAGTTCAGAGCCGGGCAAGTCAAGCTGTCGATAAATTACGATACAGACTTTGTTAAGAGACTCTCGGCTGACGCAATGGCGCAAGGAGTCGCGGCGGGCACACTCGGCGAACGCAATCCCGCACTCGACCACGGCACGATGATTCCGCTTAGGTTCTTGCAACTGGCAGGGCTTGACTTCGACCGCGTGAAGTTCATACGCATTGTCTTATCGGGCATGTCGGCGGCAGTTCATTACAAGTTCGGGCAGATAATCTCGCAGGTAGCGGACGACCTCGGACGGAAAGTTTTCTTCTTAGCAAGCGGCGACCTATCCCACAAGCTTAAAGCCGATGGTCCTTATGGCTTCGTTGAGGAAGGTCCGCAATTTGATTCGCAGGTCATGGACAACTTAGGCGGCGCGAACTTCCTGCAACTGCTGACAATGGACGATAAGTTTTGCAGTCGGGCGGCTGAATGTGGTTTGCGTTCATTCTGGATTATGGCGGGCACACTCGACAAGCACACTGTCCGCGCAGATAAGTTATCGTATCAAGGGACGTTCGGCGTCGGCTATGGCATTGTCTATTTCAACGTCGGCGGCTCGGACTCGGCGCGGGACTTCGGCGCACAACTCGACAAGTTCAAGCAGTATGAATTGATTAAGCGCAAGTCAAAGGAAGATGCCTTCGTTAGGTTGGCGCGATACAGCTTGGAGACTTTTGTTAAGACGCACAAGCCCGCGACCTTGCCTAAGGACTTGCCAGAGGAGCTGACTAATCGACGGGCGGGAGCATTCGTGAGCTTGCACAAGGACGGCAATCTGCGCGGGTGTATTGGCACGATTATGGCGACGCGTGACACCTTAGCTGAAGAGATTTTGCAGAATGCAATCAGTGCTTGTTCAAAAGACCCGCGCTTTGACCCCGTGAAGGCTGACGAACTTGACGACATTGAATATAGCGTGGATGTCCTCGGCGAGCCTGAGAGAATCTTTGACGTTAAGGCTTTGGACGTTAAACGCTACGGAGTGATTGTCGAGAATGGCGGACGACGTGGATTATTGTTGCCCGACCTTGAAGGCATTGACACCGTTGAAGAACAGATTGCAATCGCCAAACGCAAGGCAGGTATCCGCGCTGATGAGAAGGTTGCTTTGTGGCGGTTTGAAGTCGTTCGTCATCATTAAACCTTTTCTGCAAGCTCTATTGTGAAGATTAACATAATATGCGGCGAAGAACTCAACGTTGACTTCGCCGCATTTGCTTTTTAGTCTAAGATTTTGTGAACAGATTAAATATCTAAGTTCTTAACGAGCCGTGCATTGTCTTCAATGAACTGCCTGCGCGGAGCAACTTGGTCGCCCATGAGGATTGTAAAGAGTTCGTCAGCCTCCACAGCGTCATTGACTTCCACGCGGAGCATTGTGCGTGTCATAGGATCCATCGTCGTTTCCCAGAGCTGTTCGGGATTCATCTCGCCCAAACCTTTATAACGCTGAACCGTTGCCCCATCGCGCCCGACCTCGTCCAACTTCTTGGAAAGTTCATCGTCGCTGTAGGTGTACCAATGTTGCTTGCCCTTGCGTATCTGATAAAGCGGCGGCTGAGCAATGTAAACGTGCCCATGCTCAACTAGCGGCTTCATATACCGATAAAAGAACGTCAAGAGCAATGTCCTAATGTGTGCGCCGTCAACGTCCGCATCCGTCATGATGATTATCTTGCCGTAGCGTCGCTTGCTCAAGTCGAAGTCTTCGCTAATGCCCGTGCCGAACGCCGTTATCATTGTGCGTATCTCGGCATTGGCGAAGATTTTATCAAGGCGAGCCTTCTCGACGTTCAAAATCTTTCCGCGCAGAGGCAAGATAGCTTGAAAGCGTCTATCACGTCCTTGCTTAGCTGAACCGCCCGCGCTGTCACCTTCGACGATATAAATCTCCGCCTTGTCCGGGTCTTTAACGGAACAATCAGCGAGCTTGCCGGGCAACGATGACACTTCCAAGGCGTTCTTGCGGCGGGTGAGTTCACGAGCCTTACGAGCCGCCTCACGAGCACGCGCAGCCATTACCGCCTTTTCGAGTACTTGCTTAGTTATCGTGGGGTTCTCCTCGAAGAATTCGCTTAAGCTTTCGTTGACGACGGCACTGACTAGCGACCGAATCTCCACGTTGCCGAGCTTAGTCTTAGTCTGTCCTTCAAACTGCGGATTGTGCAACTTGACGCTGATGACAGCCGTCAAACCTTCGCGCACGTCTTCGCCGCTTAAAACGTTGTCATTGCTCTTGAGCAGGTTATGACGCTTAGCGAAGTCGTTAGCGACTTTGGTCAACGCCTTCTTGAATCCTACGAGGTGCATGCCGCCTTCCTCAGTGTTGATGTTGTTGACGTAGCTAAAAATATTTTCCTGGTAAGCGTCGGTGTATTGCATGGCGACTTCGACAACCGCATCATCTTTGCGCCCGTTGAAGTAAATCGGTTG
Source organism: Selenomonadaceae bacterium (assembly GCA_017534385.1). Taxonomy (GTDB): domain Bacteria; phylum Bacillota; class Negativicutes; order Selenomonadales; family Selenomonadaceae; genus Quinella. The sequence continues at coordinate 64,685 of JAFWCT010000073.1, forward strand.
CGGGTTAATCTTTTCCTTCTTTCGGTTTAGGTGTTCGACGAAAGACTTAATGCCGCCGTCGAAGTGGAAAGTCCGTTGCTCACCGCCGGGACGTTTATCAGTCAGCGTTATGGTTATGCCGCTGTTGAGGAAGGCAAGCTCGCGGAGCCTATGCTTTAGCGTGTCGAAGTTGAATTCCAAGACTGTAAAGATTTCATCATCGGGCAGGAAGTGAACCTTAGTGCCGGTGTCCTGCGCGGAGCCGATAACTTTAAGCGGGCTAACGGTCTCGCCACGTGAAAAGGTTATCTGATAAATCTTGCCGTCGCGTCTGACTTCGACTTCCATTGACTTAGACAGGGCATTGACGACGCTGACGCCCACGCCGTGAAGTCCGCCGCTGACTTTGTAGCCGCCGTCGCCGAACTTGCCTCCCGCGTGCAAAACAGTCAAGACGACTTCAACAGCCGGCTTGCCGCTCTCGTGCATGTCGACGGGAATACCTCTGCCATTGTCGCTTACGGTTATCGAGTTGTCCGCCTCAATCGTCACGTTAATATCAGTGCAGAAGCCCGCTAACGCCTCGTCAATCGAATTGTCGACGACCTCATAAACCAGATGATGAAGCCCGCGTTCCGACGTTGAGCCGATGTACATGCCTGGGCGAAGTCTGACTGCCTCCAAGCCTTCGAGGATTTGAATTTGTTCCGCGCTGTAATCTCCTTCGACAGCCTCGACTTGTGCGGCGGACTCGTCGCTGCTATGTTCTACAAATTCTTCTGCGTCGAGTGCGTCAGGGATTTTATTTTCGTTAGGCTCGCCTTCTGAGGTGTTGCCGAAGTCTTCGACCGTGTGAATCTTTTTCTCGTCCAAAGTGTCTACCTCCGTTTCTTAGCGGCAAGTTTATCATAAAGTTTCTTTCGTGACAAATGCTTGCGCGGCGGTGTATACTCTTCGCTAAGGAGGTGCGGACTAATGGACGGCAAGATTATAAAAGGAATGCTCTTAGGCTTGGCGACAGGTGACGCGTTGGGAGTGCCGGTTGAGTTTGAGTCACGCGGAAGGCTTAAGGCTAATCCGGTTAAAGTTATGCGGTCGGGAGGTTCATGGGGACAAGCGGCGGGCACTTGGTCTGACGACACGAGCTTGACGATTGCGGCAATGGAAAGTATCGCTCGGCTCGGCAAGATTGACTACGATGACATCATGGAAAACTTTTTGCGTTGGTATGTGCATGACGACTTCACGGCAACTGGCGAACGCTTCGACATAGGCAACACGACCCGTTCAGCTATCGTAACGTTCAGCCGTCGAACTTCGCCGCCGACCAAGTGCGGTTCAACGGACAGCAATTCCAATGGCAACGGCTCACTGATGAGGACACTCCCCGCGACGTTGTACTTGTTCGGCACGCGTGGCAAGATTGCTGGCGATGAACTTAGAATCATTCACGAGTTCAGCGCGCTGACTCACGGGCACATTATAAGCCGCATGGCCTGCGGGATTTACTCACTGATTGTCGCGCAGATTCTGAACGGTCAAACCCTTCCCGCCGCCTTTAAGCTCGGCATGAACGACGCAAAGACTTTCTACGGCTCGGACGCGGCGTTTAAAAATTTCTCGCGGCTGTGTGATGAAAACTTCGCCGCCCTTCCCGAAGATAAAATCTCTGCGTCGGGCTACGTCGTCGACACATTGGAAGCGGCTCTTTGGTGTCTGCTTAACAGTAACAATTATAAGACACTCGCGCTTAAAGCCGTGAACCTCGGCGAAGATACCGATACGACTGGCGCAGTTGCTGGTGGCTTGGCGGGAATCATTTACGGCGTTGAGGCTATTCCGACTGAATGGCTCACAACTTTAAAGCGGCGCGACTATCTGGATAAACTCTGTGCGGACTTCGCTGGCGTCTGCTAAAAAATAGTCTTGACATTTTGTTGAATTGGGATTATGATACGCGCTGTGATTCGGCAAGAGACGCCGAGCAAGTTTGAAATCGCATTAGGAGGCAGATATTCATGATAAAGCCACTTGGAGACAGAGTCATTGTTGAAGTAGCCGAGGTCGAACTCAAGACTAAGAGCGGCATCATCATGCCCGAAACGTCTAAAGAGAAGCCGCAAAAGGGTAAAGTCATCGCAGTCGGCACTGGCAAGCTCCTCGACAACGGCACGCGTGCAGCTATGGAAGTTAAAGTCGATGACGAAGTTATCTTCAACAAGTACGCGGGCAGTGAAGTCAAAGTGGACGACAAAGATTATCTCGTGATTCGCGAGAGTGACATTTTGGCAATCCTTTAATTCAGCGAAGTTTTCGGAGGTAATTGTTTTATGGCAAAAGAGATTTTGTTCGATGAAGAAGCACGTCGCGCCCTTAGTCGCGGTGTTGACGCACTGGCAAATGCTGTTAAAGTTACGCTCGGCCCCAAAGGTCGCAACGTCGTTTTGGAAAAGAAATTCGGCGCACCGTCTATCACCAATGACGGCGTGACGATTGCTCGCGATATTGAGCTTGAAGACCACTTCGAGAACATGGGCGCACAGCTCGTTAAAGAAGTCGCAACCAAGACTAATGACGTTGCTGGCGACGGCACCACTACTGCTACCCTTCTTGCACAGGCTATCGTTCGCGAAGGACTTAAAAACGTCGTGGCGGGCGCGAACCCCATGATTATCAAAAAGGGTATCGAATCGGCTGTTGCTAAACTCGTCGACGAAATTAAGAATAACGCTAAGAAGGTCGAAGGCAAAGAGGCTATCGCGCAAGTCGCGTCCATTTCCTCAAGCGACGCCGAGATTGGTCAACTCATCGCCGACGCTATGGAAAAGGTTGGCAATGACGGCGTTATCACCGTTGAAGAGTCCAAGACTATGACGACTAATCTTAAGGTTGTCGAGGGTATGCAATTCGACCGCGGATACATTTCGCCTTACATGGTCACCGACACCGACAAGATGGAGGCTGTCCTTGACGACCCGTATATCCTCTTGACTGACAGAAAAATTTCATCAATCCAAGACATTCTGCCGATTCTTGAACAAGTCGTTAAGCAGGGTAAATCGCTCGTTATCGTGGCGGAAGACGTTGACGGCGAGGCACTCGCAACTATCGTTGTTAATAAACTGCGCGGCACGTTCAAGGCTCTTGCGGTTAAGGCTCCTGGCTTCGGCGACCGTCGCAAGGCTATGTTGGAAGACATTGCAATTTTGACGGGCGGCACGGTTATCAGCGAAGAACTCGGACGCAAGCTTGAAAGCGTAACTTTTGCTGACCTGGGACATGCACGCCAAATCCGCGCCACCAAAGAGGAAACTACGATTGTTGAAGGTAGCGGCGACAAGAACGAAATCACTGCTCGCGTTGCTCAGATTCGCAAACAGATTGAGACTACGACCAGTGACTTTGATAAAGAGAAACTGCAGGAACGTCTTGCCAAATTGGCGGGAGGCGTTGCGGTTATCGAAATCGGCGCGGCTACCGAAGTCGAGATGAAGGAAAAGAAACTGCGCATTGAGGACGCCTTGAACGCAACCCGCGCAGCTGTCGAGGAAGGCATTGTTGCTGGCGGCGGCACCACGTTTATTGATATTCTGCCCGCGCTTGATGACGTTAAGGCAGAGGGCGATGCTAAAGTTGGCGTCGAGATTGTCAAACGCGCAATCGAAGAACCCGTCCGCCAAATCGCTAACAACGCTGGTCAAGAAGGCTCCGTCGTGGCTGAGGCTGTCAAGAAGGCGGCTAAGGGCGTCGGCTTCAACGCGCTGACTAATGAATACGTCGACATGATTAAGGCTGGTATCGTTGACCCGGCTAAGGTCGTTCGTTCGGCTCTGCAA
>JAFWCT010000074.1 GCA_017534385.1 Selenomonadaceae bacterium
CCTCGCCGTAGAGTTTATCAGCCCCTGCGCCGCCCCAGATTGAATCCGCACCCGTGCCGCCGCGCAGTGAATCGTTCCCCGACTCGCCGCTTAAGATGTCGTTGCCCGCCTCGCCGTAGAGTTTATCGTTACCAGCGTTGCCGAAGATTGAATCGTTGCCCGCGCCGCCCCATATCGAATCATTCTTTGAACCTCCGACGATTGAATTGGCAAGCGCATTGCCCGTGAGATTAATTGCCTTAGTTCGAGCCGAGGCATCGACAATCTTTACAGCCGAGCCGACAGTCACAGGAGATTTACTCGCATTGGTCACGCTCATAATTATCGTTGGCGTGATGTTCTTTGCGTTCTTCAAAAGAACGGAGCCGCTACCGACTTTGACACTGATATTATTGCCGCTCGTGGTTGTCGAAAAGGAAGCGTCGATAATCTTTAGCGTATCCAACGCACTGAAGCCGCTGATAGTGTCCTTGCCGTCGCCTGAGGCGTATTCATAGACGACGCCCGCCGCGTAGCTTTCGATTGAGTCGTTGCCCGTGCCCGCTCTGACGGTTGTCTTTGTCGCCGACGAGTAAAGCTCGATATAGTCATTGCCCGCGCCCGCATTGATTGACGCCGTCTGCGCTCCTGTGTAAATCGAATCTTTGCCGCCGCCCGCAGAGATAGTGTTTTGGACGGCGTTTCTATAAAGCATGAAGTAATCGTTGCCGGAACTCGTTGTGATTGTCGCCGATTGCGCTGCGCTGTGAATCTCTTTGTTGCCAGAACCAGTGACGACTTTGGCATTGCTTGCACTGGAATAAAGATAAACGAAGTCATCGTCTTTGCCCGTGGTAACCGTGACTTTATTGCCGCTGGTGTAAATTTGGTCTGCGCCGTCGCCGCCGCTTATCGAGACGTTCGAGCCGCTGTTGTTTATGTAATCGTTCTTCTTACCGCCGCTAATCGTCACGTTGCTAGCCGAGTTCTTTAGAATGTCTTCGTAGTTGCCGCCGGTGAGCTTCTTGCCTGTAGTCGAGTTGTCGAGGAATTTTCCTTGAGTGGAAGCTTGCTTGGCAAGGTAGCGCATAAACATAAAGCCGCCCACATAACTCGGATTGCTTACGCCTGTAACGTCGGGATAGTCCGCGTCCATTACCAAAGCCTGAGCAAGCAGAGACGCGTTGCTTGCCAATTTTTTTATGCTGCTCGTGCGGAAGTTGTCAATACCGATTGTGAGTTCCGGTATTCCCTCCTGAATAAACGCGGGCAAATCTCCAGCGGAATTAACATTAGCCGCCATAACTGCATGTGTAAATTCATGCGCCAAAGCACGGTCAAGATAATCCGTTCCGTCGTTGCCATAATTAGTCGTCTTGCCGTTGACGTTGCCGCCGTTCGCTAATGAACTATAGTAGCTCATATTGACCCGAATTCCGATTCTGTAGGCGACTCCGTCTTCACGGACATGAGGCGTTGTGGCTAAGTCGCCGTTCTCATCATTAAAGAACCCGAAATAAATTTTCTTGACGGTGGCAGAGGAACTTGAGGTAAAGCCGAAGTTGTTTCCGTAGGATTGGGCAATGAGATTAAGTGCGCCGCTTGCCCAATGCGTTTGGAGGGCGCGCCAGATATATCTTTGCGTGTCGTCGGTCAAATCGTCGTAAGTAATTTCTTGGGGATTGAATTTGTCTTCAAACGAGGCAAGCTGAATCGTCAAGCCTAAGTCCTTCACGACGAACGAACTGCCAGTAAAGGAATTTACGCTGGTGCTACCTTCGGGGACGATGCTTTCCGTGGTCTTAGCAGTGGAGCCGCCCGCGTCCGAGCCTGTGATTGCTCCGGTGTCGCGGTTGTCGAGGTTTATGCCGCACTTCTCCAGAAGGAAATTTTCCCAGCCGTTTTTGGAGTCCGCCGCGTTGTAACTTTCGCAGTCAGCGAGCATTTGATTTATAACAGCTTGCGCACTACTAAAGCCAGAGCACTTCTTAATTGCGGTGTCGAGGATTTTTGTCGTGAGAGCCGTATCGCTACTGAAACTGCTCCGCTTGAAGGTGTGCCCATCCAAAGCCTTCATGAATTGCTTGATGACTTCCTGTTGAGTCGCCATGATAACTCACCCCTTTTAAAAACTTTTTGCAAGCTTAGCACAGGCGAAAGTCTTTGACAACGGCAAAAAAATCCCGCCTCGTCGACGGGATTAAAGTTCACACAGATTATTTCTTAACAAGCTTGGAGCCGCTGATTTTATAAACGTCGTCGTTAATGTGAAAAGTCGAGGCGGTGAAGTCTTTGAGCGTAATGAAGCCGCCGTCGATTGTGGCTTTCAAACCGAAGTAATGAAAAGAACTGTCGGTATCGTCGTAGTATTAATCACCATTAACAATTGAATCCGCCGAGCTTGTGTCGCTGACTAAAGTACTGTCGATAGAATTCTCAAGCACTGCCATAAGAATCATCTTCTTCCTTAAAACAAAAACCTTTAATCGTTGCTTATATACCATAGCAATTATTCTTTATCAGCCGCGCCGAGAAATTTTTCGCGAGTTCGGGGATATTTGACTTTAAAGCGGCGGCAGTTTATTATGGCAAATAATTTCACATTAGGAGGCACAAACCTTGAGCAACATATCGAAGACCTACGAGCCGCAACAATTTGAGAAAGAAATTTACGCGGCTTGGGAACGAGATAAAAACTTCCACACGACAGCCGACGCGGCGGGCGAGCCGTATTGCATTGTTATACCGCCGCCGAACGTCACGGGGCAACTTCATATGGGGCACGCCCTCGACGAGACGTTGCAAGATATTTTAATCCGTTGGCACCGCATGAAGGGCGACAATACCCTTTGGATGCCGGGCA
>JAFWCT010000075.1 GCA_017534385.1 Selenomonadaceae bacterium
AAGGAGCCGCAGCAGGTAGAAAACTACTACAACAGAAAAATGCAACAAGGGAGGAGGAGCAATCATGGAAATCCTAAAGGTATCAGCCAAATCTAACCCCAATTCCGTCGCCGGCGCACTCGCGGGAGTCATCCGCGAAACAGGAAGTGCCGAGATGCAGGCGATAGGTGCCGGAGCGCTGAACCAAGCGGTTAAAGCAGTTGCCATTGCACGCGGCTTCGTGGCACCGCACGGCGTAGACCTCATCTGCATTCCTGCTTTTACGGACATTGAAATTGACGGGAGTGAACGAACTGCTATCAAACTCATAGTTGAACCGCGTTAATTCCTCACTCCGCCAAAGGCACCCAATATGTTATGAAGCCGTGAAGGTGAACATTGTCAAAAGGTACGGAGGTAAAGTTAAATGCCCGGCGATTTGCATACCCACACGAATTTTTCTGACGGGTCATATTCCCCCGAAGAGCTCGTGATGGCGGCGAAAAAAATCGGTCTCCATTATCTGGGTATTACCGATCATGATACGGTTGATGGTGTTCGCCAGCTCTATGAAAACGGGCTTTATCCAGGAAGGGGCGTAAATATAATTCCTGGAGTCGAGCTTAGTGCGAATCATCCTGAAAAAGACATTCATATTGTCGGTTACAACATTGATATTTACAATGAAGCTCTTTTAGAAATGATTGATAAGATTATTGAGGCGCGTTGGGAGAGATTTAGCAAAATTATTTGCATACTTCAAAGCAAAAAGTACAACATTCGTGAGGCAGACGTTTTGAAAATCGCGGGCACTAGTCGTTCAATCGGACGGGCGCACATTGCCAGAACTTTAGTTAAAATCGGTGCGTTCAAAACTGTTCGCGAGGCTTTTGAAAAGATGCTCGGCAAGGGTTGCCCCGCTTATGTGCCGCGCTATCAGCCCGAAGTAGACGAGATAATTGACGTTATTCATCAAGCGGGCGGCTTAGCGACGTTGGCTCACCCAAAACTTATCGGCGATGATGAACTTGTCGAGGAGCTGTGTAAAAAGTTGGACGGGTTGGAAGTTTATTATCCCTGCCACAAGCCCGAAGATACGCAACATTATTTCTTCCTTGCTAAGAAATATAATCTGCTGATAACGGGCGGAAGCGATTTTCATGGTGCCTCCTCACGATTCGTAAACAACCTCGGCGAATTCACGATAAGCGACACGCTTGCCGAAAATTTCTTCGTCGAGCCTGTCAATTAACAATCGAACAAAAAGTAATCCGTCAGCGAAACGCGACGGGTTATTTTTTTGCCCGCTTATAATTTCGTTAAAACCTTGCATATTTTTTTCAGATAAGATACAATACGGCGGAAAACATTTTAAATGAGGTGAGCGGCGTTGCGTAAATTTTTTTTCCTGACTGCATTGCTGATGATGATTCTGACGGCTACAGCCTTTGCCGAGGAGGCTACAGAGACTGAAGCTGAAACTCCCGAAGAAGGTCCTTACGTTTATACGAGCGAGGACTTTAAATTCACAATCACTTGCCCCTTTAAACCGATTGCCGTAGTCGAAAATCCTTGGCAAGAGACTGATAAGCACGGCGAGATGTTAGTGTTCGTGAATGAAGGTATCGACGTTCTTTACGGCTATATTATCCAAGTCGACGCCTTCGACACCAATGCGGTTCCCGACTTCAACAAAGGCTCCGTGATGGCTATCGGTGAGTATTTGCAAGGGCTAAAGAAGAATGGCGGCTTCGCGGACGCAAGACTGGTGAACATTACCAAGAAGAATAAAGGCGTTTCCGCCATCACTGCCGATAAGATTGATGTCCTCAATCCAGATACCGGCGCGGTCGAAGGCGAATTCGTTGCTGATAAGCAATACATTTATACCTTCTTCCGTTCGCCTGAAGGTCGTTGCATAAGTATTCAGCTGATAAGCGCGAACCTTGATAATAAGATGTTCGTTGATACCTATCGCGCTAGCGTCGCCAGTTTCGAGGACAACATTAAAGACAAGAAGTCCAAGAAGGATAAAGATAAGAAGTCTAAGAAGGATAAAAAAGATAAGAAGGACAAGAAAGATAAGAACAAGGATAAGGATAAGGACAAGAAATAATCTGGTTGACAAAGCAAACGCCGTGTGGTATAAATGACAACGGTTTTACCAAAGGGGTATCGCCAAGTTGGTAAGGCACCAGACTCTGAATCTGGCATTCGTTGGTTCGAGTCCAGCTACCCCTGCCAATCTTGAAATTATTAAAAGCCTGCGTCTTGAACGGCGCGGGCTTTTTGGATTTTAAAGGAGGTCGCGAGGTATGGAAGAAGCAATGGTATCGAGTTTTTCGGGAGCACTGAACTTTCTGGCGTTGGGATTAGGTGTCGTGCTACTGTTCGCGGTGGCTTATCTTTGGTCAAGCAACAGCAATAAGACCGCAGAGCTTGAACGAATTCAAACGGAGCTTAAGCGCATGAAAAAAACTTTGACTACGTTGCAAGAGAAGGTCAACCAGATACGGGAGCCAAAAGTTATTTCGGAAGTTCCACAAGCTGAGCCGTTCGGATTGGATTTATCGGAGCCGCAAAGTTCAAGTATAACGCCGCTAGCTCCGCAAGACCCGTGGCTTAACTTCGTCGACGATTATAACAAGTTGGCGGAGGTCATGAAGAATCCCGGACAACTCATGCGCTGTGAAAAGTTTGTTCGGGAGCATAAGCTTAGGATTTTGACTTACGGCGGAGCGATGACTTTTCGGACGGCAATCGACGTTAAGGACAGCGGCTATTGGGCGTTCAAGTGCGAGCTTGATGAATATGCCGTAGTACCCAACCCGATGAACCCTTGCGATGAGGAACTGCACGAGCACGGCGGCATGAGGGAAATCTTTGCATTGAATTATCAAGACGGCGTTTATCGGAAGTACTTCGTCAAGTTGCCGGCGATTGTCAATCTAAACGGGGACGGCACGTGGCAGATAAAAAATCCTGGCGTCGTGAATTTGGAGAGGAAATGACATGAAAAAGTTTTTTATGATGATGTGTGCGCTGATGATATTGCTGACGGGTTGCGGCGAGGTTAAAGAGGTTCAAGCCGATGTATTGCCGCCCGACCCAATCGAAGAGAAATTGAACTCGATGACGCTTGAGGAAAAAGTTGGGCAGATGGTGATGGTTGGCGTCTACGGCAAGGAGCTTAACGATGACATAATTTATTCGCTGAACAACTTCCACTTCGGCGGCGTTATTTTTTTTGACAGGAACCTTGAGAGCGTCGCGCAGTCTAAGAAGTTCGCTAACGACATTGAGGCGGCGGCTAATCAGAAGGTGCCATTGTTCTTTGCACTCGACGAGGAAGGCGGGCGCGTTGCTCGTGGCAGAGATTTTTTGGAGGTTGCGCCGTCGCAGGAAAGTATCGGTCAAAGTGGCGACCCAGTCAACGCAACTTATTGGGCTAAGCACAATGCGACGATTTTAAAAAGTATCGGCGTGAACATAAATTTTGCACCCGTGGCGGACGTTGGCAGCCGTGATACTCGATCCTTTGGCGATGACCCGCAACTAGTTGCTCAATTCGTCGAAGCCGCCGCGCAGGGTTACGAGGCTGAAAACTTTCTCTACACGCTGAAACATTTCCCCGGCATTGGCAAGAGCAAGATTGACCCGCACAAAGAAGTTTCAAGCGTCGAGGACAGCAAAGCCATTCTCGACGCCGAAGACTTGCCGCCGTTCAAGAGGATTATCAGCGGGCATGACAATTCGCGCTTTATGATTATGGTCGGGCATTTGAGATACGACGCACTTGACCCCGTGAACTCGGCGAGCCTGTCACCTGCCGTCATGACTGGACTTTTGCGTAACGAACTCGGCTTTAGTGGCGTGGTGATTACTGACGATTTGGAGATGGGCGCGATTAAGAACCATACGGACTTGGCTAGCCTGGGCGTGCAGATGATTCTTGCGGGCGGCGATATTGCGCTTGTCTGCCACAACTACGAGAGCCAGCAGATTGTTTATCACAGCATACTTGCGGCAGTTCAGCGCGGCGAAATTTCCGAGCAACGCATTAATGAATCCGTCCGCAGAATTTTACGCATGAAGGCGCACTTATGATAGTTTCAATCGCACAATTCAAATCGGAGCTCGGCAAGGTCGACGAAAATTTTTCTACGGCGGCAAGACTAATCGAGGCGGCGCACTCTTCCGACGTGATACTTTTGCCGGAGCTTTGGTCGACAGGTTATTATCCCATGCCTGTTGAGACTTTCGCGGACATTGACGGCTTGCGCACGATTGAATTCCTCTGCACGGCGGCTAAAAGGTTCAACGTGAACATAATCGGCGGCTCAGTCATCGTCGAGAGCGGCAGGAAGATTTTCAATCGTTGCCACGTCGTCAATCGTCGCGGCGAGGTCATCGCGGCTTACGATAAAACGCATCTATTCAGCTTTGCGGGCGAGGACAAAGTTTTCAGTGCGGGCGATAAAGTTTCTGTCGTGACGTTGGACGGCGTGCGTAGCGGCGTGGCAATTTGCTATGACCTGCGCTTTCCCGAATTCATAAGGAATATTGCGCTGGCGGGAGCGGAGATTATCTTTATCCCTGCCGCGTGGAGCTTGAAACGTCTGACGCCGCGACAAGTCTTGACTAAGGCGCGGGCGATTGAGAATCAAGCTTTCGTAGTCTTCGCGAACTCTTCGGGCTTATCGGAGGTCGTCAATCCTCGCGGCGAAGTCATTGCCCTAAGCGGTCGTGATGAGGAACTCTTGTCGGCGGAAATTAGTCTTGACGAACGCACGGAGGTTATCGCGACGATGAATCTTCTTGCTGATAGGAATTTAAGCGTTGATGCATGAAAATAGAGCCGCGACCGTTGCCGTGGCTCCAGAATGTGTAGGCTTTGTTAGTGCGTAGCTCGCGGGTTCAGCTTCGAGCTACGTTTTTTGTACGTTGCTTAAGATTTGGGGAAGTCTCAAGCTGTGTAGGATTTCTGCGCCGGACTTGCGGGTTCAGGTTCAAGTCGCGCCGCCTGCCGTAGAACGAGCTAACCACTCAAGACTTGGGGAAGAATCTAAGCGGGATTCTCGTCCCTTAGAGTTTACGACGTTGCTTTGACGATTCGCACAAAAGGTAACGGCATCAGCTGATCAAGCTTTAGGTGAGCCGCCGCCTTTCTGCGAGCCTTTCAAGCTCCCAAGCGTCGAAATATATAAACCTGCTCCGAACATTTGCGGGCAAGGGTAACATGGGAAATCGAACTCAATCGCTTGAGTTCTACGGGCGGGCAAGTGATCAAGTCGCCGCCTTCAAAGTCAATCGGCTAGGACTTTTGCCCTAAGCCGCCGTGATTTTATAACCAATATCCCTTCCGTGTCAATAGTTTAAATGAAACCGCCCTGAACGTCATTCACCCTGCAAAAAGTTTCCGATAGCTGACGAGATAATATCTCCGCCAAAGCCGCGAGCCGCTAAGAATTGCCACGCCTTAACCTTGAACGTCCGCTTATCAATCCGCTTGAATTTCTTTTCCAGCAGTCGAGCCGCCGCAAGTCGTTCATGTTCGTCCGAGTCATCGGGGATAAGCTTTTCGATAAAATTCTTGTCAAAGCCGCGTTGCATAAGCTTGTAGACAATCTGCCGAACACTTAGCTTACCTTCCGCGTAGAGATTTTCAAACTGTTGCCGGCAAGTCTCCTCGTCGTCCAAATAGTTTGCCTTCTTAAGCTTGTCAATCGCCTCATCGACCTCGGAAACGTCATAATTCTTAATCAACAACTTCCGCCTTAGGACTGTCGAACTTTGGTCTTGTCGTGCTAGCAAGTCCGTCGCCTTCTGTAGGGCGGTTTTGTTTTGCTTAATCATCGTCAACAAAAGTCTCCGTCTCGAAGTCTTCACTTTCCGTCGTCGTTACCAGTTTTATCGAACTAGTCGCCGTCTCTTGAATCTTATCTTCTATCTCCTTAATAATTTCGGGGTGTTCGGTCAAGTAAACTTTGGCGTTGTCCTTGCCGTGCCCAAGCTTGATGTCATTGTAGTAAAGATACGAGCCTGCCTTCCTTATAATATCAAACATAACGCCCATATCGATAACGCTACTGAGTTGGGAATAGCCTTCGCCGTAAATCAAATCGAACTCGGCAGCTCGGAAGGGAGGCGCAACTTTGTTCTTTGAAACTTTCATCTTGACGCGATTGCCAACGACCTCCGAACCTTGTTTAATCGGTTCACCCTTTCTGACCTCAATCCGAATCGTCGAATAGAACTTCAAAGCGCGTCCGCCCGTCGTCACCTCTGGATTGCCGAACAATACTCCGACCTTCTCGCGGACTTGATTGATAAAGACCGCTATAGTATCAGTCTTGCTTATGACGCCCGCCATTTTACGCATTGCCTTACTCATCATTCGTGCGTGCAGTCCAACTTGCGCATCGCCCATATCGCCATCTATCTCGGCTTTCGGAACAAGTGCGGCGACCGAATCCACAACGATTATATCAACAGCACCAGAGCGAATCAAAGCCTCGGCAATGTCAAGCCCTTGCTCGCCGGTGTCGGGTTGAGAGAGCAAAAGATTATCTACGTCGACGCCGAGCCGCTTTGCATACGTGGGGTCTAGGGCGTGTTCCGCGTCAATGAAAGCTGCCGTGCCGCCTTGACGTTGAACTGAAGCTATCATGTGCAAGGTAACTGTCGTCTTACCGCCGGCTTCAGGTCCGTAAATTTCGGTTATCCTGCCGCGAGGAAGTCCGCCGACGCCTAAGGCAATGTCAAGCGGCAAAATCCCCGTCGACAACGCTTTAATATCTTTGCGCGTAGTATCATCGCCCAGCCGCATGATTGAACCTTTGCCGAAGTCCTTTTCAATCTTCTTCATTGCCGTCTCTAATGCTTCTTGCTTCGTCATAGTCTTGCTCCTTTGTCATCTTAATTTTGCCGTGAATTATATCAAAGAGCCGTGCGATTGTAAAACATTGCCAGACAATAAAAAAAGACCGCAGAACGTTTGCTCCGCAGTCTAACTAGTCATCTCCAATTAAGCAAGCCCGCGTTCCTTTGCCGCCTTCATGTAACCTTGATAACGTGCGCTGCTAGGACTTCTGCGCCAACGCCTGAGTTCTTCGCGCAAATCTTCGCGGCTCATGCTCATTCCTTCGCGATAATACTCTTGAATTTCTTCTGCCCATTCCGTTCCTTTGTTATACAAGTCGCTGAAAAATCCCATAAACAATTCCTCCTAAACTTTGCTGACTTTAAGTTTGCCTTGCCCGTATTCGACGCTGTAGCGTTTGCCGCAACTGGGACAAGTGCCGCCAGTGCGTTGAGGGCGGGGCGTATCGATTGGGTAAGCACCGAGCTTGCGCCCGCAGTGAGGACAATTCACGTTCTTTGAAGCCATAATCATTCACCGCCTTTGTTGGAAAAGATTTTATCTGCCTTCTCGAATTGCTCAAGCATTCTATCCATATCATCGTTAAGCTTTTTCATTACCTCGAACGTGTCTTTCATGTCGCTCCAAAAATTTTTCAAGTCCGAATCATGTATGCCGTCAATGTCAGTGAGCAAAGCCAATTCCACGTCCAAAGCCCTAGCAACTCTTATCAGCATTGGCAGAGAAATACTTTTGTTTGCGGAGGCACTTTCTATGTGTGACAGATAACTTTTGCTTATGTTTAACTTGTCAGCTAGCTCTTCTTGAGTCATTTTCCTCAGCTTGCGAAAGCCAGCAATTTTCATTCCGATACAGCGCATTTCAGCTTGAAAATCTTCTTTCATGATTTGCCTCCCAAATTGTTTATCTGGAAGATATTTTATCAAAAAATTTTTCATTGTCGACGTTCCTAGCGTTCAATATCAATACCTAATAGGACAACTAAAAAGCCGCCGAGCGTTTTGCCCGACGGTTAAAGTTTTGCCTTACATGTAGTCGATTGAGGATTTCTGCTTCTCTTGCTTCATAAAGCCGAGCTTCTTAGCGACGTATTCTGTTATGACGAATAGCACGGGGATAACAAAGATACCCAGCGTCGTTGCGAATAACATGCCGCCGACGACCGCCACGCCCATACCATTTCTAGCGGCAGAACCTGCGCCCGAAGCCATAGCCAGTGGCAAGCAGCCGATGATAAAGGCAAACGATGTCATGAGGATTGGGCGAAGTCTCAAGCCAGCCGCCTCCAACGCCGCCTTTATCGGTGGCATTCCTCTATCGACACGAACCTTTGCGAACTCGACGATTAGGATTGCATTCTTCGCCGCCAGACCGATTATCATGATGATACCAATCTGCATGTAGACGCTATCTTGAAGTCCGGCGTTTTGCTGACCGTTGTTGAGTAACGCCTCAAGCCACGCTAAGAAGTATTCCGAGAAGACTGCGCCGAAAAGTCCTGTGGGCACGCTTAGCAAGACCGCATAAGGCACGCTCCAACTTTCATACAGCGCGGCGAGCATTAGGAATACGAACACTAACGCCAACGCCAAGACTTGACCGGTAGAGCTAGCCGCTTTCTTTTCTTCGCGAGACTGCCCCGACCACTCGATATTAAAGCCGACGCCCGCCTCCTCGTTGACGATTTCTTCTATTGCCGCCATTGCTTGACCAGAGCTGTAACCTGCGCCCGCATTACCTTGAATCGTCACTGCACGCGCCGCATTGAACCTAGAAATCTGCGTGGGGCCTGTCGAAAGTTTTGGCGTGATTAAACTCATAAGCGGAACCATTTGCCCGCCAGAACCTTTGACGAAGACGAACCTTGCGCAGTCAGCCTCCGACCTGTAAAGCACATCCGATTGAAGCATAACTTTATACGTGCGCCCGAACTTGTTAAAGTCGTTGACTTGCATACCGCCAAAGTTGACTTGCAGAGCCGTGAACACGTCCGAAAGTTTCACGCCGAGGAGCTTAACCTTTTCGCGGTCAATCTCGTATTCGACGGTCGGCGAGGCAATGTTAAAGGTCGTGCGCACACCTTGCATTTCCGGACGCTGATTAGCTTTGGCGACGATTCGTTTAGTCAAGTCGTCAAGCTCCGTGTCCGTATGCCCTGCCATATCCTGTAACTGCATTGACCAGCCGCCGACGTTGCCTAAGCCGGGCAGTGCGGGCGGGTTGAACGCGATAACCTGAGCTTCGGGAACAGTCATTGCGCCGAGCCTAAACATCGTCCCAATACACGCATTGACGGAAGCCTCCTTGCCGCGCTTAGTCCAATCCTCCAAGCCGCAGACGATAATTCCCGCGCTAGGTTTCGCACCGAACGACAGAATATCAAAGCCCGTAATCATCATGCAGTTCTTTAGCCCAGGCATTTCCTTCATAACCGCGCCGCCGAGCTTGTCAATCGTCTGCACAGTGTGATTCATTGAAGTTCCTTCGGGCAGGCTTATTGACGTGAAGAAGTAGCCTTGATCCTCTTCAGGCACGAACGTAGACGGGAGCCGCTGATAAATCAATCCCGTAACACCGAGGATTATCAGCAGGAAGACTACCGCGAGCTTTGAACGTTTGATGAACGCCGCGACGATATTAACGTAAGAATTCTTCGTGCGGTCGAACCAGTTGTTAAAGCCGTTAAAGAACTTGTCGAAGAGTCCTTGCTTAGCGTTGGGGTCTTTAGGCTTAAGAATCATTGCGCAAAGGGCTGGTGTTAAAGTCAACGCGACGAAGGCTGACAGAGCCATAGAGATTGCGATTGTCAGCGCGAACTGCCGATAGAGGACGCCCATCATGCCGCCTAGGAAAGCAACCGGTACGAACACCGCCGCGAGTACGAATGCAATCGCCACGACTGGGCCTTGAACTTCGTCCATAGCGCGTTCAGTTGCGTCCACGGGTTGAAGTCCTTCCTCCATGTGGTGTTCGACGTTTTCGATAACGACAATGGCGTCGTCGACGACCAAGCCGATTGCCAAGACCATTGCAAATAGTGTTAGCGTATTTATTGAGAAGTCAAGGACGATAAATGCCGCGAACGTTCCGATTAACGACACGGGCACGGCAAGTAGCGGAATCAACGTTGCGCGCCAACTTTGCAGGAAGATAAAGATAACTAACACGACGAGGAGCAACGCCTCAACGAAAGTGTGAGCAACCTCTTCGATTGAGGCGCGGATATAATCTGTGCTGTCAAAGATTTCGCTGATAAAGAGGTTTGGCGGGAGGTTTGGGCGTTGACGTTCGATAATGTCTTGCACGCCGCGGACAGTCGTCATTGCATTTGCGTCGCTGGTTAGCTGAATACCGAAGCCGACAGCTGGATAGCCATTGAACTTCGCGACGATATTATTTTGGCGTTGACCAGGCTCGATACGCGCAACGTCCTTCATGTAAACAAAGGTGCCGTCGTCGTTGGCTTTGAGGATAATATCCTCGAACTGTTCAATCTCGGTGAGACGCCCTTGAACCTTGCCGGTGAATTGTTTTTCCTGACCTTGCGCAAGCGGCATTGAACCGATAGTCCCTGCGGCGGCTTGGAGGTTTTGTTCGTTAATGGCGGCTGAAACGTCTGAGACAGTCAAGTCGTACTCGGCGAGCTTATCGGGGTTGAGCCAGATACGCATTG
The DNA here is from genome assembly GCA_017534385.1 of Selenomonadaceae bacterium. Taxonomy (GTDB): domain Bacteria; phylum Bacillota; class Negativicutes; order Selenomonadales; family Selenomonadaceae; genus Quinella. The sequence goes on from JAFWCT010000075.1 coordinate 10,536, forward strand.
AGTAATCGGGGCCGAAGATTTGAACATCGCCCACGCCGTCGACGCGTTTAATCTCGTCCATAAGATAAATATCGGCGTAGTTCTTCATGAAGGCGCGGTCGTATTCACCGGTCGGAGAATACATTGACAAGAACAGAGCCATTTCATTGGACGCCTTGCGAGTGGTGACGCCTTGCCGCTGAACATCGGCTGGCAAGCTTGCGTTTGCAATGGCGACGTTGTTTTGAACCTTAACCGAGTCCATATCGCCATCAGTGCCGACCTCGAAGACGACTTGCAAGCTATAGCGTCCTGTGTCGTCAGAGTTGGAGCTCATGTAGTCCATACCGTCAGTACCGTTTACTTGCTGTTCAATGACCTGCGCGATAGTCTCATTGACGACGCCGGCATTAGCACCGGTGTAAGTCGTGCTGACTGATATTGTCGGCGGGGAAATTTGCGGATATTGCGCGATAGGCAGTTGAATTGCCGCCAGGATTCCCACGAGCGTAATTATCAGCGCAATGACTATCGCGAATATTGGTCGGTGAATAAAAAATTTTGCCATAAGCAGTCTCCTTCGCGGGGAATCAGTTCCCCAAATAAATTTTCTCGTCCGTCAAGTTTTCAGTCCGCGCCAAGACAAATGCCGCCGCTACGTCGCCTGTCACGTTGAAGCAAGTTATAGGTCTGTCGCAGAGTGCGCCGATACAAAACACCAGCCCTGCAATATCGTTGGGCACGCCGAAGGTACCGACGATTGTCAGAATGCAAATCACTCCAGCATTGGGCACGGCAGGCATTCCGACGGACAGCGACACGGTCATTGCCAAAATTGCCGCCAGAGTGTTCAAGTCGACTTCCACGCCGTACATCTTCAAGAACATAATCGACATACTAGACAAGCCAATACAAGCACCGTTCATGTTAACAGTTGTGCCAATCGGAATGGCGAATGAAGAAATCTTCGGCGAAATGCCAAGTTTCTCCGTGCAAAGCCTCATCGTGATGGGCATTGAGACACTACTACTGCTTGTCGCAAAAGGTACAGTCCACATCGACGGGATTTTCTTTAGGAAAGGCAACGGAGTAATTTTCCCTAAGAACAAAATCATTAGCATATAGATGCCGAGCATTAAGATAAGGCAGACCAGTTGCAGGAAAACCAATTTGGAAATCTCCAGAAGTAGCTCCGTGTTCGTGTCGAGTGCCATAGACATCATCGCGGAAAAGACTATCAGCGGCATAAAGGAAATTATCATGCCGACCATCTTCATGAACAGTTCGTTGCAGTTGTTTATGAGTTCTTCAAGGAGCTTGACTTTTTCGCCGAGCGCGGTCAAACATATTCCCGACAGCACGGCTATAAAAATCACCTGCAATAAGTTTCCGTCGACAATCGGGCTAACCAAGTTGTTCGGGATTATGTCGACGACAAATTTAACCAGCGAAAACTCGTAAGGCTGACCTGTGACGTTATCGGCGGTAATCTTCGCGACTTGAGGTGCGCCGCTTTGAAAGAAAATCATCGAGAGCATCAACGTAATCGCCGCAGCAATGCCCATTGTACTCACATACAAGCCGATTAACTTTGAACCGACTTTGCCGAGGTTAACACCTTCGCCCATGCCCTTGACGCCGCTTATAATGCTAAAGAAAATCACGGGCGCGATAACCATGTTCAGCGCGTGCAGAAACATCGTATTGATTGGCGTCATAATATCTTTTTCAATTAACGAAATTATTTCGGGCGAAAGAATTAAATTCATCAACACACCGCAGACTACGCCGCCCGCCATTGACACCAAAGTCAGCTTCATCAGGCGGTTACTTTCGTCGCGCACGTTGATTATCACGACGCTGAAATTTTTCTCGCGGAACCAGTTTATCCTCTGCCGATTAGCCTTGAGAATCAGTAGGCGGTAATAATCTTCGTCCTCGCTCCATTCCGAAATGTTGACGGCTGAAAAGGTCGGACTATCGGCGGCGGACATACGAACTTGAACCTTGCCGAAAAAGTTTTTGACGACGCGAACTTTAACTTGCTTGGCGTTTCGGCGATTAATCATGAGCCAAAAGATTTCTTCGACCAAAAGCTCCGTGTTCAAAATGTCGCGTGGTTTAACTTTCAATCGCTCAAGTTGTTTCTCAAGTTCCTCGTTCATTTGCGAAAAATTTTCTGCGGTCATCAAGATTGATTCCATGTTAGGTTATTCCTTACTTGCCGCGCAGATTGTCGGGTGCATTGGGATTGGTATTGGGCGCACTAAGTCCGGCGTCTGCGTTATAAGTGCTAGTAACGTTCGCAAGCGTGAAGCCCATTTCGCCTGGCGTGACAGTCTTAACATCAAGTTCAACGCCCTCGCGCAGATTCGTCAAGCCTTCGACGACAACAGTATCGTCCGTGTTAATGCCGCTGTTTACGACGAAATAACTGCCAACTTGGTCGCCAAGCTCCACAGTGCGCGCCTCGGACTTATTCTCCTTGCCCACGACCATAACGAACGATTTGCCTAAGAGCTGTTGAACTGCTCGTTGCGGAACTAAGATTGCATTGGGAATGACTTCACCGGTGAGTTTGACACGGGCGAACATGCCGGGCATCAAAAGACCGCTGGGATTCGGGAAGATTGCTTTCATGATAAGCGAGCCGGTGTTATTTGCAAGCTCGCGGTCAACTTCGACGATACGACCCTCGAAGGGATATTCTTTGCCATCGGAAAGAGTTATCGTCACGTCGATTGGATTATGGTCGCTTTGCATATTCTGAACCGTCATGAAGTGCAGGTAATCCGCCTCGCTTATGGAAAACTGCACAAAGATTGGGTCGGGCGCACCGATTGTAACTAGATTCGTCTGCCCCGATGATACGAACGTTCCGATTGCCACGTCGTCGACTCCGAGCTGACCTGACATTGGCGCATAAATCTTTGTGTCGTCGAGATTCTCTTGTGCAGTCCTAAGGGCGGCTTGGCACGCATAAATTGCCGCCTCGTTAGCCGCGCAGGTTGCCTCGTTTGCGCGAACTGTCGCCGCTTGAGTTGTGACTATCTGCTCTGGAATTGCTGACTCCTCGAACAGTTTCTGATTGCGCTGAAGGTCGATGACTGAGTTGTTGTAAGTCGCTATCGACTGCTGAAGAACTGCTTCGGCTTGAGCCAAGTTAGCTTGCGCTTGAAGTACTGCGGATTGATATTGCCGCGAGTCGATTTGATAGAGCAACTGCCCCGCCTCGACATATTGTCCGCCGACAACATATTTCTCGACGACGTTGCCTGAGACCTTTGATTGAACCTGAACTTCCTCCGTGCCGACCAAATGCCCGGCGTACTCACTTGCTAGCGGCGTGTCTCGTCGAATGACCTTCATCGCTTTGACTTGCGCCTTTTGAACTTGAGCCTGTTGTTGCTTATCATCGCCGCAACCGCCGAACAGTATCGAAGACGCAGCGATAATTGCCGCCAGTGTCGTCAATTTGGTTTTAGATAAAACCACTTCGACCCCTCCCATTTCTCTGCTTATTTGCTAAAGGATTTTAAGGTTTCGGCGGCTAAATGTCAATTTGAACTTGCGCGAACAATAAGTTATAATGCAAGTGGGAGATGATGTCTTGAAGAAAATTTTTAAGCTAAGCGGCGGTCGAAGTCTCAAGGTCGGCGGCAAAACTCTGGTCATGGGTATCTTGAACTTCACGCCCAATTCTTTCTCTGACGGCGGGAAATATTTCTCTGTCGATACGGCTTTGGCTCACGCGGCGCAAATGCTTGAATACGGCGCGGATATTATTGACGTTGGCGCGGAATCCACTAACCCGAAAGCCATTCCAATCAGTGCCGAAGAGGAACTTGCTCGCATTGAACGAGTTCTGCCCGCGATAAAGAAACTTGGTGCGCCAATCTCAATCGACACTTACAAGCCCGAAGTCGCCTCGCGTGCCTTGGATATGGGCGCGGACATTATAAACGACGTTCACGGCTTGGAAGATTTGCGCATGATTGACCTTGCCAAAAAGTTTAATGCGCCGGTCGTCGCCATGCACAACGAGAAATGCTCGGAGGCTGACATTGTTGAGGACGTGAAAAATTTTTTCGGACGGACGGTTAAGAACTGTTCAGCTCGCGGCTTTGACACGGAGAAAATTATCTTCGACCCCGGCATTGGCTTCGGGAAGACTTACGGCGATGATTTGACGATATTGCGCCGCCTCAGGGAGCTTAGGACTTTGAACGAACGGAGGATACCTTTGCTGATAAGTGTAAGTCGCAAGCGCGTTATCGGGCGGGCGACGAGACTTAGCCTTGACCAACGCGACGAGGCAACCGGAGCTTTGTGCGTCGACGCGATAACTAAGGGCGTCAATATTGTTCGCGTCCACAACGTCAAGATGATTTCGCGAATGTGTCTGATGATTGATAAGCTAAGGAGTGATTGACATGACGGACAAGATTATTTTGCAGGGCTTGGAGGTCAAAGGGCGGCATGGTTGTTCGGAAGAGGAGCTTAAGCATGAGCAACCCTTTATCGTGGACTTGGAACTTTATTTGGACTTGTCACAGTCGGCGAAGACTGACGACCTGGGCGACTCGATTGACTATACGCTTATTCTTGACGACGTTAAGAAGATTGTCGGCGGCACTTCGCGCAATCTGATTGAGACTGTCGCCTATGACATCAGCGAGTTCCTGCTTAGGCGTTATCTTCTTTTGGAGGGCGTGAAGATTGTTCTGCGCAAGCCCAATCCGCCCGTCAAAGAGAAGTTCGCTGGTGCGGCAGTCGAGATTACTCGGTACAGATGATTTATTACTTAGGCTTAGGCGCGAACCTCGGCGGACGTGAACTGACATTGCGGCGGGCGATTGAACGCGTAAAAAAAATCCCCGCCGTCGAACTCAAGCGGGTATCGTCGTTCTATGAGTCTGAGCCTTGGGGCGTTGTCAATCAACCGAACTATATTAACGCCGCGATAAAGATTGCAACGGAGCTTGACCCGCTTGACTTGCTTGACGAGTTGCAACGCATTGAATCTGAATTGGGCAGAGTTCGCCGCGAGCATTGGGGCGCACGCACGATTGATATTGACATTCTCTACGGCGCGGAGGTTTCACACGTTCGCTTGACGGTTCCGCATAAGTTCCTTTTCGAGCGTGACTTTGCATTGATTCCGCTAAAGGAGATTTGCCCGACGCTTGATTGCAACCTGCGCGGTGATAAAGTCGTTCGCGTGCCGGGTTCGCCGATTGACTTTAAGCTAAAGCTCGTCGCGTGCGTTGATAAAGGCTTCGGGCTGGGCAAGGGCGGTAAGCTCCTGTTCCGCATTCCCGCCGACTTAAAGAACTTCCGACGGCTTACACTGGGGCACGCAATCATTTACGGACGCAAGACGCTTGAGACCTTCCCGAATCAAAAGCCGCTTGACAGTCGCAGGAACATTATCCTAAGTCGCACGCTTGACGGTTTATCGGGCGCACAGGTCGTCGGCAGTGTCGAGGAGCTGTTTAACGTCCTCAATGCGGCGGAGGATAACTTTGTTATCGGCGGCGAGCAAGTCTTTAATGAACTCATTGCATACGCGGCGGAGCTGTTCTTGACGGTCGTCGACGCTAAGGCTCAAGCTGATACTTTCTTCCCGAACGTTGACGATTTCACCTTGACCGATAAGAAAACCTTTGACGGCTTCGAGTTTAGGAGATACACACGATGAAACAAATCTTTAAAAACGATTGGCAGGAGCTTTTGGCGGACGAGCTGAACGAGCCGTATTATCAGGAGCTGCGCAAGTTTCTAATCGACGAGTACAGCACGCGGCAAATCTTCCCGAACATGTATGACATCTTCAACGCGCTACACTTCACGAGCTATGCGGATACTAAGGTTGTAATCTTGGGGCAAGACCCGTATCACGAGCCAGGGCAGGCGCACGGTTTGAGCTTTTCTGTCTTGCCGAACGTGCCGCCTCCGCCGTCGCTGATTAATATCTTCAAGGAGTTGCGTAGCGACCTAGGCTGCTTTATCCCGAACAACGGTTGCTTAGAGCCTTGGGCTAGGCAGGGCGTCTTGCTACTCAATGCAGTCTTGACAGTCCGGGCGCATGATGCGAATTCTCATCGCGGGCACGGTTGGGAAACTTTCACGGACAGAATCATTAGACTGCTTAACGACCACTCTAGCCCGCTAGCTTTTATATTGTGGGGCAATCCCGCTCGGCGCAAAAAAAATATGATAACGAACCCGCGCCACTTTATCGTTGAGTCGGCGCATCCCAGTCCGTTATCAGCTGATAGAGGTTTCTTCGGCAGTCGTCCGTTTTCCCGCGTGAATCAATTCCTTGAATCAATCGGAGCCACGCCCATTGATTGGCAAATCCCCAACCTTTAAAAGGAGCTTCCCATGACAAAGCAAACGATTACCCGAATACTTATGGCAGTCTTGATTATCTCGAATGTCTACCTGATTTATCGCGTTCATGCAAACACAATGTCCATTGCCTCATATGACGCGGGCATATCGCAACGTTCCGGAGTCGGCAAGCTTGAAAGTTTCTGGACGAATTATATTGGCGGCTCCAAAGGTCTTGGAACCTACGATGACAGGGCGCGAGCTGAGTCCGACAGTCAGACGGCTATTAACGTCCTTGTCGTGTTGGACGTTATCCTTGTCGGGGCAATGTATTTGATTAACAGGAAACCAAAGCCCAAACCCTTGCCGGTCGATGACGATTGGAGGAGTCCGCGCAGGTCTCGGCGTCGCAGATAGTCATTCAAAGTCCCAACAATAGCGGCGTATATCGTCAAGTTTCTTGTAAAGGTTATCGCCAGGGCAAGACGTGTCATTCAAATCCCTGTGCCCGACGATTACGCCCTTTTGCATGGGGTTTAGCTTATACCTTTGACAAAGCCACGCCGTCAACAGCTTAAGCGAATCCATTTGCACGGACGGAACCTTAACCAAGTCAAAGTTCCCCGCAACGCATATCCCGACGGAATTCTTGTTATGATGATAAGCATGTGCACCGACCGCCAAAGGCTTGCGCCCTTGCTCAATCGTACCGTCCTTGCGTATCACGTAATGATAGCCGATGCCCGCCCAACCGTTTACTTCCTGGTGGAACTTGTGAATCTCCTCGGCGGAAGAATCTTTATCGCCGTCAGGAAAGCCCGCGTGATGAATCACGATAACTTCAGTAGACGGTCGCTCCTCGTACTCGGTAAACCTCAAGAATAATTTTCTAATCGGCGGCTCCCACGTCTCCAAGATGTAGGCGGCTGCTTTTTTGTCGCCCAAAAACATTCCGCACGCCGCCAAAGCCATTGCCCTTAAAAATTTCCTTCTGTCCAAACCGTCGCCCCCTTAAACCTTCGGCAAGACACGCAGAGTTATCTCGCCCGTGAAGTTGTCGTGCCCCGCAAAGGATATGTCGTGATTGCCGGGCGGCACGTCAATCGAAGTCTCTTGCGTCTTATCGAAGGTGTAACTCTTGCCGCCGACGATTACTTCAATCTGCCCTTGCTTAATCTCCGTATCGACTGCCAAAGCTCCGCTAATCATCAAGGACTTTGAATCGCTCGTGCCGTTGAAGTTCTTGCCCTCCAAATGAATTTCCGTATCAGTCGACGTAATCGAATGGCTTTCCGTCGAACAGCCGCCTACAATCATAATCGCCGCCAACATCATCATGCAAAGAAGTTTCTTCAAGCCTTATCGCCCCCGTTGAATCGTAAAGCAAACATCGTAATATCGTCCGATTGCTCAGCCTCTCCCACATGCTTTGCCAAGTCGCCGCGAACATTCCTAAGCAACGTCTCCAAGTCCTTAGTGCAATCCGTCGAGTTCATGAAGGCTATCAAGCGGTCTGGCAGATACTCTTCCTCTTTGACGTTCAAAGCCTCCGTTACGCCGTCAGTATAAAGGAAGAGCAAATCGCCGCGTTCAAGATTAATTTTCTGTTCGATAAAGGGAATGCCGTCCATGGGGCCGAGCACGAAGTTTTTCTTAACGTCAAGGAAGTCGCAATGATTAGTTGCCGCGTGATAGATGACTGGTGGATTATGCCCGCCGTTGACAAAGATAAATTCACCCGTCTCAAGGTCAAGCACACCTACAAACGCCGTAACGAACATCATAGCCTCGTTAGTCGCGCAAAGTTGCTCATTGGCGGCGGCGACCACGGGTGCCAATCCGTTCTGCTTATAAAAGCTCGTGGCGAAGTTATTTAGCACAGTCTTAGCAACGACCATGAACAACGCGGCGGGAATGCCCTTGCCAGAGACGTCAGCGACCGTTATAGCAAGATGCGTCTCGTCAATGAAGTAGAAGTCGTAAAAGTCTCCGCCGACCTCCTTAGCCGGTTTCATCGTCGCTAGCAGTTCAAAGTCATCACGCGTGGGAAAGTCCTTGGGCAACATGCCGCTTTGAATATCTTTGGCAACGTCAAGTTCCGTGGCAATGCGTTCCTTCTCCGCCGTGACTTTCTTTAAGTTCGCCATTTGAGCTTTAAGCTCGTCAGTCATTGCATTAAAGCACGTGGCAAGGTGTTCAATCTCGTCGCCGGTTTGTATGTTAAGCTTCTTATCGAGGTTACCGCTTGCAATCTCGCGTACGCCGTCCGATAGCTCGTGAATCGGCTTGACGAATCGCCGCGAAAGGTTCGTGCTCATCAAGAACAAAATCACCAATAACAACACGGGAACGATTATCGAGATACTGTTCACGTAAGAATATTCCTGACGCATTTTCTTTTGCAGGTTAGCGACTTGTTGCAAGAAATATGCTCCCGTGCCAGCAGTCGCCCTTAAGAGTTCATGCTCAGAAACAAGCATCCCGAAACTCCAGCCACTCTCTTTCATCGGGGCGAAGGCAAGGTAATACTTATCACCATCCAACTTGATATGAACAACATCTTGCTCACCATTTGCCATGCGCTCCGCCACCCTAGCTAGGTAAGTGTCGCGCAAGTCATCAGCATCGCCCACGGCAAGAATTCCTCTGGTCTGCGAAGAGAAAATAATTTCGCCGTGTTCGTTCATGACAAAGTTTATGCCGCCCTTAAACAGTTTTGATTCATTGATGAAGTTATAAACGTCAATGTTAGAGGCATCCAAGCCTGCAACGCCAATCAAATTCCCTGCCGCGTCATAGAAAGGAGCCGACGCTCCGATTTGGTCATAAGAGTTTTCGCCCTTAGCCTCAATCGTGCGATAAAGTTCAGAGATTACAGGGGCATTTTCCCTTTTGGCATGGATATACCACGGACGCCTGCGCGGGTCGAATTCGTAAATGCGCTCGTGAGAAAAATGAATGGTCGCATTAAGGTCGGTAATGCCGTTCTCGTCGGGGACAAGTCGGGCGCAAATGTACCAGCCCTTTTCCCCGCCAGCAAAAACCGTCGCGTTGTAGCCCACGTAGTTTTCCAGAATGTCCGCAAGGAGGTCTTTTATGTTGGCGGCAAGCTCCAGCTCATGTTGGATTTCGGGCGTGATGTTGTCGCGGATATTGGGCGCATAAATCCTGTAAGGTTCGCCCTGCTTGACGGGGTCGGTACGCGGGTCGGGCAATGTCTTTGGTAAGTAATCATCGGGGTGCGTCATTATCTCTGTTACCGCGTCGGCAATAATTTTGGCCTCTTCCCGTACGATAGACATTTCGCGGTCGACGTATTGTGCTTTAGCTTCGGCAAGTTCTCCGAGCGTTTGTTTTAGGTGTTTAATCAATAAATCATCAGCATAGGTTGCGCTTTCCTCGCCAAGTTCAATACTCATCGCCATCATATCACGCCTTACGATGCCGCGCCCATAATAAGCGAACACGCCGAGTATCAAGAACGTTACCAGCCCCGCCCCCAAGACCAGTATTAAAACTTTTTTGTGAATGTTAAGCTTCACTGTCAATTCTCCCAGCCGAGCTGCTTTGCCTTAACAAAATCCTCTTGAGACTTCTTAATATCGCCGCGTGCCTTATAACATTCGCCGCGAGAACGATACGTCAAAGCATTTGCATGGAACGGACTAAACTCAAGAGCCTTGCTGAAATACGTTATCGCCTTGTCATACTTTTCCAACTGCATGTAAGCATGCCCCAGACCGTTGTAAGCCTCGCCGATTTTAGGATTCAGCTCCAGTGCCTTTTGGTAATAAAAAATGCTCTTCTCGAAATCGCGCTCACCGTTATAGATGTTGCCGAAGGTTGACCACGCCCAAGCATTTTTAGGATTCAAAGCCAAAGAATCACTTGCAAGCGGCGTTGCCTCGTTGAATTTCTCTTCGTCGCAGAGCTTGCGAGCCGCCCTTATCTTTTCCCTAGCCGTGGTAATGTTCTTCGCCTGAATAAAATCTGCGCGAGCCTTTTCCTTGTCGCCAAGAGCCTGATAACATTCGCCTCTGCCGTTGAAAGCCGCGCCGTTGTTCGGGTCAAGTTTGATTGCCTTGTCGTAGTTTTTGATTGCATTCGCGTAATCGTTCTTTGTCTTATAAAACCAACCGAACTTCTCATAAACAGCGGCGTTGTTTGAATCAAGATTAACTGCCTCTGTCAAAAGGTTCAGCACGTTATCAAAGCTACCCGCGCTCATTAGGTTATTGGCTTCCTCAACCTTCCTGTTCGACATGTAAAGATTCTCGTTGTCTTGATTCACAGGCGGAGGCGGAATATTCTTCGGACTGTTACCATCAGAATTTTGCAAGCGGCGGTTCAAGTCTTCGGGGTCAATGTCAACTTTAACAATGGCTTTAACGATTAAATCCGACCGTTCATAGACGACCTCGCGAACTTGCAAGACAGCCCCCGTCCTTGAGGTTATCACGTCCTCGACAAGCTCCAAATCCTCCGTGCGTGAACGGCTCATAACCAAAACGCCAGCTTGCTCCAAGGCATTGCGCATCGCCTTTTCCTTAGCACCCTGCTTGGCAATCTCAAGCGTGTCACGTTCGCCAATCATGTATTCGCCCACGCCCGTATAAGTTTTAACTTCGGCGTGACTTGTCGGCATGAAAAGCAAACTACTGACGAGAACTCCCAGTAAAAAAATTTTCTTCAAGTCTTATCACCTCCGTTGAATCGTAAAGCAAACATCGTAATATCGTCCGACTGTTCAGCCTCTCCCACATGCTTTGCCAAGTCGCCGCGAACATTCCTAAGCAACGTCTCCAAGTCCTTAGTGCAATCCGTCGAGTTCATAAAGGCAATCAAGCGGTCTGGCAAATACTCTTCGTCGCGAACGTTCAAAGCCTCCGTTACGCCGTCAGTATAAAGATAAAGCAAGTCGCCGGGCTTGAGGAAAATCTTCTGTTCGATAAAGGGAATGCCGTCCATAGGTCCGAGCACGAAGTTTTTCTTAACGTCAAGGAAGTCGCAATGATTAGTTGCCGCGTGATAGATAACTGGTGGATTGTGCCCGCCGTTGACGAAGATAAATTCACCCGTCTCAAGGTCAAGCACGCCTACAAACGCCGTAACGAACATCATAGCCTCGTTATTGGCGCAAAGCTTATCATTGGCTGCGGCGACAACTTCGGCTAGTCCCTCCCTGTTGTGCGTCGAGACCATAAAATTTTTCAGCACAGTCTTAGAAATGACCATAAACAACGCGGCGGGAATGCCTTTGCCAGAAACGTCAGCGACCGTTATAGCAAGGTGCGTCTCGTCAATGAAGTAGAAGTCGTAAAAGTCTCCGCCGACCTCCTTAGCCGGTTTCATCGTCGCTAGCAGTTCAAAGTCATCACGAGTGGGAAAGTCCTTGGGCAACATGCCGCTTTGAATATCTTTGGCAACGTCCAATTCCGTGGCAATGCGTTCCTTCTCCGCCGTGACTTTCGTTAGGTTCGACATGTAAGCTTTAAGGTCATCGGTCATGGCATTAAAGCACGTGGCAAGGTGTTCAATCTCGTCGCCGGTGTGAATGTCAAGCTTCTTATCGAGGTTACCGCTTGCAATCTCGCGTACGCCGTCTGATAGCTCATGAATCGGTTCAACTAGCATAGCCGAAGCTTTATTGCTCACCGTGAATAAAATGTAAAGCAAGCCCATAAGCAGTATAATTGTGCAAAACGTCAAGAAGATATACTCGTCCTGCAATCGTAAGCTGAAGCCTTCAACCTGAGCGACAAAGTATTCTCTGCTGTTCTCGACAATATCATCAACGTCCTTGCGCAAAGTCAAGGTGCCGAAACTCCAACCAGTGCTCTCCATTGGCGCGAATGCTAAGAAATAATCTTCGCCGTCAATCGTCACGGGCATGATTCCACTTTCGCCGCGTAGCATCTTCCACACTGCGCGCGAAAATCTTCTTTTGGTAGTACTGCGCAAGTCTTCGCCGTCAACTTTGGTAGCAAGCTCGCCTTCGGTGCGTGAAGAGAAAATTATTTTGCCGTCCTTATTCAGAACGAAACTAGAGCCGTCCGAGCCGATAGCCGTTTCGTTAATCGTCTCGTAAATTTCGCTGTTCGATACGTCAATGCCAACAACCCCCGCCACATTGCCCGATGCATCGTAATAGGGTGCGGAGCAACCGATAAGCTGATAATTGCTCATGTTCATGTGGGAATAGAGGTCAGAGAAGACAGAACCATTAGCCGCAATCGCCGATTTGTACCAGGGACGTTCGCGAGGGTCGTAATCAAAGAACTCACTCTCCTCGAATGGCAACGGATCTTTATTATCAGGGAAGACGCTGCTACATATGAACCAGCCGTCTTTGGAGCCGACATAGCACGAAGATTTATAATTGATAAAAGAACCTGCAAGCGGAGTAAGCAAAAGACGAATGTTGCTAGCAATTCCAATCTCGCGCTCCAATTCTGGCGTTAAACCGTCGCGCTTCACGTCGGGACCGTAAGTCAGATAAGTTTGCGTGTTATAGACTGGTTCAAATTGCGGATTGAGGATTTTAACGGGCTTATAGTTGTTGGGATTAGAGGCGATTATCGTCATTGTCCTTGCCAAAACCGTCACGTCCGAACGAATAAGTTTCGTTTCGTTGTCAATTAATTCTGCACGAGCCTTAGCTAAATCTTCGAGCGTCCTTTTAAGCTGATAGGTCACTAAGTTTTCCGTGAAGTTCGCGCCCGCCTTGCTTAGGTCGTCGCCCATCTCCTTCATTTCGTTTCGCACGGTCAATAAACCGTAAAAAGAAAGACCGCTCAAAGTCAAGAATGACAATATCCCCGCAGCCAAGACAAGGACGAGCAGTCTTTTTTGTATGTTCCATTTCATCGAAACAACCTCAGAAGAATTTTTTCATGCGCAAAATATTTTTCCCATCGGTGTACTCGTAAGCAATCTCATCGACATTTTTTTTGACAAGGAAGATACCTAAGCCGCCAACGTCGCGCTCCTCAATGCTAAGGGTCGTATCGGGTGTTTCCTGTTCAAGCGGATTGTAGGGTTTGCCGCTGTCAATGAAAGTCATCAACATGGCGTTAGGATTTTCTTCAAACTCCATGCAAAAAGTCGCCGGACCTATCTCAGGATGATAGGCGTAACTGGCAATGTTGACGAAGATTTCTTCAATGACAAGCTCAGTCTGCATTATGGCTTTCATGGAGCAATCGCGAGCCTCAAGCTTTTCCGTCGCGAAGTCAACGACCGTTTGCAGATTTTCGAGCAACGCATCAACTGTAATCTTTTCCATAAGAAGTCTCCGTTAAACGATTGTCATTAAGCTTGCAAAGCCCGTCATGTCCAACACTTCCATAACCGCTTCGCTGACGTTGATAAGTTTCATGGAACCTTGCTTACTCATGCGCTTTTGGGCGACGAGCAAGACCCTAAGCCCCGCCGAGGCAATGTACTTAAGCTCCGCGAAGTCAAACGTCAAATCCGTCACGTCGTTAAGGGCAGTCGTCAATTCCTTGGACAATTCCGGTGCAGAGCCTGCGTCGAGACGTCCGATAACTTTGATTGTCAATGCGCTACCTTGTTGTTCCTTTTTGATTTCCATTTTACAATCTCCTTTATAATTCTTTTCTTGCGGCAATGTACTTGTTGACTGAGGCGATAAGCTGTGCCACGTCAAACGGTTTAGCAATGTGATAGTTCATGCCGCTTTCCATGCTCATACGTTTATCCTCGTCGCGGGAGTTTGCACTCAACGCGATTATCGGCAAAACTTTTGCATCGGGGCGGTCGAGGGCACGAATTGCCCGCGTTGCCTCGTAGCCGTTCATTATCGGCATTTGTATATCCATTAACACAAGGTCATAATAGCCAGGCGGGTGCTTAGTAAAAACTTCCACAGCCTCCACGCCGTCAGCTACAGTTTCGACTGAAAAGCCCGACTCCTCTAAAATCGTCTCGGCTAACATGCGATTGAGTTCAATGTCGTCAACCAAAAGGATTCGATGATTGTAACTGTCGTCGGCGACGATTGATTTAACCTCCTCAACGAAGGTCTTATCATCTTTCTCGCGATAAATCTTGAATGGCAAGCCAACAGTAAAGGTCGTGCCCTCACCCTTCTTACTGACGGCTTCGATTGAACCGCCCATTGCGTCGATAAGTTTCTTTGTTATCGACAGCCCAAGCCCCGCGCTGATATGCCCCGTCTTAGTCGAAGTTTCCTCGCGTTCAAAGGTCTCATACATGCGCTTCATAAAATCTTCTCTCATGCCCACGCCGTCATCACTAATCACGAACTCGCAACGAATATAATTTGCGTCCTCGGAAGTCTTCTTCTTGCGCGCAGTAAGTTTGACGTGCCCGCCTGGTTGTGTGAACTTAATCGCGTTGTCAAGCAGGGCAGATAGTATCTTCCTTAAGTTCACGTCATCGGTATAAACCATTTCTCGCGGCAGGTTTATGACACTTTCCAACGAAATGTTCTTGACTTCCGCCCGACTCTTGAAGGCGTGCACTACAACCATAACTTGTTCTTCCAAGTCGCAAATCTCGGAGCGCAGTTGCGTCTTGCCGTAGGTTATCTTGCTCATGTCCAATAGGTCATTGACGAGGTTAAGCATTTGCAAGCTACTTTCGTCGACCTTTTCCAGATAACCTTTCAAGATTTCTGGCTCGTTGATGTGCCGCCTTGCCAATTCAGTAAAGCCTCTGATTGAATTTAGCGGCGTCAAGATGTCGTGCGAAATACTGAAGAGAAACGCCGCTTTGATTTCGTTAGCTTGCTTTTCTTTGTCTAATTCCATTTCCATACGCAGCTTCTCCTCCTGAATAAGCCGTCGTTCCGTAATGTCGCTGATAAAAACATAAAAGGCGTCGCCGTGTTCAGGGAAGGTTGCGAAGTGCCCGTAGTCATCAATCCAACGAATTTGACCATCCTTGCGCGTGATTCGATATTCCACGTGGTCCAGGCGGTCGTTATCGGGGTCGGCAATCTGTTCTTCGATTGACTCTTGAATCGCGGCGAAGTCATCGGGATAAACCATGCCCTCGAAAGTGTAACCTGTCAGCTCCTTGAACTCGTCGAGGTTTTTGCACCCATAAATATCCAAGACCTCATTGTTGGCGTAGAAAAGTTCATAAGGCTCTTTGGCAGAGTAGACGAAGAATCCGCCCGGAACTTGCTCGGCAACCCATTTTAACATCGGCAAGACCTCGTACAAATGCTTCTTGCCTAAAAAACTCGTTCTTCCCATATCGTCTCCCGTGCAATAAAAATTTTTCTGCCATAATACCACAGCTTGTCAATTTTGTACAATGAAAATGTTTTTTATAGCGTCGCTTGACAAAATGATAAAGGCGACTAAAATTAAAAGAAATCTTTGTCCGTAAGTATCTACATTCCACACAGTCAAAGCAAACAATCTATAAATCATTAGGAGGGAAGGTTATGGCGAACAATACAATCAAGCATTTTATCTTTGTGCGCTTCTTCTCATTTTATGATGCTAAGTACCCACATGACATTTTCGACGAGAATTTTTTGTTGAAGCAGTTACCTTTAGCTAAAAATGTTCTAAACTCATTAGAGAATCAAACCAATAAAGATTTCGAGCTGATTTTTGTTTTACATCCTAGATTCTTTGATGATGTGAATTACTACTTCATTTCCTTTACGTTAGAAGAATACACCACGTTGCCGATTAAATTTATGAGAAATGATGGCGGCTCTTATTTGTTTAGTCCAAATTTAAACCCGGAAGTAGCCACGCTCCTCGAAGACGCAATAAATAATTACGATTACGTTATAACGACAAGAATAGATTATGATGATTTTATATATAAAGATGCTGTTGCAGACACGCAGAGCAAAGTTAAAGAATGTGACAGTGTATTAGGGTACGGATATTGTCTTGGATATGAATACAGCCTCGGCGATTTGTATTATCGTTTAGGTTCGTGGGGTGGCAACGGACATATGTCGCCATTTCAATCTTTGATATTGAAGTCCTCGTTCGCAAAGGAATTGCCGCTTTTTAGTGTGGAAAACTTTAATCATCATGTAATGAAACTGGATATGAAGAACTTTCTTGAGAATATCGGCGTTGAGTTCTCCGATAGCATGTTCCAACAAAATACCACCACGCTTACTTTTATATATTTCAGACATGCCCTTGCACACGCCATTTTAGTTAACAATAGAGATATTATGCACATGTATCAAGGTCGAAGGAAACTTACCACTAAAGACATCACAAAAAAGCAGTTGGAAGAGGAATTCGGCTTTCATCAGGAACTTAACTTAATAAAATAATTCGATTGCAAATTAAAACAGCCTCGACACACGGTCGGGGCTATTTTGTTTATAAGTGCTCTTCTAACTTTAAGATTATGTCGCGAAGCTCGGCGGCTCGTTCAAATTCCAAAGCCCGCGACGCCTCTTGCATTTGAGCCGTCAAACTCTTAACCAAGTTCCGTTTCTGCGCGGGACTTAATTTTTTTATCAGCTCGCTCGGTGACTTCGATTTCTTAGTGGACTTCTTAAGCGGCAGTTCAATCAGCGGGGCAATCGGCTTTTGAATCGTCCTGGGTGTCACGTGGAACTTTGCGTTGTAAGCCTCTTGAATCGTCCGCCGCCGCTCTGTCTCGTCCATTGCCCGCCGCATTGAGTCCGTAACCTTGTCCGCGTAGAGAATTACTTTGCCATGAACGTTGCGAGCTGCCCGCCCGATTGTCTGAATCAACGACGTGTCCGAACGCAGGAACCCTTCCTTATCCGCGTCGAGGATTGCAATCAGCGATACTTCCGGCATGTCCAAACCTTCGCGCAGTAAGTTTATACCAACAAGCACATCGAACACGCCCGCCCTAAGATTGTGGACTATCTCCGCCCGCTCCAAAGTCACAACGTCCGAATGCAGATACTTCACGCGAATTTTTACGCCGCTTAGGTAATCAGTCAGCTCCTCGGCGAATTTCTTTGTAAGCGTCGTGATTAGTACTCGTTCGTTCATTTGGACGCGCTGATTGATTTCGGCAATGAGGTCATCGATTTGGTTTTCAATCGGGCGCACCTCGACAACTGGGTCAAGCAAGCCTGTCGGTCTGATAATTTGTTCGACGGTGTTTTGAGACTCGGCAAGCTCATACTCGGCGGGCGTGGCTGAAACGTACACTATCTGATTAATCTTGTCGTTGAACTCGTCGAAGGTCAGCGGGCGATTATCTCTTGCACTCGGAAGGCGGAAGCCATTATCTATTAAAGAACTCTTGCGCGATTGGTCGCCGGCGTACATTGCTCGGAGTTGCGGCAGTGTCACATGCGATTCATCGACGACTGTTAAGAAATTCTCTGGGAAGTAATCAATCAGAGTAAAGGGCGGCTCGCCTGCGTTGCGTCCAGTCAAGTGCCGCGAATAGTTTTCTATACCTGAACAGTAGCCCATCTCTTGAATCATTTCCAAATCAAAGCGCGTGCGTTGTTCAATGCGTTGAGCCTCGATTAGCTTACCAGCCGCCGTGAAGTTCTCAATCTGCGCGGACATCTCGGAGCGTATAGCTTGCTCGGCTCGTTGCAAATCATCAACATCCGTGACATAGTGCGACGCTGGGAAGATAAAGACTTCATCGCGCCGCCCGATAACCTTGCCCGTCAATATCTCGAACTCGCTAATCTTGTCGACTTCATCGCCGAACAGTTCAATGCGCAGTGCCCGACCGTTGTAACCAGCCGGAGTGACTTCGATTGTGTCGCCGCGAACTCGGAAGTTGCCGCGCTCAATAATCATGTCATTGCGGTTGTAGCGAATCTCAATCAGCCGCCGCAGAATCTTATCACGCGCAATCACTTGCCCAACCTTAACATGCAAGAGGAGCTTGTAATAACTTTCGGGCGAGCCTAAGCCGTAAATGCAAGAGACGCTAGCCACAATGATAACGTCGCGGCGTTCAAAGAGACTACACGTTGCTGAGTGGCGCATTTGGTCAATCTCGTCGTTAATGGAGGCGTCCTTCTCAATGTAAGTATCAGTGGCGGCAATGTAGGCTTCGGGCTGATAGTAATCGTAATAGCTGACGAAGTAGCCGACGTAGTTATCTGGGAAAAAAGCTTTGAACTCGGCGGCGAGCTGTGCGGCAAGGGTCTTGTTGTGCGCAATGACGAGCGTGGGCAACTGAACCTGTTCGATAACTTTGGCTATGGTGAAGGTCTTGCCAGTACCAGTCGCCCCTAAGAGAACTTGCGCCTTTAAGCCGCCGTTAATGCCTTCCGACAACGATTCAATAGCTTGAGGCTGGTCGCCCGTCGGTTGAAAGTTGGACACAACCTTAAACTTTTTCTTAAGCAAGGGAATCACTCCTAAGGTAAATCTGTAGAACAGCATCCGCTTAGGTCATTATAAACCATTAACCTCAACAAAAAAAGAAAAGGCGCGTCGGGAAAGTCGGCGCACCTTTTTGTTTATAGAGGAGAAATCTTTAGATGTGAGCTTTATCGCGAATGTATTTGCGGGCTTTGATAGCGTATTCAAGCGGATTGGCTTTAGCAGGATCTTGTTCAGCCTCGACGATATACCAGCCGTCGTAGTCGCTTGCGTTGACAATGTCAAAGATAGGTTCAAAGTCAACATCGCCATCGCCGGGCACTGTGAACATACCAGCGCGCACGCCGTCAAGGAAGCACATGTTATCAGCTTTGACGCGGTTGCGGACTTCCATGCGAACGTCCTTCAAGTGTATATGGCGGATACGCGGCAGATATTTCTTGAGGATAGCGAGATAATCTTCGCCGGAGCAGACGAGGTGACCGGTGTCATAGAGGAGCCAAACTAATTCGGGGTCAGTCTCAGCCATAAGCCTATCAATTTCCTCGAAGGTTTGAACGCCCGTGCCCATGTGATGATGATACGTCATTGTCAAGCCGATTTTCTTAGCGACGGCACCGAGTTTGTTTAAACCTTCCGTCAAAAGTTTCCATTGCTCTTCGGTGTTGTAGGGCTTATCGCGGAAAACAGCCTTATCGAACTTGCCTTGAATGCTGTTGCCCTGCTCAGCGACGTTGCAGAACTTCGCGCCCATAGTGTGGAGGAATTCGCAATGCGCAATGAAATCTTTTTCGACTTGTTCATAAGGTTGGGTCAGAAGGAAGGAACTAAACCATGCGGAGGCAATACTCATGCCGCGAAGGTCGAGAGCCTTCTTGAGGACGTTAGTATCTTTGGGATATTTGCCGCCGACTTCGCAGCCCGTGAAGCCTGCCAGAGCCATTTCGCTGACGCATTGTTCAAAAGTATTTTCCTTGCCGAGGTCGGGCATATCGTCGTTAGTCCAAGCAATCGGCGCGATACCCAGTTTAATCTTAGCCATGTTGAAGCCTCCTAATTTTATGCATTAACCTTGTCATAGTTGCGGAAGTCGCGCTCGATTTGCTCAAGGGAACGACCACGAGTTTCAGGCACGAACTTGATAACGAACAGTAAGCCTAAAAGTCCGACGCCAGCGAAGATAAAGAACGTTGCACTAAGTCCGAAGCTGAAGAGCAGTTGCGGGAAGAAGAATCCGATAAAGAAGTTGGTCACCCACAAGCACAGGACTGCGCAACCCATGCCCATGCCGCGAAGTCTGACGGGGAACAGCTCGCTTAGCAAAAGCCACGTGACAGGAGAGAGGAAGCCTTGTTGGAAGAAAAGGAACGTGACAGTTAAGCACAAGACGACGTAGGGCAGACTTGCCGAGCCGTCAAAGACGTTGGAGACGATACCGATTGCGCAAAGGCAAGCCATAGTACCGATTTGCCCCGTCATAATCAGCGGGCGGCGACCATGACGACCCATCATCCAGATACCAAAGAACGTAGCACTGACGGAGATAACGCCGTTTGCAATGTTGCCGATAAGCGCGGCTTGAGTGGAGAATCCCGCCTCAGTCAAAATCTGCGTGCCGTAGTACATAATCGAGTTGACGCCGGAGATTTGTTGGCAGATTGCCACGCCCATTGCTATGAAGACGATACGACGAACCCACGGAACCGCTAGGTCTGAATAAGTTGCTTGCTGAACGGATCTTTCAAGGGCGATGGTCTCTTTGATTTCGTCAAGCTCTTTCTGAGCGCGTTTCTCTTCACGAATCTTTTTGAGGACTTCGAGAGCCTCACCGATACGACCTTGAACGATTAACCAACGCGGCGATTCAGGGACGCTCAACATACCCAACCATAGGACAACAGCCGGAGTCGACGCGATAGCCAACATGTAACGCCAAATGCTGCCCGTCGAACCGAAGGTAACACCCATAGCCGCATTGACGACGAACGCGAGGAGCTGACCAGTAACAATCATCAGCTCGTTTTGAGTAACCATGCGCCCGCGTCGTTCAGCGGGAGCCATTTCAGCCAGGAAGGCAGGCACCGTAACCGATGCACCACCGACGGCAAGACCTAAGACGAAGCGGCAGAAGATAAGAACTTCAGCGTTGGGCGAGAGTGCGCAACCGTTCGCCGCGAAGAAAAAGATAAATGCCAAGTACAGAATCATCTTACGACGACCGGCAGTATCAGCAATGCGACCGCCCATAAACGAACCGATTGCCGCACCTGCAAGCAAACCGCTAGCGACCAGACCTTCCATAGCGGGCGTTAAGTTCAGCTGGTCAGGCATCGCCATAAAGGCAAGAGCACCGTTGATAACGCCGGTGTCGTAACCGAAGAGCAAACCGCCGAACGTCGAGACGATCATAACTCGGCGCAAGTAGGTTTCATGAGAAATACCCTGAGCCATTTGTTGTACCCCCTCACATTTCAATGAGCTTTATATTTGTACCCTAATCCAACAAATGGCTTTATATCTTAGGGCT